>JAJZRV010000081.1 GCA_021850135.1 Pseudomonadota bacterium
GGTGGAGATCACGGACCCCGCCATTGTTGCGGCCGCAGAACTTTCCCATCGCTACATCACGGACCGTTTCCTTCCGGACAAGGCCATTGACCTGATGGACGAGGCGGCCTCGCGCATCAAGATGGAAATCGATTCCAAGCCCGAGTCCATGGACAAGCTGTTTCGCCGCCTGATCCAGCTCAAGATCGAGCGCGAAGCCGTGCGCAAGGAAACCGATGAGGCATCCCAAAAGCGTCTGGGCCTGCTGGAAGAGGAAATCCGCAAGCTGGAAGTGGAATACGCCGATCTGGAGGAAATCTGGAAGGCCGAAAAGGCAGAGGTCCAGGGCACCCAGCACGTCAAGGAAGAACTGGACCGGGTCAGGGCCGAGATGGAAGCGGCACAACGCCGGGGCGACCTGCAGAAGGCCTCCGAGCTCAAGTACGGACGCATTCCGCAGTTGGAGGCCCAGCTGCGCCAAAGCAGCGAGCAGGCGCCGTCCAAACAGCCCAATCGCCTGTTGCGCACCCAGGTGGGTGCCGAGGAAATTGCAGAAGTCGTTTCCCGGGCTACCGGCATTCCGGTCTCCAAGATGATGCAGGGGGAACGCGTAAAGCTGCTGCACATGGAAGACGAGTTGCACCGGCGGGTGGTGGGCCAGGACGAGGCCGTGCGCCTGGTATCGGACGCCATCCGGCGTTCCCGTTCGGGCTTGAGCGACCCCAACAAGCCGTACGGCTCCTTCCTGTTCCTGGGGCCCACGGGCGTGGGCAAAACGGAATTGTGCAAGGCGCTGGCGGGTTTTCTGTTCGATTCGGAAGAACACCTCATTCGCATCGACATGTCCGAGTTCATGGAAAAGCATTCCGTGGCCCGCCTCATTGGCGCGCCGCCGGGATATGTCGGCTACGAGGAGGGTGGGTACCTGACGGAAGCCGTGCGCCGCAAGCCCTATGCCGTGATCCTTCTGGACGAAGTGGAAAAAGCCCATCCAGACGTGTTCAACGTGCTGCTGCAGGTTCTGGATGATGGCCGCATGACGGATGGTCAGGGGCGCACCGTGGATTTCAAGAACACGGTGATTGTGATGACCTCCAACCTGGGTTCGCAGATGATCCAGCAGATGTCGGGAGACGACTATGCGGTCATCAAGCTGGCCGTGATGGCCGAAGTCAAAACCCATTTCCGTCCCGAATTCGTCAACCGCATTGACGAGATCGTGGTGTTCCATGCGCTGGGCGCGAAGCAGGTCAAGGCCATCGCGGCCATCCAGCTGCGCTATCTCCAGGATCGTCTGGAAAAAATGGACCTGGGGCTGGACGTGTCCGATGCGGCAATGGAAAAGCTGGCCGAGACGGGCTTTGACCCCGTGTACGGCGCGCGTCCGCTCAAGCGCGCCATCCAGGCGGAAATCGAGAACCCGTTGGCCAAACTGATCCTGCAGGGCGAGTTCAAGCCCAAGGATACGGTTCGGGTCGGCGTGGCGGGCGGAAAAATCAGTTTTTCTGCAGCCTGAAGCGGATTTCGGGTTGACAGGCCGGGCGGGCCGGGCGGAAAATTGCGGTCTTTACAGCACCAGAGGGTGATCCATCTTGGATTGTTCCAGTCAACGCAATACTAGATACTGCCGGTCTGCTCGGAATCCCTTTGTCATGACGTTGTAATCGTCCTGTGACTCAATTCCGGGGTTCCGGAATTGAGGTTTTATGGCGCACATCACCGAATTCGTCTCCCGGCTAGCCAGCCGTCGCCCGCTGTCCGAGGCCATCAGCTCGAAAGTCTCCACGCTGCTTCTCGAAGTTTCCGGCTCCGATGCGGAAATCGCCCTGCGCCGCATGGACAGTTCTTCCGAAGGATTGCTGGACCGGGAGTCCGAAGATCGCCTGCTGGTCTATGGCCCCAACGCCATCGTGCACGAAAAGCACAGAAGCCCGGTGCGCCAGCTGCTGTCCTATTTCAAAAATCCCCTCAATGTCCTGTTGTTGACCCTGTCGGCGCTGTCGTTTTATCTGGGTGATACCGAAGCGGCCACGATCATCGCCATCATGGTGGCGCTCAGCATCACCCTGACGTTTGTACAGGAGTTCCGTTCAAGCAATGCCGCAGAAAGGCTGCGCGCCATGGTCAGCACGACGGCCACCGTGCTGCGCAAGGATCGTCGCAGCGGGGTGCCGGACGAGGTCAATCGCTATTTCAATATCCATCTCACGCCCCATGGGCCGCAGCGGCGCGAAGTCCCCATTGATACCCTGGTTCCCGGCGATGTGATCCAGTTGTCTGCCGGCGACATGATTCCAGCCGACGTCCGGTTGCTGACGGCCAAAGACCTGTTCATCAACCAGTCCTCCCTGACGGGCGAAGCCCTTCCCGTCGAAAAGTTTTCGAACACGGAACAGGTGCAGGGCAAGGATCCGCTGCAGTTGGGCAATGTCTGCTTCATGGGGACCAACGTGGTCAGTGGCACGGCCACGGCGGTCGTGGTGCTGACCGGTTCGGACACCTATTTCGGTGCACTGGCCCAGATGGTCAGCGGCGAGCGTCAGCTTACCAGCTTTGACCGGGGCATCAACCAGTTCACCTGGCTGATGATCCGCTTCATCCTGGTGATGACGCCCCTGGTGTTTTTGATCAATGGCTTTACCAAGGGCGACTGGATGGAGGCTTTCCTCTTCTCCATGGCCGTGGCGGTCGGGCTGACCCCCGAAATGCTGCCCATGATCGTCACGGTCAACCTGGGCAAGGGCGCACTCGCCATGTCCCGCAAGAAGGTCATCGTCAAGCGGCTCAATTCCATCCAGAATTTCGGTGCCATGGACGTGTTGTGCACGGACAAGACCGGTACGCTCACCCAGGACAAGATCATTCTTGAAAAGCACGTGGACATCTATGGCCACGAAAATGAGGACGTGCTGGAATATGCCTACCTCAACAGCTTTCACCAGTCGGGATTGAAAAACCTGCTGGACGTGGCCGTCCTCGAGTACGCCGGGCTGAACGACCAGCTGCGCGCCGGGGCCAACTACCGCAAGGTGGACGAGATCCCCTTCGATTTCCAGCGGCGCCGCATGTCCGTGGTGGTGGAAGGCAAAGGCCGCCACCTGCTGATCTGCAAGGGGGCCGTGGAGGAAGTGTTTTCCTGTTGTACCGCTGCCGAGGTCAACGGCCAGTCGGTGGCCCTCGACCCTTCCCACCTCGACAAACTGGTTCAGGTGACGCGCGAACTCAATGAAGACGGGTTTCGTGTGATCGCCATTGCCTACAAGGAAACGCCGGCTACCACCACCACCTACAGCGTCAAGGACGAATCCGGGCTGGTGCTGGTGGGTTATATCGCATTCCTCGATCCCCCCAAGGACAGCGCCCGCGAGGCCATTGCGGCACTCCATCGGCATGGCGTGGAAGTCAAGATTCTCACGGGCGACAACGACGTGGTGACGCGCAAGGTCTGCCACGACGTGGGACTCAAGGTCAAACAGATCCTGTTGGGATCCGACCTTGAAGCCATGACGGACGAACAGCTTGCGGCCGCGGCGGAAAACGTCGTGGTCTTTGCCAAGCTTTCGCCCGCCCAGAAGGCGCGGGTGATCAAGGCGCTGCATCTGCGCGGCCACGTGGTGGGGTTCATGGGGGACGGCATCAATGACGGGCCCGCACTCAAAGCCGCCGATGTGGGGATCTCCGTGGACACGGCCGTGGACATTGCCAAGGAATCCGCCGACATCATCCTCCTGGAAAAAAGCCTCATGGTGCTGGAGGAGGGCGTGATCGAAGGGCGCAAGGTGTTCGGCAACATCGTCAAGTACATCAAGATGGGGGCAAGCTCCAATTTTGGAAACATGTTCAGCGTCCTGGGTGCCAGCGCCTGGCTGCCTTTCCTGCCCATGCAGGCCATCCAGGTCCTGACCAACAACCTGCTCTACGATTTCTCCCAGACGGCGATCCCCACCGACCACGTGGACGAGGAATACATCGCCAAACCCCGGCGTTGGGACATCGCCAACATCACGCGCTTCATGTTGATGGTGGGCCCCATCAGCTCCATCTTCGACTACGTGACTTTTGCGATCCTGTACTTCCTGTTCAAGGCCAACACCGAGGCGGGCGCCTCCCTGTTCCAGACGGGCTGGTTTGTGGAATCGCTGTTGTCGCAGACGCTGATCATCCACATCATCCGGACGGGACGCATTCCCTTCATCCAGAGCCGGGCCAGCCTGCCGCTCGCCCTGACGAGCCTCGTCATCTGCACCGTGGGGGTCTGGCTGCCTTATTCGCCCTTTGCCCATGCCCTGGGTTTCATGCCCTTGCCGCCCCAGTTCTGGCCTTACCTGATCGGCATCCTGGTGGGGTACCTGACGCTCGCGCATTTGATGAAGTCCTGGTTCATCCGCCGTTACGGGTTAAACTGACGCGATGAACGACATGACTCGGGTCTTTGGCGAGGCGGGGCCACTCGCCAGAGCCCTGACTGACTATCGCGTCCGCAAGGGCCAAATCGATCTTGCACAGGCCATTCACAGCGCCATCCGGGAAAACCGCTCGTTGATCGCGGAAGCCGGGACGGGCACGGGGAAAACCTTTGCCTACCTGGTTCCCGCACTGCTGTCTGGCGGAAAGGTCATCGTTTCCACCGGCACCAAGACGCTTCAGGACCAGCTGTTCAACCGGGACATCCCCATGCTGCGCGCCGCACTCCAGGTCCCCGTGACGGTGGCCCTGCTCAAGGGGCGATCCAACTACGTCTGCCATTACCACCTGGAGCAGACGCTGCGGGAGGGAAGAATGCGCGACCGCGCCGAGGTCGTGCATCTGCACCAGGTGGCAGCATTTGCGCAGTCCAGCACTCGCGGGGATATCGCAGAACTTACGTCGGTTCCCGAGCATTCCGGACTGTGGCCCCAGGTCACCTCCACGCGCGATAACTGTCTGGGGCAGGAGTGTCCGCATCACGCCAAGTGTTTTGTGCTGTCCGCACGCAAGGAAGCCCAGCAGGCCGATGTGGTTGTGGTCAACCATCATCTTTTTTTTGCCGACGTGATGCTGCGCGATGAAGGCGCGGGCGAACTGCTGCCCCAGGCGCAGACGGTCATCCTGGACGAGGCCCACCAACTGCCCGAAACCGCGACAGCATTTTTTGGCCGTTCCCTGTCCACCAGCCTGTTGGTGGATCTGGGACGCGATGCCGTGGGCGAGGCGTTGAACGTGTCCGTGGAATTCAGGGACATTCCCGATGCGGCCCTCGCCCTGGAGAAGGCCGCGCGTGACCTGCGACTCGCCATCCCGCTCAAGGAGGGACGGCTGGCTTACGACCAGGTGATGCGTTTTGAGCGCTTTACCGGCGCGCTCGACCAGGTGGTGTCGACGCTGGCGTCCCTGCATGCGCTGGTAGCGCATCAGGCCGAACGCTCGGAGGGGTTGCATGCCATTGCCCAGCGTGCAGAAGCGCTGCTTGTCCAGGCCCGCTCCTGGCAGGGCGAAGGCCAAACGGACCAGATCCGCTGGATGGAATGCTTCAGTCAGTCCCTGCACCTCAATCTGACGCCGCTGTCCCTTGCCCAAACCTTCAAATCGCAGTGGGATGCCGTCCCGAAATCCTGGATCTTCACTTCGGCCACGCTCTCGGTCAATGGGGATTTCAAGCACTACCAGCAGGAGATGGGGCTGACGGAAACGGAAGCGCTCTCCTGGGACAGCCCCTTCGATTACGCGGCACAGTCGCTGCTGTACGTACCCCAGGGGTTGCCGCAGCCCAATACGCCCGATTACACGGCAGCCGTGGTGGAAGCGGCCTTGCCCGTGCTCGAGGCCAGCGCCGGGCTCGCGTTCATACTGATTACCA
>JAJZRV010000018.1 GCA_021850135.1 Pseudomonadota bacterium
TTGTCGGGGGTGCCGCGCCTGGACCTCGATGACGCCCAGGGACTCGCCATCCGCCAAGGTCGCACCTTGCCCTGGGACAACGCAGGGACCCCGGGGCAACGCTACAGGGTCTATGCCCCCACTGACCGCTTTTTGGGTCTTTGCGAGCTGACGCCGGACCATCGGCTTCATCCCGCCCGTTTGATGACTGGATAACACGAACATGCGTATCCGCCCAGGAAGTCCTGTCGACCCCCTTTCTCCCAACAAATTTACGAGCGGGGACTGGCGTGCCATTCGCAGCCTGTTGCCTTATCTGATGGCGTTCAGGGGCAGGGTGGCGGTGGCCTTTTTCTGCCTCCTGCTGGCCAAGGTGGCCAATGTGGGGGTGCCCCTTGCGCTCAAGGCCATCATCGATCGCCTGGAACCCACCCATGCGCTCGTGGCCGTACCTGGTCTGCTCATCATCGGTTACGGGGTACTGCGATTCTCCACCACCTTCTTCAATGAATTGCGCGACGGCGTCTTTGCCAAGGTCACCCAGAACGCCATCCGCCGCATTGCGCTGACGGTATTTCAGCATTTGCATGCGCTCAACCTGCGTTTCCATCTGGAACGCCAGACGGGCGGCATGTCGCGCGACATCGAACGCGGGACGCGTGGCATAGAAAGCCTGATGCGTTTTACCCTCTTCAGCATTTTGCCCACCCTGGTGGAAATGCTGCTGGTAGGCGGGATTCTGGGCTGGAAATACGATATCTGGTTTGCCCTGATCACACTCGTCACCCTGGTGATCTACATCGCCATGACGATCGTCATCACCGAGTGGCGCACCGCATTCCGGCGCCGCATGAACGAACTGGATTCCAAGGCCAACACGCGCGCTATCGACAGCCTGATCAACTACGAAACGGTCAAGTATTTTGGCAACGAAGCCTGGGAAACCGAGCGTTATGACGAAAATCTGCGCAAATGGGAACAAGCCTCGGTCAAGAGCCAGACCTCGCTAGCCGCGCTCAATATCGCCCAGAGCCTGATCATCGGCATTGGCTCCGTGGCGCTGATGGCGCGCGCCGCCGACGGTGTGGTGGCAGGACGGTTGACAGTGGGCGACCTCGTGTTGATCAACGCATTGCTGCTGCAACTCTACATTCCGCTCAATTTTCTCGGGGTCATCTATCGCGAAATCAAGCAGGCCCTCGCGGACATGGATCGCATGTTCCGCCTGCTGACCGTGCATACCGAAGTCAGCGATCTTCCCGGCGCGCCCGACCTGGTGGTGGGAGAGGGGGCCGTCCGCTTCGAGGCGGTGGATTTTTCGTACGATGCCCGGCGGCCCATCCTGAAGCAGGTGGACTTTGAAATACCCACGGGACATAAGGTGGCCGTGGTGGGCCCCAGCGGCGCTGGCAAGTCCACCCTGTCGCGTCTGCTGTTCCGCTTTTACGAGGTCAACGGCGGGAGAATCCTGATCAACGGCCAGGATATCCGCTCCGTGACCCAGCAGTCCCTGCGTGCGGCCATCGGCATCGTGCCGCAGGACACGGTCCTGTTCAATGACACGGTGTATTACAACATCGCCTACGGCCGCCCGGGCGCATCCAGGGAAGAGGTGATTCGTGCCGCCCAGGCCGCGCATATCCACGACTTCATCCTCAAGCTGCCGGATGGGTATGAAACCCTGGTGGGGGAGCGCGGGCTCAAGTTGTCCGGTGGGGAAAAGCAACGCGTGGCCATCGCGCGAACCCTCCTCAAGCGCCCCCAGATCCTGGTCTTCGATGAGGCCACCTCGGCGCTCGATTCGCGTTCCGAAAAAGACATCCAGGCCGAACTGGCCTCCATTGCCCGTCACCACACCACGTTGGTGATCGCACATCGCCTGTCCACCATCGTGGATGCAGACCAGATTCTGGTCATGGAGGACGGACGCATCGTGGAACGGGGGCGGCATGAGGCGCTGCTGGCCGCCAATGGCGCCTACGCGCGCATGTGGATCTTGCAGCAAAAGCAGAATAATGTTGCGTAACAGGCTGATTTTTTGTATTGTTGCGGCTACAGAGGCGCGAGGGTGGAGATGAGTCAAACGAACAACAGTGCAATTCGCTACGGATTGATCCTGTGGGTTCTGCTGGTGGGGCTGGTGCCTTCTGCGCAGGCCGCACGCCACCATGGACACCATCGCGTTGCCGCTACCGATCCTTCCAACATGGCGTTGCTGTCTTCCACTGCCCTGGTCATTGACCAGACCACGCAGCAGGTCGTTTTTTCAAAAAATCCCGATCCCGTCCACCCCATTGCCTCGATCACGAAGCTCATGACGGCATTGGTGGTGCTGGAGTCCGCGCAGGACCTCAATGAGCAGCTCACCGTCACAGACCAGGATGTGGATACCCTGCGCTACACGCGCTCACACCTGCGCGTGGGCGTGCACGCCAGTCGCCTGGATTTTCTGCGCATGGCGCTGATCGCTTCGGAAAACCGGGCTGCCTCGGCGTTGGGACGTTCCTTCCCCGGCGGCATTACGGCCTTCGTCGAACGCATGAATGCCGAAGCCGCACGATTGGGAATGACCAGCACGCATTTCGAGGATTCATCCGGACTCAACGGTAACAACGTTTCCACGGCGCATGACTTGGCCATTCTGGTGCAGGCTGCCATGCAGTATCCGCTCATTCATGAAATCACGACGACAGCCTCCGTTGCCGTTCCCGTGGGGTTCCGCGGACGACCGGTGGTGTTTCGCAACACCAATCCCCTGGTGGCCAAATCCGATTGGGACATCGGGCTGTCCAAGACCGGATTCATCAACGAATCGGGCCAATGCCTGGTCATGCAGGCGACCATCAGCGGTCATCCGATGGTCATCGTCCTGCTCGATTCCCGAGGGCGTCATGCGCGGATCGGCGACGCCAATCGTGTTCGCAAGTGGCTGGAAGCGCATAGTCAGGTGACCGTCGGGCAACTCTGAACCAAGTAGGACATCGTATGCGTGTGGGTCTTTTCGTCACCTGTCTCGTGGACATGATGCGTCCCCGGATAGGGTTTGCCACGCTCAAGCTCCTCCAGGATGCAGGATGTGATGTCGTGGTTCCGCCGCACCAGACCTGCTGCGGCCAGCCCGGCTTCAATTCCGGAGATCGCGAGTCCGGACGCGCCATGGCGCGCCGCTTCCTGGCCGATTTCGAATCATTTGATCATGTCGTCGCACCGAGCGGCTCGTGTACGGGGATGATTCGTTGCCATTACGCCGAACTGTTTCCAGAAGACCCTGCACTTCAAACGCGCCTCAACGCGCTTTCGGCACGTACGTTCGAGTTGACTGATTTTCTGGTCAACGTGCTGAAAGTGGAACGTCTGGAAAGCGCGTTTCAGGGGAGCATCACCTATCACGATTCCTGTTCCGGCCTGCGCGAGCTCGGTATCAAGCAACAGCCGCGGCAGCTGATCGGACGGGTTGCGGGGGCGAGACTGCAGGAAATGGACAAGCCGGAAATCTGCTGCGGGTTTGGCGGCACATTTTCCATCAAGCTGGGCGAGATTGCCACGCGTATGGCCGACAATAAATGCCAGGACGCCCTGACGACGAAGGCGGACGCCATCGTGGGGGGCGATCTGGGTTGCCTGCTCAACATCGAGGGCCGCCTGCGGCGGCTGGGCGATGAAACCACACAGGTCCTCCATGTGGCCGAGGTGCTGGCAGGCCCCGAACCGGACCCGAACTGATGCAGCTCACCTCGTTTTCCTTCAAGAGCAACGTCCGGCGCAAGCTGATTGACCCGCTGCTGCAGCGGAACATGAAGCGCTTTGGCGGGCGGTTTGTGGAAGCCCGGGCCGCCGTGATGACCGAAGTGGATAACCTGGAGACGATCCGGGTTGCTGCAGCCGCCATCCGTGACCGCAGTCTTGCCAACCTCGACAGCTATCTCCTGACCTTCGAGGAGCGGGCGCGCGCCCGTGGCACGGAAGTGCATTGGGCTGAGACGGCACAGGACGTCAATCGCATCCTGATCGAAATCGCGCAGGCCAACGGCGTCAAGAAAATCGTCAAGTCCAAATCCATGGTGAGCGAAGAGTCCGGCTTGAATGATGCGGTGGAGGCCGTCGGGATCCAGGCCGTCGAAACGGACCTGGGCGAATACATCCTGCAGCTTGCGCATGAACCGCCCTCCCACATCATTGCCCCCGCCATCCACAAGAGCGTGGAGGAAGTGGCCGAGTTGTTCTCGGAAAAGCACCATACGCCCCGCAGCACCGATATACCGGCACTCTGCCGGGAGGCCCGGGAACAGTTGCGGCCGCATTTTCTGTCGGCAGACATGGGGATTTCTGGCGGAAACTTTCTGATTGCTGAAACCGGATCGGTGGTGATCGTCACCAATGAGGGTAATGGCCGCATGGTGACGACCCTCCCCAAAATCCACGTGGCCATCACCGGCATTGAGAAGGTGCTACCCACGCTCAACGATTTCTCCACCATCGTGCGTTTGCTCACCCGATCCGCCACGGGGCAATCCATCACCAATTATGTGTCGATGCTCACCGGGCCGCGCCAGGAAGGCGACCTTGACGGTCCCGAACAATCGCACATCATTCTGGTGGACAGCGGCCGCTCCCGCCTGCTGGGTACGGAAATGCAAAAGGCCCTGCGCTGCATCCGTTGCGGCGCCTGCATGAATCACTGCCCGGTGTATCAAAACATCGGTGGCCATGCCTACGGCTGGGTCTACCCCGGACCTATCGGCGCGATCCTGACGCCTTCCTATGTGGGGCTTGAAAATGCGCTCGATCTGCCTCAGGCGTCCACGCTTTGCGGGGCCTGTCAGGTGGTGTGTCCGGTCAAGATTCCCTTGCCGGAACTGATGCGCGTGCTGCGCGAGAAATCCTTCGAGCAGGGACTGCGTCCCTGGTATGAACGCCTGTCCGTCCGGATGTGGCGTGGGCTTGCCAACCATCCCCGTCTTTATGCCCTGTTCACCCAACTGGGTGTGCGTGTCCTGCGCGTGCTGGGGGGAAAGAAGAAATTGTTGCATCGCCTGCCCGGGCTGGATGGCTGGACCGAGGGGCGGGACATGCCGGCACCGCAGGGCAGGACTTTTCGTGAACTCTACCGGAAGAAGCATTCATGAGCGCACGCGACAATATCTTGGCACGAGTGCGTCGCGGGCTGGGATTGCCCGGTGACACGCCAGGCGCCGAGCGTGGGCAGGCCCAGGAATACATCCAGAGCGCCCCCCGCGGACCGCGCCCCACCTACCACTGGAGCGATCAGGCCGCACGGTTCCAGGAACGCTCTGAAAAGCTGGGAACCACCGTGGATCGCGTCTCCTCCCTGTCAGAGGTGCCGGAAGCCGTCGCCCGCTATCTCCGGGAAAAGGCGCTGCCGCAAAAGGGGGTGGTGTGGCCTGGGCTGGACACGCTGGCATGGGACCGTGAGGGGCTTTCGCTGGCCGCCAGGGGTGCCCAGGCCGACGACTTGGTGGGCGTGACTGGCGCTTTCTGCGCCATTGCCGAAACGGGAACGCTGATGCTGCTGTCCGGAAAGGACACCCCGGCGGCAGTCAGCCTGCTGCCGGAAACGCATATCGCGCTCCTGGACCTGCAGCGCATTGTCCCCGGCATGGAAGAAGCGTGGGCGTTGCTGAAGGCAGAGCGGGGGGCGCCTCCGCGCGCGGTCAATTTTGTGTCGGGTCCGTCACGTACTGCAGATATCGAGCAGACCATCGTGATCGGCGCACATGGACCCTATCGGGTCCATGTGGTGTTGTACGGATCAGCGGACGTCCAGTAGTTCCACGTCAAAAATCAGCGTGGCGTTGGGCGGAATCACCCGGCCGGCGCCGTGGCTGCCGTAGCCCAGCTCCGGCGGGATCAGGAGCGTGCGCTTCGCACCTACTTTCATGCCGGCCACCCCTTCGTCCCAGCCACGAATCACGCGGCCAGCGCCCAGCATGAACGAAAAGGGTTCGCCCCGGTCCACCGAGCTGTCAAACTTCTGGCCCTTGAACTCGGGTGCAGTGGGGTCGTACAACCATCCAGTGTAGTGCACGACGACGGTGTTGCCTGCGCGGGCCACGGCGCCGGTTCCAAGTTGGGTATCAATGAGGGTCATTCCGTCCAGGGTCATGGTTTGGGCTCGCTTTGTAGGGGTGTCTGCCTGAGACTGAAGTGGGAGTGCCAGAAGGGCCGTGATGACCAGAACGGGGTAAAGCACTTTCATGAAAAGTCTCCTTGCACTAGGTGGAAGCATTATATCTTGCCTTTGGGGGTGGTCCTACTGCACGTCAGCGCCTCCAGATGTTTCTGCAAGCGTTTCTCGGAAACGGGATAGGGGGTTTTGAGCGCCTGGGCGAAGAGCGAGACGCGCAATTCTTCCAGCATCCAGCGAAAATTTTCCAGTTCGACAGAGGGCCCGTGGGTGTTCAGGATGCGCATCCAGGCCTGCTGCAGGCCCTGCAATTGGCGCGACTTTTCGGCATCGCCGATGCGGTCTTCTGGCAGTTTTTGCAAGCGCATCGCAACGGCTTTCAAATAGCGAGGAAAATGCCTGAGCTGCGCGAGCGGCGTGTCGCGCAGCGTTCCCCGATGCATGAGTTGGTCCAGATGCTGCCTGATGTCTGCCACGGCCCCCTGCAGGGGCTTGGCGCTGTTTTGATCGAGCGCCTTGCGAACTTCCTGATAGGCTTTCAGCACAGGTGTTGCAAGCTGCGCAGCCTCTGTGAGCTTCGCCATCCACTGCACACGCACCTTGTCGCGCAAGTCTTCATAAGCGGCCTGGGTGCGGATCTGTCCGCAGGATTCCGGGATCAGTTCGAGCATGGCGCGCTCTGCGAGTTCGTTTTTCAGTGCCTCGGAAGGCGGCTGGGCGGCACCCCCCGGAAGCAGGGCATATTGCAGCGCCATGGCGGTCAGGCTGCCGATGGAGCGTCCCCCGGCCTTGACGAGCGTTTGCAGTTCCAGCAGGCACAGACGCAGAATGCCCTGGCGGGTGAGTTGATGGGCTTCGGCTTCACTTTCAACCAGTTGTACGGCCACGCTTTCCGTCTGGTCCACCACAGCGGGAAACGCAGGAACTTTCAATCCGCACCGATCCAGCATCAGCGACACCGGCAGATCGCCGATGTCCCAGCGGGTCAGGCCGTTTCGGGTCAGGCCTACATCTGGAGTTTCGCGCAGGGCGGTGCGCGCTTCGGCTCCCCATTGCTCGCGCAAAGTCTTGAGGTCGCGCCCGCTGCCGACTTCGCTTCCCGCAGCGTCAAGCAGGCGCAGGTTCATCCGCAAATGCTCCGGCACATCCCCCCAGGCCTCGGCAGGCAGGGCGGTCCCCGTGCGCATCTGGATGAATTCGGCAAGGCAGCGTGTCAATGAGCCGGACTGGGGGCCATAGCGTTCCAGAAAGGCCGTGATGAACGGTGGCAGGGGCACGAGATCCCGTCGAATGCGCTGCGGCAGCTTTTTCAGCAGGGCGGTGATCTTGTCGCGAATCAACCCGGGTACCAGCCATTCCAGGCGTTCGGGCTCGATGTTGCCCAGCATGACCAGCGGAAGGGAAACGGTCACGCCGTCCAGCACATGCCCGGGTTCAAACCGGTAGGACAGCGGATGTTCAACCCCGCCCAGCATCAGGGTGTCGGGAAAGAGCGCTTCGGTGATATGTTGTGCATCGTGGCGCATGACCTGTGCGCGCGTGAGAAACAGCAGTCGCGGGTGCTCGCGTTCCGCATCACGGCGCCATTTTTCAAAACGCTCTCCGCTCCAGATCGTGGCAGGCAGCAGGCCGTCGTAAAACCGCACCAGATTGTCCTCGTCCACCAACACGTCCTGGCGTCGACCTTTATGTTCCAACGCCTCGATGTCTTCGATCAGGCGCTGGTTATGAGCGAAGAACGGCGCACGCGTTTCAAATTCGCCCAACACCAACGCATGACGGATGAACAGCCGGCGCGCTTCGACAGGATCGATGGGGCCATAGCGTACCCGTCGTTTTGCCACGATCGTCAGGCCGTATAAGGTCACTTTTTCATAGACGTTGGCCTGAGCCGCTTTGTGGTCCCAGTGCGGATCGTAGTAGCTGCGGCGCAGCAGATGCCCTGCGATGGGTTCGATCCATTCAGGTTCGATGCGCGCAATGCAGCGCGCATACAGGCGTGTCGTCTCGGTCAGTTCTGCAGCCATCAGCCACTGGGGTTTTCCCTTGAGCAGGCGCGACCCCGGGTTGATCCAGAAGCGTACCCCCCGAGGTCCCAGATAGCTGTCGTCCTCGGGATCGCGTTGGCCGATGTGGCCCAACAGGCCGGTCAGCAACGCACGGTGAATCTGCTCGTGGGTCGCTGGGGCGCCGTTGAGGTGGAGCCCCATGTCTGCCACCAGCATGTGCAACTGACTGTGGATGTCGCGCCATTCGCGCAGCCGCGTCAGCGACAGAAACTGCTCATGACAAAACTCGGCCAGTTTGCGATTGGACTTTTTATGCTGCAGGGCCTCGTCAAAGAACTGCCACAGGTTGAGATAGGATAAAAACTCCGAGTGCTCATGCTGGAAACGCGCATGCTTCTGGTCGGCTGCCTGCCGGTGTTCCAGCGGACGGTCCCTCGGGTCCTGCACGGACAGGGCTGAGGCGATGATGAGCATCTCGCTCAGACAGGCCTGTTGGCGGGCGGCCAGCAGCATGCGGCCGATGCGGGGGTCAATCGGCAGTTTTGCCAGTTCGCGGCCGATGGCCGTCAGCTTGCGGTCCGGATCGAAGGCGCCCAGTTCGCCCAGTAATTGATAGCCGTCATCGATGGCACGTGCGCTGGGCGGATCAAGAAAGGGGAAGTCTTCCACGCGCCCCAGCCCCAGGGCTTCCATTTTAAGGATGACGGCGGCAAGGGAGGTGCGCAGGATTTCCGGTGTGGTGTAGGCGGGGCGGGCATCGAAATCCTTTTCGTCGTACAGCCTGATGCAGATCCCCGACGCCACCCGGCCGCAACGGCCGGCGCGCTGACGCGCCGAGGCCTGCGAAATTTTCTCCACTTGCAATTGCGTGACCTTGTTGCGCAGGCTGTAGCGATTGACGCGGGCAAGGCCGGTATCCACCACGTAACGGATGCCGGGCACAGTCAGGGAGGTTTCGGCCACGTTGGTGGAAAGCACGATCCGGCGCCCGCCGGAGGGCTTGAACACGCGGTCCTGCTCGGCAAACGAGAGGCGCGCAAACAGGGGCAGTATTTCCGTGTGCGGCGGATGGTGTTTGCGCAGTGCTTCTGCGGCATCCCGAATGTCCCGCTCACCCGAAAGAAAGACCAGAATGTCTCCGTCCCGCGATTCCTGTGCCAGTTCGTCCACCGCGTTGAGCAATGCCGTGCGTGCATCGCGATCGTCCACGTCCTCCGCATCGGCCGCGGCAACCGGACGCCACCGCACCTCGACGGGATAAGTGCGCCCCGACACCTCGATTACCGGCGCGCCGTCAAAATGCCTTGAGAGCCGGTCGGATTCGAGCGTGGCAGAGGTGATGATGACTTTGAGGTCGGGGCGATGGGGAAGGATCTGCTTGAGATAGCCCAACAGGAAATCGATGTTGAGGCTACGTTCGTGCGCTTCATCCACCACAATCGTATCGTAACGGCGCAACAGGCGGTCATGATGGATTTCGGACAACAGGATGCCGTCCGTCATGACCTTGATCCGGGTTTGTTCCGAGACCCTGTCGTGAAACCGCACCTGGTAGCCCACAGCGGCACCGACCTGGGTGCGCAGTTCCTGCGCCAGGCGTGCTGCAACGCTACGTGCGGCAATGCGTCGAGGCTGGGTGCAGGCGATCAGCCCGGTAACGCCTCGTCCCAGGCTGAGGCAAAATTTCGGGATCTGCGTGGTTTTTCCGGAGCCGGTCTCGCCGCAGACGATCACGACGGCGTGCTGACGGATAGCTTGCGATACCGCATCCCGGGCGTCGTGGATGGGGAGGCTGCCGTCAAAGGTGGGCTGCAGCGCGGCCGTCCCGAGTGCGGCCTGTGGTTGCGGCGTCGTGGGGGGAGAGGCGCGGGTCAATATTCAAACAACTGGAAACGTTCCGTCCGGTCTCCCGCACGGGCGCCCGTCCAGAGCAGTTGCCACCCGGGGGGCACGGCAAAGGATTCGTGGGGACGAGACTGCACGAGCCAGAGGTGGCAGCGGGTGCGCGTCCCCAGTTCCAGGCGCTGGGTACGAATATTCAGAAAGTAGTAGAGCAGTCCGCGTTGCGGCTCGCCCAGGCCGCTGCTGGCAATGCACCCCGCGTGCGGTGGGATGGCCTTCGCAAGGGACTGCATCATGCCCTGGTAGCTGCGCGATGCTTCCACATAAGGTAGCCATAGCGTCATGACCAGCATCCAGGAGACGGTCATGCCCACAGTCCAGTTGACCAGTGCGCGTCGCGCAGATTGGCGCGAACGCAGGATGGTGACGGCCCAGAGCAGGGTAAGGCCCAGGGAGACGCCAAAGGCCGCAGGCTGGAAGGTTGCGTGATAGCCGGGCAGCTGGGCGTCCAGATAATTGACGATCTGGGCGGGTTGGCCCGTGAGCTGGGCAACCCATCCCAGCCACAGTACTGCGGTAACGAGGCCGAAAGTCAGCATGCCAAACCAGTCGAAGGCACTGGCGGCACCGCGTCGCATCGTATCAATGCCACCGCTTGCCAACAGGACCAGCGGCAGCAACAGGGGCAGTGCATTGCTTTCGCGCGGGGTGGTGCAAAACCCCAGGACCAGCAGCATCACGATCAGGGTGAGCAGCAGGAAACGGGTCTGGGGCTTTGCCAGTCCGCGCAGGCCGCCATTCCAGAGTGCGCCCAAGGCCAGCGGCGCTGCAGGCCAGGCAAACCAGGCGGCAACGCCAAGGTAATAGGTGGGAATGGCATCGGACGCGCGCCACAGCGTTGGATGCAACACGGGATTCCCCAGTACCGACCACCATAGCGAGAACAAATGCGGAGCGTGGGCGTACAGGGCCCAGGGCCATACGATCAGGAAGGGTGCCGCCGACAGGAGCCATGCCAGCGCATGGCGCAGGGGATGTTCTGGCCGGTAGTCCGGGACCAGCAGGGGGGTGAGCAAAACGATGGGAAGCAACAGGCCAAACGCCAGCGATCCCTGGGACAGGAAGGCCATGCCAAACCCCAGGCCACCAAAAATCCCGGCCAGCGCCGAACGCGTCCTGGCCAAGGGAATGGCCATGAGGGTCCAGGTGATGCCGGTCAGCCAGGCCAGGTCCGAGCTCATTTCATGCGCGCGGATGACGAGGCCCACGCTTCCGATCAGCATCAATACGGAGACGCGCATGGCGCGGGGGCCGAACAGGTCACGTGCGCCCAGGGCTATGCCGAGCATGGTCACTGCCATGAAGCAGCCGCTTGCCAATCGCGCAGCGTCATGGTGGGGGAGCAGCCCCTGCAGCGCCCCGGTCAGGGCGGCTGCCACCCAGTAGTAGAGGGGAGGGTGAGTGAGATAGGGTTCGCCGGCGAGGTCCGGCGACAACCAGCTGCCGCCGCCGTGAACTAGGCTATGGACGATGCCCTGGCTGACGGCTTCGTCGTACTTCCAGGGGGTGTGCCCGGTCAGGCCTGGCAGAAGCCAGGCTAGGCAGACCAGCAGAAACAGGGATATCTTGAGCGGAGTGGCCGTACCGTCGAAGTTCAGGTTTTTTTCGGCTGACAGGAGCGTTCGCAAGCGGTGCTACCCCCCGTATAAAGAAAGGCAGCGCAAGCTGCCCGTCCAGATGGTGCGGCGATCGTGGTTACTTGCGTGCGTACTTTTGGCGGAACTTCTCGACACGGCCCGCAGTGTCAACGATCTTCTGCTTGCCCGTGTAGAACGGATGGCAAGCCGAACATACTTCAACCGACAGCGCTTGCTTGTCCAGAGTCGAACGGGTGACGAACGTGTTGCCGCAGCTGCAGGTTACGGTAACTTCTTCATATTTCGGGTGAATATCTGCTTTCATGACCTTTCCTGAATAAGTCGCCGGGGTATACGGCGAATAGCCCTTAATTATGATTCAAAAGGGATTTTTCTGCAAGTGCAACAAGCCCCCGGTTTGTTCCGGGTTATCCGCGCCTCATCGAATCGAAAAAGTCCGCATTGTTCTTGGTGGCCTTGATTTTATCCAGCAGAAATTCAATGGCTTCGAGTTCGTCCATGGGGTAGAGGAGCTTGCGCAGCACCCAGATTTTTTGCAGGACTTCGGGTTTGATCAGCATTTCCTCGCGGCGGGTGCCGGAACGATTGACGTTGATGGCCGGGTAGATCCGCTTTTCCGCCATGCGGCGGTCCAGGTGGATTTCCATGTTGCCCGTACCCTTGAATTCCTCGTAGATCACGTCGTCCATGCGTGAACCGGTATCCACCAGGGCCGTGGCGATGATCGTGAGCGAGCCGCCTTCCTCGATGTTGCGGGCGGCGCCAAAGAAGCGCTTGGGGCGCTGCAGGGCGTTGGCGTCCACGCCGCCAGTCAGGACCTTGCCCGAAGCAGGGACCACCGTGTTGTAGGCGCGCGCGAGTCGGGTAATGGAGTCGAGCAGGATGACCACGTCCCGCTTATGCTCCACCAGCCGTTTGGCCTTTTCGATGACCATTTCAGCCACTTGGACGTGTCGGGTTGCCGGCTCGTCAAAGGTGGAAGAAACCACCTCTCCCTTGACGGAACGCTGCATTTCAGTCACTTCCTCGGGGCGCTCGTCAATCAGCAGGACGATCAGATGGGCGTTGGGCGAGTTGGCCGAGATGGAGTGGGCAATATGTTGCAGCATCACCGTCTTGCCGCTCTTCGGGCTGGCCACCAGGAGGCCGCGTTGGCCCTTGCCGATCGGGGCGATGATGTCGATGACGCGCCCCGTCGTGTTTTCCTCGGCCCGGATGTCGCGCTCCAGCACCAACGGTTCGTTGGGGAAGAGCGGTGTCAGGTTCTCAAACAGGATCTTGTTCTTGGAGTTTTCCGGGGGCTCGCCGTTGACGGAGTCCACCTTGACCAGGGCGAAATAACGCTCGCCTTCCTTCGGGGTCCGGATCTCGCCTTCGATGCTGTCGCCGGTATGAAGGTTGAAGCGGCGGATCTGCGAGGGGCTGATGTAAATGTCGTCCGGGCTTGCCAGGTAGGAAGTTTCTGGCGAACGCAGGAATCCGAAACCGTCCTGGAGGACTTCCAGGGTTCCCTCACCATAGATGCTTTCGCCGCGTTTGGCTTGATTTTTAAGCAGCGCGAAGATCAGTTCCTGTTTGCGCAGCCGGTTGGCGCCTTCAATTTCATTTTTGACGGCCATTTCCACCAGTTCAGTCACATGGTGGGTTTTGAGATCGGATAGATGCATGGGGAATGTGGATTCGAAAGGGAAAGGTGGAATTCAGGGATTTGCCAGGGAAAAGGACGGTGGGATTACAGCGCCGCCCTTACAGCTGCGGCGCAGATTAACGCGTTCAGATGTGGCTGTCAATAAATGCGCTCAACTGGGATTTGGACAGGGCGCCGACTTTGGTGGCCTCCACATTGCCATTTTTGAACAACAGGAGCGTGGGAATGCCGCGTACGCCGTATTTGCGGGCCATCTCGGGATTGTCGTCCACGTTGAGCTTGGCGATCTTGAGGCGGCCGTTGTAGTCGCGGGACACTTCTTCCAGGATGGGGGCAATCAATTTGCAGGGGCCGCACCATTCTGCCCAGAAATCCAGCAAAACCGGGGTGGGCGATTGCAATACATCCGTTTCAAACGAACGATCTGTCACATGTTGGATGGATTCGGTCATGGGGATTCCTCAAATTCAGTCAGTAAGGTGTTTGGGTTTGCGTCGCAGCAGACCGCTGCGGGAGATGAATGAGGGCTATCCTAACCAAATCCGTTGAGGATGGGAAGGGGGGGCTTCGCCCTCACGAAGACTTTCCTGTTAAAATGCGGCGTTACTCGCGTGAGTACGCTTCGTTGGAGGTTTTCGGAATGACCTATGTCGTCACCGAATCTTGTATCAAGTGCAAGTACACCGATTGTGTGGATGTCTGCCCCGTGGATTGTTTTCGCGAGGGCCCCAATTTCCTGGCCATCGACCCGGATGAATGCATTGACTGCACCTTGTGTGTTGCAGAATGCCCGGTCGAGGCGATTTTTGCCGAAGATGACGTCCCGGAAAACCAGCGCGCCTTCATTGCCATGAATGCCGAGTTGAGCAAACTGTGGAAGCCCATCACGGAGCGCAAGGATGCGCTTCCTGATGCCGAGGACTGGAAGGACGTCAAGAACAAAGCCCATCTTCTGGAACGCTGATTGATCGCCTCGTACGAGGAAGATGTCCTGGAAGTAGCGCTGAAGCGCATCGAGAGCGATGTGCTTCAGCATCCGGAAACGCCGAAGGTCGTTCTGGTGCCCCATGCGGCACTGGCGGACTGGTTTGAAAAACGGCTATCCGAAAATCCCCCTCCCGCTTCATCCCTTATTGTCACCACCCTTGCTCATTGGGCTGCCGAGCAGCCCCTGACGGGCAGAGTCGTTCCCGAGCTCGAACGTTTGTCGCTGGTGTTCAATGCGCTGCGGGAACGTCGCTGGTTCGAACAACAGGATCGTTGGGTGCTGGCGCGCGAGGCGCTGGTTTTGGTGGACGAATTGACGCGCTGGGGATTTTCGATGCCCCAGGACCCGGAAGATTTTTCCGACCAGCTCGCGCAGGCTTATGCTGCGCGGCGCTCGACGCCACTGCAGTTTGAGGCGCGGCTGGTCCATGATTTGTGGTGGGTGCTCAATCAAAACCCGTTGGAATTGTCGCCCGCCATGGCCTACCAGCAGCAGTTGACCCGGCTTGCTGCCCTTCCGCAGCGCGGGTTCTGTTATCTCGTGGCGGCCGAGGCGTTGATCCCTGCAGAGTCCCAATGCCTGGCCGCCCTGGGATCGCGCATGACGCTCGTCCGCATCGACAGCCCCGTGCCCGGGCGTGGGGGCGATGCTTGCGCTACCGCACTGCGCGCCGCATGGGATGATCCCGCGCACCAGACGTTGGCCGGGCGCGCAGAAGCCTTGAGGCGCGTGATGCCCGGGAATCCGTTCGAAGACCGTTTGATGCTGACGGGCATGGTGAGCATCGAAAGCGAGGCGCACGAAGGCGCAAGGCAGGTCCAGCAGTGGTTGTCGGCAGGCTGTCGCAGCATTGCCATCGTGGCCCAGGATCGCGTGGTATCGCGGCGCATGCGTGCGATGCTCGAGCGTCAGGGTATTGGGGTGCGAGACGAATCGGGCTGGACCTTTTCCACGACCGCAGCCAGCACCGTGGTGATGCGCTGGCTGGATCTGGTGCGTTCTGAAGGCTATTACCGGCATTTGCAGGATATGTTGCATTCACCTTATTTGTGCGGAGACTGGCCCGCCGAAAAGCGGGAGCGCGCAGTTTCCGTGCTGGAAGCCCTGATGCTGAAAACCAACTGGATTTCGGATCTCGGCGTCCTGGTGCAACACCTTGAAGGGACGAGCGACGAAGCTGAGGCGGCGCAGGGCTCGGCACGCGAACTCCTCGACCGGCTGCAACAGGCGGGTCGGTTGTTTCAGCATGCAACACAGCCATTTGCGGCATGGCTGGAACGGCTGATGCAAAGCTTCGAAATCTGTGGCGTGACCGACGGCCTGGCGCAGGATGCCGCAGGGCGCCAACTGCTGGAAATCCTGAACCAGCTGCGCGAAGATGCGGCGCAGGCCTCAGGAAGACTCTCCTTGTCGGAATGGGTCCGGGCACTCGATCTGCAATTCGAAGCGGCGAGTTTTGTGGATGAGGCGGCCGGGAGCCCGGTATGCATGACGCAGCTCGGCCTGACCCGGCTGCGCAGCTTCGATGCTGTGCTGATGCTGGGGGCAGACGGGGACCATCTCCCCTTTATCCCGCTGCAGGCTTATTTTGGCGACGTGGTGCGTGCCGCGTTGGGTTTGCCCACGCGCCAGGACATTCTTGACGCCACGCGTCGTGACCTGATCGAACTGATCTCTCGCGCTACCACAGTCAGGATCACCTGGCGCAGCGAAATCAACGGAGAACGCAACCCATTGGCACCGCTCCTGCAGCGACTGGACGTTTTTCACCAGATGGCGTGGGGCCGGCCGTTGCTGTCGGTGCAACAGGTGCTTTCACCGGCCGACATCCCCACGACGCCACCAACAATGCCGGAACCGCGGTTGCGGTCCTCGCAGGTGCCCCAGACGCTTTCCGCGAGTGCGCATAACCGTTTATTGGCGTGTCCCTACCAGTATTTTGCAGCGGCGGTGCTGCGCCTGGCCGATGAGTCAACCATTCAGGAAACTGTGGACAAGCGGGATTACGGGCAGCTCATTCATGAAATCCTGTACCAGTTCCACAAGGCCACACCGCAGGTTTCGGCGCTGGCACATGACCTGGCCATCACGCGGCTGACGACCCTGACGCGCAATGCCTTCGGAAAACGAAAAATCCCGGATGAAGAGATGCGCGCCTGGTGCTTGCGGTGGGAGTCCAGGATTCCTGCCTATGTGACCTGGGCTATGACCTGGGAAAGGGAGGGGTGGCGCTGGACAGGAGGCGAAAAAATGCACGAGCGCCTTTTGGGAGCACATACCCCCGGCCAGGTCGTTCTCAAGGGCAAGCTGGACCGAATGGATCGGCGTCGCGGACCGGACGGCGACGAGCTCGCGATCCTGGACTACAAGCTCAAGTCCTTCAGCGGCAGGATTGGCAAGGACATTGCGCAGGGCGAGGACGTGCAGCTTGCGGTGTATACCCTGCTGGCCGATCAGCCTGTGGCGCAGGCGGCCTATCTGCTCCTTGATGAAGATGCACCGCGTCTCGTGGAGAGTCCGCACCCGCAGGAGAATGCCGATGCCGTTTCGGCACGCATCGTGACCTTGTTCCAGGCCCTCAGGGAAGGCGAGGCATTGCCGGCGCATGGCGATGATCAGGATTGCCAGCGCTGCGAGTTCAGCGGTTTGTGCCGGCGCGATCACTGGGATATGGGGACATGAGGCTTTCCCGCCCCAACGACGCGCTCCAGCCGGAAGTGTCGGCGGTGGTCGAAGCCTGCGCCGGCAGCGGCAAGACGTGGATGCTGGTATCGCGGATCCTGCGCCTGTTGCTGTCCGGGGTGCCTCCCGCTGATATCCTGGCCATCACCTTCACGCGGTTGGCTGCACGCGAGATGGAGGAGCGCCTTACGGAATGGCTGAAATTCCTTGCACTGGAACCGGAGGATGATGTCATCGCTTTCCTCGAGGCGCGGGGGCTGAACGAGGCGGCGGCCCGGGCGGCGTTGCCGCAGGCCCGCGGTTTGTTTGAAACCTATTTGCTGGCCAGCCCTTCGGTGACGTTGTGCACCTTTGATGTCTGGTTTCTGCGGTTATTGCGCCATGCGCCCCTGTCCGGAAATTTGCGGCGCGACAGCATCCCCGGGCCAGACACGCAACGAGTGCGGCAGGAGGCCTGGCAACAGTTGTTGCGGCGGCATGCCGGAACGCATCCTGACAGCGTGGGGGCATCCCTGGAATGGCTGTTCAGGCATGAGGGCCTGTTCAATGCAAAGAACTGGGTCCTGTCCTTTGCGGATTGGCGCGCGGAATGGTGGGCTTTCACGGAAGGGCAGGCCGATCCGGTGGCCTACGCTGCAGAAGCGCTGCGACGTGAACTGGGTGTGGATCCCGGGCGCGACATTGTGGGTGACCTGCTTGCGGATCGAGGATTGGGGGCCGCGCTCACCGAGCTTGCTGCGGTTCTGGCGAAGGGCAGTGCAGCGCTCAGCGCCGCAGGGCTGGCGCTGCAGGCAGCGCTGCATGACCCCGAGCCGCTCGAAGCGCTCGCTGCCGTATTGTTGACGCGCACGGGCACGCCACGCCAAAATGTTCTGGGTGCTGCCCGGGCCGCAGGGGAGGCCGCGCTCGCGGCGCACGCCCGGGTTCTGCAGCAGGTGGCGCAGGCACGAGACCAACTGCTGGAACAAGCCTCCTGGCAGGCCAACGTGCATTTGTTTCGTGTGGGGCAAGCATATCTCGGTGAGCTGATGGCGCTCATGCAAAGCCGGCACGAGGCGGGTTTCCAGGATATCCAATGGTCGGTATGCACCCTGCTGGAATCTTCAGAACAGGCCGAGTATCTGCAATATCGCCTGGATGCCCGCTACCGTCATTTGCTGCTGGATGAATTTCAGGACACGAGCCCCCTGCAATGGCGCACGCTGAAAACCTGGCTTCAGGCGGCGCGCGATGCGGAGCATGCCCCCACGGTCTTTCTGGTGGGCGATCCAAAACAGGCCATCTACCGGTTTCGTCGGGCCGATCCGCGCCTGTTCGACCAGGCGGCGGCCTATCTGGAAGCGGAATGGGGTGCCTTGCGAGTCAGCCTCGATCAATCACGGCGCAGCGGACCTATCCTCATCGGGTTGGTCAATCGGTTATTTGGTGCCTTGCCCGATTTTGGGCGATTCACCCCACACGAAGCAGCTCCGGGCGCCGCCCCCGATGCCGTGCAGTTGCTCGAAACGGGGGCAACGACCGCTCCTGAAAACGACACGGCACCGCAGGCCGGAATGCGTAACCCCTTGCAGACCCCCCGCAGCCTGCCCGCTGAAACCCGCGAGGCGTGGGAGGGGCGGGCTTTTGCCGGGCAGATCGCGCAGTGGGTGGGCCCCGGCGGCCTGACGGTGGAAGACCCGCTCACGGGGACGCGTCCCGCGCGTTACGGCGATATCCTCGTCCTGGTGCGGCGTCGCGGTCTGCTCGACCCCTATGAGCGCGCACTGCGTGCCGCACGGATTCCCTACCTGACGCGACAACGAGGCGGGCTCCTGGGGGCGCTGGAAGTGCGGGATGTTCGCCAGCTCCTGCGTTTTCTGGTGAACCCGCAGGACAACCTTGCGTTGGCGCAGGTGCTGCGATCCCCCATCTTCGGGGCCACGGACGACGACCTGTTGCTGCTGGCGCAAGCGACACACTGGTGGGCCGGACTCCAGCAGTCTTCGATATCGCCTGTCCTGGCCGAGGCTTGTCGCCAGTTGATGGTCTGGATGTCTTGGGCCGCCTGCCTGCCGGTCCATGATTTGCTGGACCGCATCCTGGGCGAATCGGATCTGGTCGGACGCTATCAACGGCATGTTCCGGCCGCACTGCAATCCGCTGTCGAGGCCAATCTCCATGCGTTTCTGGAGCAGGCACTCAATATGGACAGCGGGCGCTACCCCAGCCTGCCCCGGTTTTTGCAGGAGCTCGACGACCTCGAGTCGTTTCTGGAAGATGCGCCGGACGAAGGCGGGCTTGGCATGGTCGGCAACGCGGTGCGCATCATGACGATTCATGGCGCCAAGGGGCTGGAGGCGCCGATCGTGTGGTTGCTCGAGCCGCGCGAATACAAGCAGCGGTCCGAGGCCGGACAATGGTTCGTGGATTGGCAGCCGGGGGAGGATCGTCCGCAGCATTTTTCCCTGGTCCCCTCGAAAGAGCGGCGGGGCCCGGCGAGAGCGCCGCGTCTGGAGCAGGAAAAATCGTTGGGCCGGCGCGAGGACCACAACCTGCTTTATGTGGCGCTGACCCGCGCCCGTCAACTGCTCGTGGTCAGCGGACGGGAGGAGCCGGAGGCCAGTGCGTGGTTCAGGCAGGTGTGTGCGGCAGCGGCACCGGAGATCACAGTCCGCCGTGTTGCTGCGCGACCATGCAATAAACCATCGGAATAGACAGCATCGTGTTGATTCGCGAGGTCAGCATCGCGACCCGGACGGCACGTGCCTTTCCGGTAATCTCCACCGGGACCATGCCGAGCGCTTTTTTCTGCATGGGCCAGATGATGAACCACACGTTGAATGCCATGATCAGCCCCAGCCACATGCCGATGCCGATGGGCGTGAATGGTGCCCGCAACGCCAGCGCGGGCAGGATGTAACCATTCATGGAAGCCAATCCCAAACCCATGATGACGGTCGCCAACGCGGCGTAACGAAACCAGTACAACGCGCTGGGCGCAATCACTTTCGTGATCGCCGGTTTCTGCTCGTCCGGAATCCTGGGCATGGCGGGGATCTGGACGAAGTTGAAATACCACAACAGCCCCACCCACATGATGGCTGCTGTCACGTGCAGCCAGCGGAATGCAAACATCCACCAGGCATGCGACCGAAGGTCGACGACGGGGCTCCCGGCCAGAATCACGAGGAGTACCAGTAACGCAAAGCCGGCCAGAACGGTTCGGCCCAGCGATTGAAACAAGGTATTCATGACGTCATTTCCGGGAGCCTGTCGGTCGGGGTCAGGCCGCGAAATTCCTGGCAGCGAAATCCCAGTTTGCCAGGTGCGCAAGGAACGTCTCGACAAACTTGGGACGCAGGTTGCGATAGTCGATGTAGTAGGCGTGCTCCCAGACGTCAACGCACAGCAAGGCCTTGTCGCCCGTGGTGAGCGGCGTACCGGCTGCGCCCATGTTGACGATGTCCACGCTGCCGTCGGCTTTCTTTACCAGCCAGGTCCAACCCGACCCAAAATTTCCCACCGCCGAAGCCTGGAAGGCCTTTTTGAATTCGTCGAAGGAGCCCCATTTCTTGTTGATGGCATCCGCCAGGGGGCCACTGGGTGCGCCGCCGCCGTTGGGTTTCATGCAGTTCCAGAAAAAAGTGTGGTTCCACACCTGGGCCGCGTTGTTGTAGATGCCACCAGCAGGCGCTTTCTTGACGATGGCTTCGAGATCCAGGGGTTCGTATTCGGTTCCCTTGATCAGGTTGTTGAGGTTTACGACGTAGGCGTTGTGGTGCTTGGCGTAGTGGTATTCAAAGGTTTCCTTGCTCATGTGGGGTGCAAGCGCATCCAGAGCGTAGGGTAGTGGGGGCAGTTGATGTTCCATCCTGTTTTCTCCATGAGAAGTGAGTATCGCCAGCACGGGAAGATACCACAAAGCATCGCCGCAGAATATTGGATTGTTTCTAAATTGATTGTAACCATATGATAAAAATAAACTTTTAAATTGATATCGGTCGCGTGGCAAGGCTGCCGAATAGTGGTCATTGTTTGCCGTTCTCCGACGCTTGCGTAGCGGACTGCGTGCTGAAATGAAGCCTCGTGACGGAGGACGCATTGATGCCAAACGGAATCTTCCGCTTTCTCAAGGGAAAGCGAAGCGCACCCGCAACAGGGGATGAAAACCCGCCCGCAGGGGCGCCTCCCCTGGCGCACCCCCATCCCACCCGGTTGTGGTTCGAGGTTCAGGGTGCGCCGGTCGTCGAGCGCAACCGCTACTTCATCCTCTGTCTTGGGTTGCTGCTGGCCCTGACGGCGGCCTGTATTGCCCTGGCGATGATGGCGCCTCTCAAGACGGTGGTGCCTTTCGTGCTCGAGAAAGTCGAGGAAGGGGCGGTGGTTCCGGCACCGATGGCGGCGCAACAGTATCAGCCCGGAATTCCGGAAAAGCGCTATTTCATCGCGCAATGGGCAAGGCAGTTGTTGACGCTCGATTCCCATCTGACGGAGCAGTATCTGTCCGATGCCTACCGCGTCACGCGCGGCAAGGCGACGGTGGAGTTTACGGACTGGATCCAGCGTACCGGGCCCATGGCCGAACTGAAACGGGATCCCACCCTGACACGCACGGTCGCCATTTCCAGCGTCTCGCTGATTCAGGACCAGGTGGCCCTGGTGCGGGTGAGCGCAGAGCGCCGCAATGCAGGCAACCCCCTGGCCAACCGTGAAAAGTTCGTTCTGACCATCCATTTCACCACCGTGCCGCCCAAGTCCGAGGAGGAGCTCCTCAGCAACCCCGTCGGGTTGTTCGTCACTCATTTTCTGGTGAATACCGACCTGGAGAAATGATCATGGGGCATTGGGGTGAGGTGCTTGTGGCGACCGTTCTGTTGGGGTTGATGCTGTCCTTCAGTCCTGCCCGGGCTGGAAATGAACTGCCCTTTGCACCTGGCGATGCCCGCCTGACGGTGTTTCGATACGATCCCAACGCGACTTTCACCATCGTGACCCTTCCTGGCGTCCCTACGGATATCCAGCTTGCTTCCGACGAAAAGATCACCGGTCTTGCCTTGGGGGATACGTTGCAGTGGATGGTGGAAGAGCTTCCCGGACATCTTTTCATCAAGCCGCTCAAGAGCGATCTGTTCACGGCGGGAACGCTGGTGACGGACCGTCGCGTGTATCAGCTGCTGTTCAAAAGCACTTCGATCCAGGGCCATTGGGTTCAGAAAGTTTCATGGAGCAATACGGAGGCCCCTGGAGGCAAAAGCCCGAACGAGTCCGCGGCGGGGACGGCCGTTGTCCCGGAACCGCTTTCACCCGAAGCCCTGGATCCTGCGCGCCTCAACTTCGGGTACGACATCGAAGGGGAAGGCGATTTCCGTCCGGTGACGGTGTTTGATGACGGGCGCTTTACGTGGATCAAGGTGCATTCGCCGCAGGCGTTGCCGGCGCTTTTCATGGTGGATGACGGTGCGGCCGTGTTGGTCAATTACGTTGTCAAGGGAGAGTTCTTTGTCGTGCAGCGCCTGATGCACGAAATCCTGCTCAAACTTGGGAACACTGAAATCCGCGTCATCAATAAAAAATACGCCAAGAAGCCGAGCATGCCGGACGGCCCGGACTTGCCGTGACAGGACAAATTGCAGGCATCGAAGCGTTGAAAGGGAGCGATCATGAAAGGGGCATGGGAAGAGTCGGACCAAGCCTACCCGGTGCGGCCCGTGGGAAAAGTGCGGCGCAACCTGCATTGGCTGGTGGCAGGGGGGTTGGGTTTGGGTGTCGTGGTGGGATTTGCCCTCCAGGGAACGCTGTTTTCAAGGGTGGATGCCCATCCGGGACCGCAGGCGCAACCGGAGGACAACCCGGTGGTGTTGGGCCAGGAACCCTCCATGAACGGGCTGCGACAGGAGCTGCTGCGGCAGCAGGCTGCCGAGGCGGTTCCGGAGCCCGTCCAGCCGGTCGTGGCGGCGGAACAGGAATCGCGACACATCCAGCGCCTGGAGTCTGAAAAGCGGGATGCCCTGGTTGCTGGAAGCCGGATGTTGGCCATCAACCGCACTGCAGAGGCCAACCCGGTCCCCGTTACTGCAACGCCTGTCCCGGCGGCGCCCGCTGTGCGGGATTCCGTGGCCGCCGATGCCTCCGCGCTCGCCGAGTCTCTGAGCCGACGCCTGCCGCCAGGAATCTCCGCGCTGCCCGCGGGGCTGGCGATGCCACCCCGGGGGCGCGCCGGCGGCGAGGCCCAGGACCCAGCTGCCAAGCCCGCGCGGGCCCAGACCCCGATCCTTCCGGTCAAACCCACCAGCCAGCGGCAGGTGCTGGAAGGCTCTCTGATCCCGGCGGTGCTGCTTACCCAGGTCAACAGCGATTTGCCCGGAATGCTCACGGCCCAGGTGACCGAGGATGTTTACGATTCCATCCACGGCAACTTCCTGGCCATTCCCAAAGGGAGCCGGGTCGTCGGCGAATACAACGCACGCGTGGTCACCGGACAGGAGCGCATCATGGCAGTGTTTCATCGCCTGATACTTCCAGGCGGCGAGAGTTTCAATCTGGATGACATGCAGGCTGCAGATCGGGCCGGTCAATCCGGGATGAAGGATGAAGTGGACAACCGGTTCTGGACCCGGTTGGGTGGGCAGTTCATGACGGCGGGTCTGGCCCGGATCATTTCGCCGCCTGAGGGTGGGGTCACCATTCTGGGCGGGGCGGGCAACACCCTGGCGGGAGATGCTGCGGGGCAGATCCTGGTGGACACGGTTCGGGTGGGTTTTGCGGGGAACGCGGCGCTGGGCCCCGTGATCGTCATCAAGCGGGGTTACCCGTTCGTGATCATGGTCAATCGGGACATGGATTTCTCCACCCTGAATGCCCGCGCGCGTTAATCCACCTTCATCGGCAGGATCACCATGAACATGCCCTGCAGGTGCAGCACACGCTGCATCGTCAATGCCGTCTGGTTATGCAGGATCCGGGTGAGCCAGTTGTCGTGCACAAAGATCAGTTTGCTGGCAAAGAAAACGCAGTTGGGAAACTCGTCGCGCACTTTGAGCGCGAGTTTGGTGAGTTCCTCCACGCGATCCGTCCCGTAGGCCTGGTAGGATTTGGCCGCGATGCCATTGCGGTTGCAGAAGTTGACGTAGTAATTGCAGGCGGAATGGACCTCTTGCTGCAATCCTTCGATGGAACCCTCACCACCGTAACTCTGGGTGTCCACGGCGCCCACGCTGAGAAATACGAAGTTCTTGAAGATGTTGGGAAAGAGCCGTTGAACCCAGAGAATGGTATGCATGCCGGCACCGCGTGAACGGCTGATCATGAACACCGCAGTTTGGGCGTTGGGATCGAGGGGGGGCGGATTGGTGACGGGTTCGGCGGGCAGTGCCGCCAGCAAGGCATCGGCCTTGGCCATCTGCGCCTCCGTTTCCCGATAGTGCCAGCGAATCAGCAGACACAGCGCAATGACCGAGCTCGTGATCAACGTCGTCATCCAGCCGCCTTCGAAAAACTTTTCCACCAGGGTGATGATCAGGATGCTGCATGCCACCAGGAACCCAATGAGGGAAAGCGTCAGACGCGGCAACCAACGCGCCTGATCGCGGCGATGCTTCCACCAGTAGATGGAGAGTCCCAGCAGTGACAGGGTGAAGGTCAGGAAGACGTTGATGCTGTAGAGCACGGCCAGCAGGTCCACCAGCCCGTGACTCCATATCAGGATCAGGATGGCGGCAAAGCCCATGATCAGGATGCCGTATTTGGTCACCAGCCGGCTGGAGAGCGAACTGAACTGGGTCGGCGCCCAGCCGTCGTTGGCCATGTTGGCCAGCACGGCGGGCCCTCCCAACAGCCCCGTGTTTGCGGCCACGTAAAGCAGCGCACCCTCCAGAAGCAGGACGACGGTGAGCAGGAGATAGGATGTGCCGGAGCCCAGTCCCAGTGAGGCAATGACCGAGCGGAAAGCCACGGCGTTGAGCGTTTCGCCGGTGGCCGAGGGGGTGGCCTGCCACAGCAGGTACAAGAGGATGATGCCCGCCGCAGTAAATGCCAGTGACAGTGCCATGTAGAACATGGTCAGCTTGCCGGTATGAACGCGGGGCTCCTTGAGCGCGTTGATGTTGTTGGATACGGCCTCAATCCCGGTATAGGTCCCGCCCCCCAGGGAGTAGGCACGCAAAAACAGCGAAGCCACGAAAACCCAGCCCATCTGGCCTGCCAGTGAGCCGGTTTCGGCCAGGGTTTGGGAAACGATGCCGGGCAATTCGGACCCGCGTATGGCGACGCCGTAAACGATGATGAACACGTGCGTGATGACAAATCCCATGAAAATCGGGGTCAGGATCTTGATGCTTTCCTTCATGCCGCGCAGGTTCAGGAACATCAATAGCAGGGTGAGTCCCAGTTCTGTGCTGAGCTTGTAGGGCTGCCACCCTGAAGGCATGGAGCTGAACACGGCATCCACGCCGCTCGCCACCGAAATGGCGATGGTCAGCACGTAGTCCACGATCAGTGCCGCACCACTGACCAGACCGGCATACGGCCCGATCAGTTGGGTTGCGACCTTGTAACCGCCGCCTCCCGTTGGAAACAATTCGATGACCTGGTTGTACGCCGTGGAAATCAGGAATACCGTCAGGGCGGTGGCGAGGGCGAGATACAGGCTGAGGTGGGTATGCGTGCCCAGCGCCTTGAAGGCTTCCTCTGGCCCGTAAGCCGAGGAGGACAGGCCGTCGGCCCCCAGGCCCACCCAGGCAAAGAATGCGGCCAGGGCGATGTTGTGACGGGTCTCCGGGGACATTGGGTCCCGCGGAGGCCCGAACAGCACCTCCGAAAGTTTTCCGGCAAGGTTTTTGATCATGGTCAGACGCTAGTGGGGAGGGGCTTCTCCGGATCCAGGCCGTATTTCTTGATGGCTTCCGCAGCACGCGATGCAGGGATCGTCCCTTCCGCAGCCAGCGCCTGCAGTGTGGCCAGGGTGACGTAGTACCGGTCCACCTCGAAGAACTGGCGCAGTTTTGCGCGGGTGTCCGAACGGCCAAAGCCATCCGTACCCAGGGTCACATAACGACGGGGTACGAAGGCACGGATCTGCTCGGTGAAGGTCTTGATGTAGTCGGTGGCGGCAATGACCGGCCCCTTCGTGTCTTCCAGGCATTGCTCCACGTACGATTTGCGCTGGGGTTGGTCGGGGTGGTGACGGTTCCAGCGCAGCGTGGCCTGGCCTTCACGAGCCAGTTCATTGAAGCTGGGGGCACTCCAGACGTTGCTTGAAACGCCCCAGTCCTTTTCCAGCAATTCTGCTGCGGCGATCACTTCGCGCAGGATTGTTCCCGAGCCCATCAACTGGGCCACCGGCCCTTTGGCCTTCGCCCCTTTCTGCAGCAGATACATGCCCTTGAGAATGCCTTCCTGCACGCCTTCGGGCATGGCCGGGTGGCTGTAATTCTCGTTCATGGTGGTGATGTAGTAGAAAATGTTTTCGTGGTCCCGGTACATCCGGCGCAGGCCGTCCTGGATGATCACAGCAACTTCGTAGGCAAAAGTGGGGTCGTAGGAAACGCAGTTCGGAATGAACGAGGCATGGACCTGGCTGTGGCCATCCTGGTGCTGCAAGCCTTCCCCATTGAGGGTCGTGCGGCCGGCGGTTCCGCCGATCAGGAAGCCGCGGCAGCGCATGTCTCCCGCCGCCCAGGCAAGGTCTCCCACGCGCTGGAAGCCAAACATCGAGTAGAAGATGAAGAAGGGTATGGTGGTGACGCCGTGGCTGGAGTAGGCCGAGGCTGCCGCGATCCAGGAGGAGAATGCGCCGGCCTCGTTGATGCCTTCCTGCAGGATCTGCCCGTTGACGTCTTCGCGGTAATACATGAGCTGGTCATGATCCTGCGGTTGGTACAGCTGGCCGACAGAAGAATAGATGCCGAGGCTGCGGAACATGCCTTCCATGCCAAACGTGCGGGATTCGTCCGGAACGATCGGCACGATCAGCTTGCCGATGTCCTTGTCGCGCGTCAGGGCCGTCAGCACGCGTACGAACGCCATGGTCGTGGACAGTTGCCGCTCCTCGCTGCTTTCCAGCAGCGCCTGGAAGGCGGACAGTTCGGGAACCTTGAGCGGAGGCACCTCGCTGTGCCGAACGGGCAGGGACCCGCCCAGCGCTTCGCGCCGGGCCTTGAGGTACTGGATTTCCGGGCTGTCTTCGGCCGGGCGATAGAACGGCGTTTCGGCAATCACTTCATCCGAAATGGGGATCTGAAAGCGGTCGCGGAACTGCTTGAGGGCGTTTTCTCCCATTTTCTTCTGCTGGTGCGTAATGTTCTGGCCTTCGCCGGATTCGCCCATGCCATAACCCTTGATGGTCTTGGCCAGAATCACCGTAGGCTGGCCGGTGTGCTGGACTGCCGAGAGGTAGGCGTTGTAGACCTTGAAGGAATCGTGGCCGCCGCGAGTCAGTCGCCAGATCTCGTCATCGGACATGTTGGCGACGAGGCGGGCGAGTTCGGGGTACTTGCCAAAAAAGTGCTTGCGCACGTAGGCGCCATCGTGCGCCTTCATGCTCTGGTATTCGCCGTCCACCGCCTCCATCATGCGCTGCAAGAGCAGGCCGCTGCGGTCCTTGGCGATAAGGGCATCCCACTGACTGCCCCAGATGACCTTGATGACGTTCCATCCGGCGCCCCGGAAATCCGCTTCGAGTTCCTGAATGATCTTGCCGTTGCCGCGAACCGGGCCATCGAGGCGCTGCAGGTTGCAGTTGACGACGAAGATCAGGTTGTCCAGGCGCTCGCGGGTGGCGAGCGAGATGGCGCCGAGGGACTCGGGTTCGTCCATTTCGCCGTCGCCCATGAAAGCCCATACCTTGCGGTTGTCCACGTTGGCGAGGCCGCGGTTTTGCAGATACTTCATGAAGCGGGCCTGATAGATGGCCATCAGGGGCCCAAGCCCCATGGATACCGTGGGCATTTGCCAGAAATCAGGCATCAGCCAGGGGTGGGGGTAGCTCGGCAAGCCGCCGCCATCCACTTCCTGGCGGAACTTGCTCAGTTGCTCTTCGGTGATCCGCCCTTCCAGGAAGGCGCGGGCATAGATCCCTGGCGCCGAGTGGCCCTGGATGTAGAGCAGGTCGCCGCCATGGTCTGCCGTGGGGGCGTGAAAAAAGTGGTCGAAGCCCACGTCGTAGAGGGTCGCGGCCGACTGGAAACTGGCGATATGGCCGCCCAGCTCGCTGGAAGAGCGGTTGGCCCGCACCACCATGGCCATGGCGTTCCAGCGGATGAGAGAGCGGATGCGGTGCTCCATCTCGGGGTCGCCCGGCATGGGCACTTC
>JAJZRV010000082.1 GCA_021850135.1 Pseudomonadota bacterium
AATAGCATGGCTTCGTTGAGCGGCGCGATTTCGCTCGCCGCGGGCTTAACCAGGGATTTGTCCGGCACGTCGCCGGCAATGCAGGCGCCGTGCCCAACCCAGCAGGACGAGCCGATACGGGTATTGTTGGCGAGCGTGCTGTTGACGCCCAGAAAGCAGTGGTCGCCGATATCGGACCAGCCGGACACCACCACGTGGGAAGTCAGGAAGCAGTGATCTCCGATGGTGGAGTGGTGCCCGATGTGGTTGCCGCTCCACATCACCACGTTCTTGCCGATCGTCACGAACGGCTGGATGGTGTTGTCTTCGAAAATGAAGCAATGCTCGCCCAACCTGGCGTTGGGCCAGACGAAGGCACGCGAGCTGACATAGCTGGCCAGCCGGTAGCCTTTGGCTGACGCGCGCTCGCACACCTGCTCGCGCAGGCGGTTGAGCTGGGCGTACACGATGGCGACGAAGATCTCGTGCCGCTCGGGCGGGAACCGGGTTTCCACCTCTTCGAATGCCACCACGGGCAGCCCCATGCGGGTGTCGGTTTTCAGGTAGGCTGCGTCAACGGTAAAGCCCACCACTTCGTATTCGGAATCGTGGGTGAAATATTCGGAGGCGATGTCCGCGAAATCTTCGGTACCGAAAATCACGAGTTTTTTCGTCTTGGCGCTCATGGGGTCACCCGATGGTCAAACGTGGACCGCGTCCGCGTCCACTTCCGTCAACGTACCATGTTCCAGCCGGAAAAACCGGTTGCAGTAGCGGCGGATCAGTTCGCCGCTGTGGGAAGCGAACACGAACAGCCCGGCCTGTTCCAGCAGCTTTTCCATGCGTTCGCGCGCGCGATTCTGGAACGCCTCGTCGCCCGCCCCGAAAATCTCGTCTATCACCAGGATTTCCGGCTGCCAGCAGGTGGCCACGGCAAACATCAGACGCGTGGACATCCCGGCCGAATAGGTGCGCACGGGCAGGTGGATAAAATCCCCCAGGTCGGAGAACTCGACGATGGCGGGCAGCAGGTCGCGAATGGCTTCCAGCGTCATACCCTGGATCAGTCCCATGCGGATGACGTTTTCCTCGCCGGAAAGTTCGGCGTCCATGCCGGCGCCCAGTTCCAGCAGGGTACTGATTTTCCCCTGATGGAAAATGCGGCCCCTGGTGGGGAAATAAATGCCGGCAATGGTGCGCAGCAGGGTGCTTTTGCCCGCGCCGTTGTGGCCCAACAGCCCCACCCGGTCGCCGTCGCGCAGTTCGAAGGAGACGTTCTTGAGGGCAGTCACGATCTGGTGCCGCACGGCGTCCTTTTCGATCAGGCCGCCGGTGCCGATGCGGATAAGGTGGTTGCGCAGGGACATCCCGCGCGCATTGAAAATGGGAAACTCAACGGTGACGTCCTGGAATGCAATGCGGATCATGTCTATAGCCAAAATACTAGGTTGCGGTGTTTCTTCCGGTAAAGCCAGAAGGCGAGCAGGCTGCAAGCCAGCAGGAGGGCTCCGTTGGTGGCCATCAGGAACGGGGAAGGCGACTCGCCCAAGAGGGGGTAGCGCACCAGCTCGATCCAATGGGAAATGGGGTTGATCCAGATCATCGCTTTATTGAGGGTCAGATAACTTGGGCGGTAGAACACCGGGCTCAGGAACATCAAGATGGGCATGACCATCGCCACGATGTGTTCCAGGTCGCGAAAGCGCGCGCCCAGAAATCCCAGCAGCACGGTCGCAGCAAACAGGGTGAGGGTGAGCACGGCGACCGCGGGCAGGGCCATCCAGCTGGTGTCCTTGAAACTGATGCCGTAGAACATCCATACAACCAGCAGGATAGGCACGTTGTGGGCCAGGTTGATCAGGTGTCGGATCACCAGCTGCAGCGGATAAATGTAGAGGGGCTGGCGCACATTGCGGATCGTGCTCGCTTGGCGCACGAACACGGTGGGCGCGTCCACCAAGATGCCGGAAATGAAGAGCCACAGTATCAGGCCCACGGTCAGGCTGGGCACGAACTCTTCGGCCTGCATGTGGAACAGCTGGCTCCACAGCAGGCCCAGCCCGAAAGTGCCCACTGTGGCACCCAGAGTGATCCACAGCGGCCCCAGCACGCTACGCTTGTAGCGGGCCCGGACGTCGCTCAGCGCGAGGTAGAAGGCAATGCGCAGCACTGTGCGGAACTCGACCAGGGAAAATCCCGACTCCTGGGGTTCGGGTTTCATCAGGGTGTTGTTCATGACGCGGTCGAATGGATGTAGCGGATGATGCGGCCGATGCGCTCCGTCATTTCAATGCCCAGTTCGCCGTAGAGTGGCAGGCACAGGACTTCCCGGGAGGCCCGTTGGGCGTGGGGAAGGTTGTCCCGCCGGCAGTCGGCATAGCTCGGGTAATCCGAACCCAGGGGATAAAAATAGCGCCGTGTGATCACATTCCAGGGCTTGAGCGCGGCATGCAGCGCATCCCGGCTTAAGCCGAATGCCGACTCGTCGATGCGGATGACCATGTACTGCAGGCTGTCGGTCACGCCGGGCCCCGGTTTGATGATTTTGAGGCCGGGTAGATCGCCCAGCAGCGCCTGGTACGTTTGCTTGACCTGCGCGCGGTTGCGGCATTCCTCATCCATGGCCTTGAGCATTTCAATGCCCATGGCGGCCTGGATTTCGTTGAGCTTGGCGTTGGTGCCGATGATCGCCACGACGTCCTCGCTTTCTATGCCGAAATTGCGCAGCATCTCCAGCTTGCGGCCCAGGGTGGCGTCGGCGAATGCCAGCCCGCCGCCTTCGATGGTGTGGAACAGCTTGGTGGCGTGAAAGCTGAACATGGTGGCATCGCCGAAATCGGCGATGGGCCGCCCGTGGAACGTGGTGCCGAAGGCGTGGGCGGCGTCATACACTACTTTCAGGCCATGCTGGTCGGCAATGCCCTGGATGTCGGTGACAGCGCAGGGCGTGCCGTACACGTGCACGCCCATGATGGCTGACGTGTCCGGCCCCCACATGCGTGCGATGGAAGCCGGGTCTATGCACAACGTGTCGGGGTCGATGTCGCAGAACACGGGGCGGGCGCCGGCCATGGCGATGGCGTGCAGGGTGGCGGGAAAGGTGAAGGGCGTGGTCAGCACTTCGCCGCGCACCGCCAAGGCCTGCAGCGCCAGCTGCAGGGCCAACGTGCCGTTACTGAAAACACGGAAGTTGGGCGCGCCCAGTTTTTTGCCCAAAGCTTGCTCCAGCTCGTCGTGCAGACAGCCCATGTTGGACAGCCTGCGCGTCTGCCAGATCTTCCGCAGGTGGGCTTCAAATTGCGCCAGCGGCGGCAGGAACGGCCGCGTGACGTAGACGGGTTCGGCAAAAGGCTGCGGGCTTGAATGAGGATGGGGCATGTGGCGCGCTTACTTGATGGTGACGATGGCCTTGGAGGGGTAGAGGGCGCATTTCTCCACGGTCACTTCGTTCCGGGAAAACACCTCCTTGAAAGCGATGGCTTCGCCAGGAGATTCCTGCCAGGTCAGCTCGTCGAACAGCAGCACGCTGCCCGACACCAGGTGGGGACGGATCGCTTCCAGGGCTTTCTTGGTGGGCTCATACAGCGCCATGTCGAAATAGGCCATGGCCACGATGGTTTCTGGATGGTCCGTGAAATACTGCGGGGCCGTGACGCACACGTCGCCTTCGATCAGGCGGTGCTGGCCGGTGAGGTGCCCCAGGGCGTTGCTGGCTTCGTGCGCGGCCAGCAGCGCCTTGAGGTAGCCGACGTAGCCCTTGCCGGTGCTGTAGGACTGCTCGTGCCAGACTTCGCTCGCCTTGTCTTTGCTGCTGAGGGGCGTGTAGCCTTCGAACGTGTCGAACCCCACGATGATGCGCTGCTTGTTGAAAGGCTCGTGAATCGCGCGCAGGTTTTCCAGCAGCACCAGGTTCTGCCCCCACCAGGTGCCGAATTCCATCAGCTGGCCGGGAATGTTCTTGATGCGCTGGTAAATGTCGTTGAGCACCAGAAACTTCACCAGCACCGAACTGCGGGTGTACATCCCGATGTTGAACAGGCGCTCTTGCGGCGAAAGCGGGCTGGACTCGAACAGCTCCACCAGATGCTGCCGGGCTTGGACCTGGGATTCGTTGGCGGTGGTTTCGATTTGAAACGACTTTTCTTGCTGGGACGGGTTCATGGCGTTTATTTTGTCGGGTTGGTCGGCGGGTTGGGGTTGAAAACGGATTTGAGCTTCCGTCGGCGGTGCTGCACGGCGGGGTATCGGTTCTCCCATGCCAGGTAGGCATGGATCATGGAATCCGGCATCAGGCCGATGAGTCCGCTATAGAGTTCCATGGCCACGCCTTTGAAGGGATGATTCCCCTGGAACGGCCGTTTCACGATCCGGCCGATCTTGAACAGCAGGGCTGCGGAGGCGGCCGGAATGAAATGGAGCAGGGCGATCACATAGGTGCTGGGCGCAAGCTCAGATACCACGCCGCGTGCCCGGGCCACCAGAATATAGCGGGAAAAGCCGCGCACGGCGATGGCAAAGGAAGGCCAGGTGCGCGGTCCCAGGTACCACGGAAAACGGCGAAACCCCTTCAGGTGGAACAGCCAGTGGCTTTCCTGGCTTTCGCGGGAAAACACGCCCTGCCCGTGCACGCGGTACGCAGACCAGTATTCCTTGAAGCAATAGAATTTGCCGAACTGCCCGTACACCATGTGGATCGTCACTTCGCAGCTTGCGGGGTCGGCCAGGCACAGCGGCGGATTCAGCCCAAAGACATTGCGGTACACCACGCTGCTCAGGTGATAGACGGCCGCCATGGTGATCAGATCGTGGCTGTTGGCTTCCTGCCGGCCAAACGCCTTGAAGGGCAAAAAGTGCTCGGGAGGGCGCGACCCGTCGTCGAAGACCTTGCGCGTGTAATGGGCGCAGGCAACGAAATCCGGATGGCTTTCCAGGAAGGCCACCTGCCGGGAGAGCTTTTCCGGGTCGGTCCAGTAGTCGTCGCCTTCCAGCAGCGCAAAATACTGTCCACGCAGGGTGGAAAACCCCCGGATGGTGTTGAGCTGGGTGGCCACGTGCCCCACGTTGGTGGAGTTGAAATAGCAGTGGATGATGTCGGGATGACGCGCGGCATATTCCCGCACGATGTCCTGGGTGCGGTCGGTGGACGCGTCGTCCATCACGTTGATTTCGATGTCGAAGTCGCGCTTTTGGGACAGCACGCTGTCCAGCGCCTGCGCAATGAACCGCTCGTGATTGTAGGTGATCAGCATGACGCTGACTTTGGGCTGGCCGGGCGCCAACGTCCCGGTGACCGGCTGCCAGTTCGCAAGCTCGCGAAAGCGCCGGCGCGTCTGGATCAGCCGGGAAAAGAAATGGAGCCCGAGCGGAGAAACCGGGTTTTGAAGCGGCAGCGTCATAGGACAGGCAGGGCCCCCTTCCACACGGCGCAACCGATGCCCGTCTGGCCAAAGCCGTTGCCGTTGTAGAACAGGTAGAGCCGCTCCCCGGTGGCCACCACGTAAGGGTAGCAGATCATTTTGGAATCCCAGCCGTCAGGCGAAAGGTCGATACCGGACAGGGCATCGGCCCGCTGCCAGGTCAGACCATCGCGGGACTGCGCGTAACCGATGCGGTAGCTGCCTTTTCCGTCGCGAAACTCCCGTGAATCCCGGTAGCTGTACCACAGGTGATACAGTCCGTCGCGCAGGATGACGCAGGGACGTGCGAT
>JAJZRV010000083.1 GCA_021850135.1 Pseudomonadota bacterium
GCCCCTTCGATTACGCGGCACAGTCGCTGCTGTACGTACCCCAGGGGTTGCCGCAGCCCAATACGCCCGATTACACGGCAGCCGTGGTGGAAGCGGCCTTGCCCGTGCTCGAGGCCAGCGCCGGGCGCGCGTTCATGCTGTTTACCAGCCATCGCGCCTTGAAGGAAGCGCATGCGCTGCTCAAGGCACGCTTCGACGCCCTGGGACTGGCGTATCCCCTGCTCATCCAGGGCGAAACCAGCCGCTCCGAGCTGCTCAACCGGTTCCGTCAGGCAGAACATGCGGTTCTGCTCGGTTCGAGCTCATTCTGGGAGGGGGTGGACGTCAAGGGCGAGGCCCTGTCGGTGGTGATCATTGACAAGCTTCCCTTTGCGCCGCCGGATGATCCGGTGTTGGCGGCACGCATCGAGGAGATCACGCGCCAGGGTCGCAATGCATTCATGGAATATCAGCTGCCTAGGGCGGTCATTGCGCTCAAGCAGGGCGCCGGCAGGCTGATTCGCGACGAACAGGATCGGGGCGTGCTCATGCTTTGCGATCCAAGGCTGTTGGGAAAACCCTATGGACGGCGAATCTGGATGAGCTTGCCACCCATGCGGCGGACCCGCGTCCTGGCGGAAGTTCAGGCGTTCTTTGGTGATGCTGCCGAACCGGTTTTGGGCGATTCTGGGGCGAGCGGCAGTTCGATGCGGGCTTCCAGTCCGCCCCCTTGACGCAGCAGGAGCTTGAAGGCCCCGTGGTGCATCCGGATGACGCGATCCACGATGGCCAGTCCCAGACCGGCTCCCGGATGCCCGCTGCGTGAAGACTCCAGACGCGTGAAGGGCTGGATCAGGCGCATGACTTCGTGAGGCGGTATGCCCGCCCCGCGGTCCAGAACCGACAACCGGACGTGATCCGGGTAGGTTTCCGTGCGGATCGTGATGGGGGGGGCGCCGTAGCGCAGCGCGTTTTCCACCAGGTTGGTGACGACGCGCTCGATGGCGCGTTCGTTGATCAGGATATCCGGAGTGTCCTGCAGTTCGAGGGTGACCGGGTAATTTCTTGCCTGAAACCGTTCCTGGTTGACCCGAACGACTTCGTTGACATTGCCCAGATTCAGCCAGTGATGGGGATTGTCGCGTGCAAAATCCAGGAACTGGTTGATGATCCGGTCGATTTCTTCCAGGTCCTGCACCATGGGCTCCAGCGCAATGGCATCCTTGGGGTCCAGCATCTCGAGCGCCAACCGCAGGCGCGACAGGGGGGTGCGCAAATCGTGGGAGACGCCCGCCAGCATGATCGTCCGGTTGGACTCAAATTCCCGCAATGCCTTCTGCATGGAGTTGAAGGCCATGCTGAGCGAGCGGATCTCGCGCGGGCCGCCCGATTCGGCCACCAGGGCGGGGGTCTGGCCCTCGGCGATGCTGTGCGCCGCCCGGGTGAGCGCGCGCAGCGGCTTGTTGATGCGTCGCACGCCCAAGTAGACGCCCACCACGGAAACAAACACCACCAGCATCAGCATGATGCCCCATTTGACCGGAAAGCCCGAGTCAAAACGTTGCCGCTGGGTGACGTACCAATACTCCCCGCTCGGCGTTTCGAGCGAAATCCAGATTTCCGGGGCATCGCTGCGATCCGAAACCAGGATATGCGAGGCCGGTGAAATCAGCCTGCGCAGGCGGTCTTCGAGTCGCGCGAGGCGCGAGTCCGGATCAGGCGGGCTTCCTGTATGGGCGTTGGGCAGCACGGGCTGGATCCGGGCGCCCTCGCTGTCCTCGAAATCCCGGATGAATGCCGCACGCTGCGCATCGGTCAACAGCGTCATGGTGGCAACGATGGTCTGGATGTGATTGGCCCGGTCGTCCAGGGCGCGTTCCAGCAGGGGCCTGACATAAAACTGGCGGATTACGAAAGTGGTGGCCAGCTGGGTCAGGATGACCGTCAAGACAATGATCAGAACCGTGCGACCCAGTAATGATCGGGGAAAAAATGTCATGAAGCGTCGTCAGGGACGAACACGTAGCCAAACCCCCAAACCGTCTGGATATAACGCGGTTTTCCGGAATCCTCTTCGATCAGGCGACGCAGCCTGGAAATCTGGACGTCGATGCTGCGGTCGAAGACCTCGTGTTCGCGCCCCCGCGCCATGTCCATCAGCTTTTCGCGCGACAATGGATCCCTGGGGTGGCTGACCAGAACGCGCAGCAGGGCGTATTCACCGCTGGTCAGGTTGATGGGCTCGCCATTTTTGGACAGGGTGCGGTTGGCCAGGTTGAATTCGAAGGCGCCAAAACGCACTACGGACTGGCCGTCGTGCAGGGTTCCCGGAGCTCCAGGCAGCGTGGATACCGGCTGGCGCCGCAATATCGCGTGGAATCTGGCTAGCAGCTCGCGCGGATTGAAGGGTTTCGAGATGTAGTCATCTGCGCCCATCTCAAGCCCCATGATGCGGTCCACGTCGTCTCCCATGGCCGTGAGCATGACAATGGGGATGTTGTTGGCACTGGCCCGGATGCGCCGGCAGATGCTCAACCCGTCTTCACCGGGAAGCATCAAGTCCAGCACGAGAAGATCGAAGCGTTCGCGTGCCATGATGCGTCCCAAGGCTGCAGCGTCGGGTACGGCATCCACGACGAAACCCTGTTCCGTCAGATAGCGTTTCAGAAGCTCCCGAAGACGCATGTCGTCGTCCAGGACCAGTATTTTTTGGGGTCGTTTTTCCATCATGGCGATGTTAGCGGGGTTCACAGACCCTGCGGTTTCAATTTGTAACTCCCTGGTGCCCTCCACAGGGCAGTTTAACTGATCCGGGCGTCACAGCGTGACTTCTCGTGAAGCAACGCCACGGACGACAGTGCGGCGGTTAGGGATGTATCATGCCAGTTTGATCCCGCCGGTTGGGGCGGGGACCGCAAGATGGAGTGAGAGGTTGATACTGCTTGCACTGGAGTCGGCCACGGAGCAATGCACCGTGGCCTTGTGGCGTGACGGCGTCCTGACCGGCCTCGAGGGGGCAAGCCACCAGGCCCATTCGGAAGCTTTGTTGCCGATGGTGCGGAAATTGTTGGCCGGGGCCGGGGTGGACCTCGCGCAACTGGATGCCATCGCCTTCGGGATGGGGCCGGGCGCGTTCACGGGATTGCGCATGGCCTGTGGTGTGGCGCAGGGCATGGCGTTGGGACTGGATATCCCGGTGGTCCCCATTTCCACATTGCTGGCCCTGGCGGAAGGTTCCGGGCACAAGCGCGTCGTCACTGCGCTGGATGCGCGCATGAATCAGATCTACCTCGCGGCTTACGAGTCCATGGATGGGCAGTGGCATACCCAGGTCGCGCCTTGTCTGTGCGACCCCGATCAGTTGCCGCCGCTGCCCCAGGGCATCTGGCAGCCCGTGGGCAATGGTGCCGAGTTGTGCGAAGCCGCCCTGAGGCAGGCCTGGCCAGGACAGATGCTGCCTGTGCTACCAGGGCGGATGCCGCAGGCACTGCATGTGGCCACGCTGGGGGTGCAGGCCTATCTGTCGAACTGCGCCGTGCCGCCCGAGCAGGCGGCACCGCTTTACCTGCGGGACAAGGTGGCATTGACGCGTGCGGAGCGTGCCTCCAGATGAAGGCGGAGGATGTCGGGCATCCCGAGATCTCCGATCTGACGCCGGAGGACCTCGACGCAATGCTCACCATCGAGCAACGTGCATATGCCGTTCCCTGGTCGCGCGGCAATCTTGCCGACTCCCTGCACAACGGACACGTGGGCATGGCCTGTCGCCTGGAAGGAAAACTGGTGGGCTATGCCTTCATGATGCAGGTAGTCGACGAAATGCATCTGCTCAATCTGACGATCGATCCGCTCTGGCAGGGTCGGGGCTGGGGCAGGCTCCTGCTCGAGGCCGTCAAGGCACGTGCGCGGCAGCTGGGTTGCACCCAGATGCTGCTCGAGGTCCGGCACGGCAACACGCGCGCGCTCAAGCTGTATCGCGATTCGGGGTTCAAGCAGATCGGTGTGCGCCAGCAGTATTACCCAACGCCGCGCGGCCGGGAAGATGCCATCGTGATGCGGGGCGCGTTGTGAATCCGTCGGAAGCGCGCTGGCGCGAACTGGGGTTGTGGCCCCAGTGGATGCTGCGCGCACAGGCCCAGGAGCAAGCGCACGAACCGCCCGTGGTTGCTGCAACCCCGACCGTGCCGTCACCCGGTCTCCTGACGGAAGCCGCGGATTGGCCGCAGTTGCGACAGCTGGTCGCGAACTGTCAGCGCTGTGCCCTGCATCGGGAAAGGCGCCAGGCGGTTTTTGGCGTGGGCGATGAGCGGGCAGGCTGGTTGTTCGTCGGCGAAGGCCCGGGGGCGGAGGAAGACCAGCGGGGCGAACCTTTCGTTGGGGCGGCAGGGCGCCTGCTGGACCAGATGCTGCGCGCCCTGGGACTCAAGCGCGGCGAAGACGTGTACATCGCCAACGTGGTCAAATGCCGCCCCCCGCAGAATCGCACGCCCACCGATGAAGAGTGTGCCGCCTGTCTGCCTTACCTGCACCGGCAGATCGCCCTGATCCGCCCCAAGATCATCGTGGCCCTGGGCAAAGTCGCCGCGCATGCGCTCCTGAACACGGATGGGACGCTGGGCACCTTGCGGCTTGGCCAGCACCGCTTCGGCGACATTCCGCTGGTCGTGACCTGGCATCCCGCCTATCTGTTGCGCAATCCGGCCGACAAGGCCAAGGCCTGGGAAGACCTCTGCCGCGCCCGGCAACTGTGGGTCAGTCGGTGTACTCCACGTGACGATAGCGGCGATACAACAGCAGCATGAGGCCGCTGATGAACAGGCTCAGCAAGAGGACACTGGCGTAGAACGCGGCTTCGGTGGGAACCAGGGGGCGCCCCATCAGCGTTTCAAGGCCGAGCCTGCGCATCATGGTTTGCAGCGGCAAGTCGGCGCGGATCACCAGGGCATAGACGCCCAGCATGGCCAGGATGCTGATGTTCTCGTTGAAGTTCTGCACGGCGATGCTGTGCCCTGCACCCATCAACTGGTGCCCCCGATGCTGCAGCAGCGCATTCATGGGGACCACGAAAAATCCACCCATGGCGCCGGCGATGATCAGCAGGATCACCGCAATGTGCCACTGCGTGACGAACAGCATGCCCAGAATGGCAGCACCCATGGCAATGCCTACCGGCAATACCTTGAGTGAGCTTTCCAGACGGACCCATTTGGCCGCCGCAATGGAACCCAGCGCTATCCCGACCGCAGAAACTGCGGTGAGCTGGGTGGATTTTTCAAGGTTGAAATCGAGTTGCAGGGTCGCCCAGACCAACACGATCAGGCGCAACGTCGAACCCACACCCCAGAACAGGGTCGTCACGGCCAGGGAAACCTTGCCCAGCGGATCGCGCCACAACATCATGAAGGAGACGGCAAAATCCCGGACCACGTACCAGGGGTTTTTCCGCGGCAGGCTGTGGTCGCGGTGAACTTTGGGAATGTACAGATTGACGATGGCTGCAGCGACATACAGCAGCAGAACGGCCAGTATGGCAAACTGGGGTGGGGAGAGTGCCGGCAGCCCCAGCGCGGTCAGGCTGTCCTTCAACAGCAGGTAGGGCACGAGCCCCGGCTTGAGCAGCAATCCGCCTGCGACGGCACCCAGGATGATGGCCAGCACGGTCAATCCCTCCATCCAGCTGTTGGCCAGCACGAGCTGGCTGG
>JAJZRV010000084.1 GCA_021850135.1 Pseudomonadota bacterium
AGACTTGGCGATTGTCGTCAATGATGCGATGATCGCGGCAATATTTTAACGGTAACCCCGTTTGTCGTCGTGGTTTTGCAAGGAATTGTCTTTTGGCCAAAGGTCGTTACAGCGAATCAAGCATCCGTGTCCTGAAAGGGCTCGAGCCCGTCAAGGAACGCCCGGGGATGTACACCCGGACCCAGGACCCCACCCACATCATCCAGGAAGTCATTGATAACGCAGCAGACGAGGCGTTGGGCGGCCATGCCACCCACATTGACGTCACCCTGCATGCGGACGGTTCCGTCACGGTGCAGGACGATGGCCGCGGCATCCCGGTGGGCCTGCACCCCGAGGAGAAGGAACCCACCGTGCAGCTCGTGTTCACCCGCCTGCACGCCGGGGGCAAGTTCGACAAGCAGGGCGGCGAAGGTGCCTACGCCTTTTCGGGGGGGTTGCACGGCGTCGGGGTGTCGGTGACCAATGCGCTCTCCAGTCGCCTGGAAGTCACCGTCAAGCGCGAAGGCAAAGTGCATCGCATCGTCTTTGCGGACGGCGACGTGATCGAGAAGCTCAAGACCGTGGGCAGTTGCCCCGCCAGCGAATCGGGCACGGAAGTGCGCGCCTTTCCCGACCCCCGCTACTTCGATTCTCCCCATGTGTCGCTGCAGGAGCTGGAGCGCTCGCTGCGGGCCAAGGCGGTGCTGCTGCCCGGCGTGAACGTGGTGCTGCACGTGGAAAGGGACAAGGTGGCGCCCACGCGCACCTGGCATTACCCGGAGGGACTCAAGGGCTACCTCGAGGAGCTGACCGAACAGCAGGAACCCGTGGCCCCCATCTTTACGGGCCAGCGCTACGTGGAGCACCGTTCCGATTCGGACAGCTTTGCCGAGGGTGAAGGGGCGGCCTGGGCGTTTGCCTGGCATGAGGCCAGCGCGGGCCAGGGCGAATCCTACGTCAACCTGATTCCGACGGCCGCCGGCGGCACCCACGAGGCGGGGCTGCGCACCGGGGTCTTTGAAGCCGTCAAATCCTTCATCGAGCATCATGGCCTGCTGCCGCGCGGCGTGCGGTTGCAGATGGAAGACGTGTCGGCGCGCCTGCACTACGTGCTCTCCACGCGCATCCTGGACCCCCAGTTCCAGGGCCAGACCAAGGAAAAGCTCACCAGCCGCGATGCCCTGAAACTGGTTTCCAGCATGGTGCGCGATCCGCTGGAAGTGTGGCTGAACGGGCATGTGGAGTGGGGCAAGAAGATTGCCGAGGTGGTGATCCGCCAGGCGCTGGCGCGCATGAAGTCCGGCCAGAAAGTGGAAAAGCGAAAGGGCAGCGGCGTGGCCGTGCTGCCGGGCAAGCTTACCGATTGCGAATCGGATGACGTCTCAGAGCGCGAACTGTTCCTAGTGGAGGGCGACTCTGCGGGCGGCTCGGCCAAACTGGCGCGCAACAAGCATTCGCAGGCGATCCTGCCCCTGCGCGGCAAGGTGCTCAACACCTTCGAGGTGGATCGCGACCGCCTCTTTGCCAACACCGAAATCCATGACATCGCGGTGGCCGTGGGCGTGGATCCGCATGGCGTGGGCGACGACCCGGACCTGTCTGGGCTGCGCTACCAGCGCATCATCATCATGTCGGACGCGGATGTGGACGGCAGCCACATCAAGGTGCTGCTGCTGACCCTGTTCTTCATGCATTTTCCCGCCCTGATCGCGGGCGGACACGTGTGCGTGGCCAGTCCGCCGCTCTTTCGCATCGATGTTCCGCCCCACGGCAAGCGCCCCGCGCGCAAGCTGTATGCGCTGGACGAAGGCGAGCTTGCCGCCATCGGGGATCGCCTGGCCAAGGAGGGCGTGCGGCCCGGCAGCTGGTCGGTGGGCCGGTTCAAGGGGCTGGGCGAGATGAATCCCGAACAGCTGTGGGATACGACCATGAATCCGGATACCCGGCGCGTGCTGCCCGTCCGGATCACGAATCCGGACCGCTCCGAGGCGCATACCGTATTCTCCAAGCTGATGGGGAAAGGCGAGGCCGGCGCCCGGCGCGAATGGATGGAACAGCACGGCACGGACGTTGAGGTGGATATTTGATGGGACAATCCAGAGAGCGCGCCCCGGCACTGACGGGCGATCTTTTTTCGGAAACGGAAAGCGTTGCGACGGCGCAGGCGGACGCGCAGGTCGGCGGTTCGGGAGGCGAGGGCAGGGAAGGGCTGGAACTCTCCACTTTCGTGGAACGCAGCTACCTGGAATACGCCATGAGCGTCGTGATGGGGCGAGCCCTGCCCGACGTGGCGGACGGACAGAAGCCGGTGCAGCGACGCATCCTGTTTGCCATGCACGAACTCGGGTTGTACCGCCCGGCGCGGCACGTCAAATCGGCACGGGTGGTGGGCGACGTCATCGGCAAGTACCACCCCCATGGCGACATGGCGGCCTACGAGGCGCTGGTGCGCCAGGCGCAGGACTTCACCCTGCGCTACCCCCTGATTGACGGCCAGGGCAACTTCGGCAGCCGGGACGGCGACGGCGCGGCGGCCATGCGTTACACCGAATGCCGACTCACCCCGCTGGCGGAATTGCTGCTGTCAGAAATTGACCAGGACACAGTGGATTTCGGCCCCAACTACGACGGCTCCTTTCAGGAACCCAAGCTGCTGCCGGCCCGGTTGCCCGTGCTGCTGCTCAACGGGGCTTCGGGCATCGGGGTGGGCATGGCCACGGAGATTCCCTCGCACAACCTCGCCGAGGTGGGCAAGGCAGTCGTGGCGCTGCTGCGCCAGCCTGACCTGACGCTGTCCCGGTTGCTCAAGATCATCAAGGGGCCCGACCTGCCCGGCGGCGGGCAGATCATCTCGAGCCCCGAGGAAATTGCCAATGCCTATGCAACCGGGCGCGGCATCCTCAAAACCCGGGCACGCTGGGTGGTGGAAGACCTGGCGCGCGGGCAATGGCGCATCGTGGTCACCGAGCTGCCGACAGGCGTCTCGGCGCGCGACGTGCTGGAAGACATCGAGAAGATCACCAATCCCAAGACCCGCGAGGGCAAGAAGTCGCTGACGCCCGAGCAGTCCAACCTGAAGGCGCTGATGCTGGGCGCGCTCGATCTGGTGCGGGACGAATCGGACAAGCAGGCGCCGGTCCGGCTGGTGTTCGAGCCCAAGTCGAGCCGCCAGGACCAGCAGGAGTTCGTCAACCTGCTGCTCGCGCATACGCGCCTGGAGTCGAGCCTGCCCATCAATCTCGTCCTGTTGGGACGCGATGGGCGCCCCCGCCAGAAAAACCTGCAGGAGATCCTGACGGAGTGGATCGATTTCCGTTACGAAACTGTGGTGCGCCGCAGCCGCCATCGCCTGAAGCAGGTGGAACATCGCATTCACATCCTGGAAGGACGCCAGCTTGCGCTACTGCACATTGACGAAGTCATCAAGGTGATTCGCGAGTCGGACGAGCCCAAGGGCGACCTCATGAAGCGTTTCGGCCTGAGCGACATCCAGGCCGAGGACATCCTGGAAATCCGCCTGCGCCAGCTGGCCCGCCTGGAAGGCATCCGCATCGAGAAGGAGCTGAAGGAGCTCAAGGCCGAACGGCGCGGACTGCAGAACGTGCTCAACAGCCGCGAGGCGCAGACCGAACTCATCAGTGCCGAGGTTGAAGCCGACATCAAGCAGTACGGCGATGCGCGCCGTACCCTCATCGAAGCCGTGGCGTCCACCGTGGTAGCCCCCACCGTGCTGGATGAGGCCGTGACCATCACCCTCTCGCGCAATGGCTGGATCCGTTCCCGCCAGGGGCACCAGCTCGATGCCAGCCAGTTTGGCTACAAGGCCGGGGACGGCGCGCTCGCGGTCATGGAAACCCGGACGGTGCATGCCATCGTGGTGCTCGACACCATGGGCCGGGCCTATACGGTCAAGGTGTCCGAAGTGCCGGGAGGCCGCGGCGACGGGGTGCCCGTCACCTCGCTGCTCGACCTGCAAACCGGCGCGCGCGTGAGCCAGGCCTTTGCCGTGGCGGCGGGCGAGCGCTATCTGGTGGCTGGCTCGGGCGGGGCGGGGTTCCTGGTCCTGGCCGAAGATCTGGTGTCGCGGGTCAAGGCAGGCAAGGCCTTCATGTCGCTTGAGCCGGACGAAGTGCCCATCGTCCCCGTGCGATGGGATCCGCAGGCCACCCATGTGGCAGCCCTTTCCGAAAAGGGGCGCCTGCTGGTTTTCGGACTGGACGAACTCAAGACCCTGCCGCGGGGACGGGGCGTCATCCTGATGGGCCTCGACAAGGGAGAAAAGCTCCAGGCAGTGGGACTCATCACGCTCGAGGGACTGGTTGTGCACGGCACCAACCGGGCCGGCACCGAGGTGGTGGCGGAAATGACGGGACGCGAACTCAAGCGTCATCTCATGGCGCGGGCCCGCAAAGGTGTTGCACTGGATTACCGAATGAAACCAGTTGCTCTGGAGCCGGTCTTATCCAGCAACCTGTGATAGTCTGAACCTTACTGTTCAAGAGGTTGCAAGACATGGAAAATGGTCAAATGCCCGGGACCCGGTTTGTCATCGAAACCAGTCCCAGAATTCCTCCCAAATTAAGCCGCCTGGAGGAACTGGCCAATGACCTGTGGTACAGCTGGGACCGGCCGACGCGAACCCTGTTTGCGCGCCTGCACCCGCAGTTGTGGGATCTCGTGGGGTCCAACCCCATCAAGTTCCTGCGCCGCGTGGACGAACACCGCCTCAACGAGGCGGCCGAGGACCACGCGTTCCTGACTGCCTACAACCGGGTCCTGTCGGCCTACGACACCTACCACAACGAACCGACCCTGCGCCGGCTCAACAAGCTCGCCTCCGACGACCTCGTGGCCTATTTCTGCGCGGAGTTCGGGTTTCATGAAAGCTTTCCCATCTATTCCGGCGGCCTGGGCATCCTGGCCGGCGACTACTGCAAGGCGGCCAGCGACATCGGCCTGCCTTTTGTGGGCGTGGGGCTGCTCTACCGCCAGGGCTATTTCACCCAGTGCATCGATCGCGAGGGAAACCAGGTGGCGCTCAACGCCGACTCCGATTTTGACGAGTTGCCGGTGCACCCCGCGCTTGACGAGGCGGGGCAGGAAATCCGGGTGCCTGTCGAAATGGAGCAGCGCGTCATCCAGGTCAAGGTGTGGTGGTCGCGCATCGGCAACGTCAGGATTTATCTCCTCGACACCGATCTCGAGGAGAACTCGCCCGAGGATCGGGAAATCACCCACCGCCTCTATGGCGGCGACCGCAAGATCCGCATCGAACAGGAAATCGTGCTGGGCGTGGGCGGCGTGCGGGCGCTCGCCCGCCTGGGGCTGAAACCCACGGTCTGGCACATCAACGAGGGCCATGCCGCCTTTCTGGTGCTGGAACGCACGCGCATGCTGGTCAACGGCGGCGAGATGACCTGCGCGGCGGCGCTGGAGGCCGTGGCCGCCAACACGGTATTCACCACCCATACGCCGGTGCCAGCGGGACACGACCATTTCGCGCGCGACATGATCGCACGCTATTTCGGCGGCCTCGACCAGGCGCTGGGCATCAGCATGGAACAGCTGCTGGCGCTGGGCAATGATCCAGGCGACAACGAATCCGAGTTCAACATGACCGCC
>JAJZRV010000085.1:0-4589 GCA_021850135.1 Pseudomonadota bacterium
GCCATGTGCCCATGCACAAGATCCGCGAGAACATGGATCTCCAGCTGGAGTTGTGCAAGGAAGCCCCGTTCTATACCCTGGGGCCGCTCACCACCGACATCGCCCCGGGCTATGACCACATCACGTCGGCCATCGGCGCCGCCATGATCGGCTGGTATGGCACGGCCATGCTGTGCTATGTCACGCCCAAGGAGCATCTGGGGCTGCCGGACCGCAACGACGTCAAGGACGGCATCATGGCCTACAAGGTCGCCGCCCATGCGGCTGACTTGGCCAAGGGGCATCCCGGCGCGCAGTTGCGCGACAATGCCCTGTCCAAGGCGCGTTTCGAGTTCCGCTGGGATGACCAGTTCAACCTCGGCCTCGATCCCGACAAGGCGCGGGAATTCCATGACGAAACCCTGCCCCAGGAAGGCGCCAAGCTGGCGCACTTCTGTTCCATGTGCGGCCCGCACTTCTGTTCCATGAAAATCACCCAGGATGTGCGCGAATACGCGTCGCAGCAGGGCGTGACCGACACGGAAGCGCTGGACCGCGGCATGGCTGACAAGGCCAGCGAGTTCAGGGAGAAAGGCGCCGAACTCTACCGCAAGGTTTAGACATGGATCTGTTGCTGCTGGGCAAGGCGGCTGTTCTGGGCACGGTGGAGGGGCTGACGGAATTTCTGCCGGTGTCCAGCACCGGCCACCTGATTGTGGCGGGCAGCCTGCTGGATTTCAACGACGAGAAAGGGAAGGTATTCGAGATCGTCATCCAGTTCGCCGCCATCCTGGCCGTGTGCTGGGAATACCGCGCCAAGGTGTTTTCGGTGGTGCGCGGCTTGCCGCATGACCCGGCCGCTCGTCAGTTCACCGTCAACCTGCTGGTGGCGTTCATGCCGGCCGCTGTATTGGGGCTGTTGCTGGCGAGCCGGATCAAGCAGTACCTTTTTGCCCCGGTTCCGGTGGCCCTGGCCTTCATCGCGGGGGCCTTCGCCATTCTCTGGATCGAAAGCCGGCGCGTGCCCCACGAGGTTGAAACAGTTGACCGCATGACCTGGCAACTGGCCCTGAAGGTGGGGTTCTGCCAGGCGCTTGCCCTGATTCCTGGCATGTCCCGGTCGGGCGCGACCATCATGGGGGGCCTGTACTTCGGGCTATCCCGTACGGCCGCGACCGAATTTTCCTTTTTCCTGGCCATTCCCACCCTGTTTGCCGCAACGCTCTACGAGCTGGTGAAATACCACGCCCTGTTCCACCGTGAAGACCTGGGGCTCTTTGCCGTGGGCTCGCTGTTTTCCTTCGTGTTCGCGTTCCTGACCGTGCGCGCCCTGTTGCGCTTCGTCAGCCACCACCGCTTTACCGTTTTTGCGGGTTACCGCATCCTGTTCGGGGCACTCGTGCTGGTGACCAGCGCGTTGGGGTGGGTGGACTGGCCTGCGGGATGATCAGATTTCGATCAGCTCGAAATCTTCCTTGCGGGCACCACATTCAGGGCAAACCCAGTTGACGGGAACGTCTTCCCAGCGGGTGCCTGGCGGGATGCCGTCGTCGGGCGCCCCCAATTCTTCGTCGTAAATGTACCCGCAAATCAGGCAGAGGTAGGTTTTGTAACCCTGTGCAGCATCCATGATGATCCTGGAATTGAGTTAAAATGAACTTCTTGAGCGATTCGGAAAGCCGGGCCCGGACCGCCGATGGTCCCGTCAGCACGCCATCATAAAACCTGACATCCTGAAGAGCAACTTTCATCCATGACGCCTCCCCCGCCTGCCGTACTGGTTTTTGCCGCAACCGACCCGAGCGGAGGCGCAGGCCTGCAGGCCGACGTGCTCACCCTGGCCAGCATGGGTTGCCACCCCCTGTCTGTGGTCACGGGCGTGACGATTCAGGACACCACCGGCGTCGAGGACGTCCTGCCCCTGGACGCGGAATGGGTGGCGGACCAGGCGCGCTGCATTCTGGAAGATGTGCCCGTGGCCGTGTTCAAGCTGGGGGTTCTGGGCAGCCTGGAAGCCATTGCGGCCATCGCCGAAATCGTTTCGGATTACCCCGAAGTTCCCCTGGTGCTGGATCCCATCCTGTCCAGCGGCCGCGGCGATGAACTGGCCTCGGAAGACATGCTCTCGGCGTTGCGGGAACTGATCATTCCCCAGTCCACCATCGTGACGCCCAACACCCTGGAAATCCTGCGCATTGCCTACGATGAACCGCCCGAGGAAGGAAATCCCGATCTGGCCGAAGCCGCACGCCTGGTGCTGGAAACCGGTTGCGAATACGTGCTCATTACCGGGACACACAGCAGTTCGGCTCAGGTCATCAATACCCTGTACGGACGCGAAGGCGTGATCCGCTCCGATGGTTGGGAGCGCCTGATGGGCAGCTACCACGGTTCAGGGTGCACGCTCAGTTCAGCCATCGCCGCCGGCCTCGCCCAGGGTCTCGACATGGCGGAAGCCGTGGCCGAAGCCCAGGAGTACACCTGGCAGACGCTCAAGGACGGATTCCGCCTGGGCATGGGCCAGCCCATCCCCGACCGCCTGTTCTGGGCACGGGAAGAACCGCCAGCCGGGGATGTCCACTGAGCGCTGCGCGATCCGGGGCCTGTATGCGATCACCCCGGACATCGCCGACACCCATCGCCTGCAGTCGCTGGTACAGCTCGCCATTGATGGCGGCCTGACCCTGCTGCAGTATCGGGCCAAAACCCTCCCCCTGCCGTTGCGGCAAGCGCAGGCCCAGGCACTTGCCGCGCAGTGCGCTTCCCAGAACGTGACCTTCATCGTGAATGACGATGCAGCCCTGGCCCAGGCTTGCGGCGCAGCCGGCGTCCATCTGGGCCGCGACGATGACCCCTTGGAATCTCTGGAGCCTGTCGGCGGCAAGCGCTCACTTTTGGTGGGGGTTTCCTGCTACGATTCGCTCCCCCGTGCCGAGCGGGCCGAAGCGTCGGGGGCGGATTATGTGGCCTTCGGCAGCATGTTTCCTTCCAGCACCAAGCCCGATGCCGTACAGCCGCCCTTGTCCCTGCTGGGCGAAGCCAAGCGCCGGCTACGCGTTCCGGTGGTGGCCATCGGCGGCATCACACTGTCCCGCATGGATCAGCTCAGGAACGCCGGGGTGGATGCCGTGGCCGTCATCACGGCCTTGTTCGACGCTCCGGACATCAAAAAAGCTGCGCAACAATTCAATGCCTATTTTGAGGAAACACCATGACCAGCCGCAACGACCAGTTGTTCGAACGCGCCCAGATCCGCATACCCGGAGGCGTCAACTCTCCCGTGCGGGCTTTCCGCGCCGTCGGTGGCAGCCCCCGCTTCTTTACGCGAGGGGCGGGGCCACGCTTCTGGGATGCCGATGGACGGGAATACGTGGATTACGTCTGCTCCTGGGGTCCGCTGCTGCACGGGCATGCCCATCCGGTGGTGGTCGAAGCAGTCAAGCAGGCCGTCGAGAAAGGCCTGAGCTTCGGTGCACCCACCGAACTGGAAATCGAGCTGGCCGAACTGATTTGCCAGCTCGTGCCTTCCATGGACCAGGTGCGACTGACGAGTTCGGGAACCGAAGCCACCATGAGCGCCATTCGCCTGGCACGGGGCGCCACGGGCCGGAAAACGATCGTGAAATTCGACGGCTGCTACCATGGCCACGGCGATGCGCTGCTGGTCAAGGCGGGATCCGGTGCGCTGACCTTCGGGCAACCCGACTCCGGGGGGGTCCCACCTGAACTGGCCGCCCAGACCCTGGTCCTGGAATACAACAACGTGGCACAACTGGACGCCCTGTTTGCCGAGCGGGGCGAGACCATCGCGGCGGTCATCGTCGAACCGGTGGCGGGAAACATGAACATGGTGCTGCCTCGCCCGGAGTTCCTTGCGCGTTTGCGAGCGCTCACCAAAGCCCACGGCACCCTGCTGATTTTTGACGAAGTCATGTCGGGGTTCCGCGTCGCGCTCGGAGGGGCGCAGGCCATTTACGGCATCACGCCCGACCTCACCACGCTGGGCAAAGTCATTGGCGGAGGCATGCCCCTGGCCGCCTTTGGCGGACGCCGCGACCTGATGCAGCAACTGGCCCCTTTGGGCCCGGTTTACCAGGCGGGGACACTTTCCGGAAACCCGGTGGCTGTAACGGCCGGCCTTGAAACGTTGCGACTGGCGATGGCAAGCGGACTGTACGAGCGCCTGGGAGAAATGACGCATGCCGTGACCGAAGGCATCGCCGAAATCGGAAGGCACCATGGTTTCCCGGTCACGGCCTGTTCGCTGGGTGGCATGTTCGGCATTTACTTCCGCGAAACCCTGCCGGCCAACCTGTCCGAAGTCATGACATCGGACAAGGAGCGCTTCAAGCGTTTTTTCCATGGCATGCTGGATTCGGGGATCTACCTGGCGCCTTCGGCTTTTGAGGCCGGTTTCGTTTCTTCCGTGCACGGCACGCGGGAACTGGAGCAGACGCTGGATGCGGCTGAATCGGTTTTCCGTAAACTCGACTGAACGCGAGATGAATTTCTTTCAGCAGGCCAGCTTTTTCACCACGGTCAACGACTGGGCCGGGCTGCCGCCCGACGAGGTCGTGGAAGTGGCTTTCGCAGGCCGATCCAATGCGGGA
>JAJZRV010000085.1:4599-5601 GCA_021850135.1 Pseudomonadota bacterium
GAAAATCCAGTGCAATCAATACACTGGCCAATCGTTCCCGGCTGGCATTCACCAGCAAGACTCCGGGGCGAACCCAGCACATCAATTATTTCAGCCTGGGAGACCAGCGCTACCTGGTGGATTTACCCGGCTATGGCTATGCGGAGGTGCCGCTGGCCGTCAAACGTCACTGGCAGCAGCTGCTTTCCGACTACCTGACGCATCGCCAGTCTTTGCGGGGTCTCGTGGTGCTGATGGACATCCGGCACCCCTTGACCGAGCTGGACCGCCAGTTGCTGGAATGGTATCTGCCCAGCGGAAAACCGGCGGTCATCCTGCTGACCAAATGCGACAAGCTGGGGCGCGGGGCCAGGCTCCAGGCCCTGCGCGAGGTTCGGAATGCGCTTTCTGATTTCACTCAACCAATTGAAATCATTGCATTTTCAAGCACGACGCGGGAGGGATTGGAGGCGGCGGAGGCGGCCATTGCCCGCCTGTATGAGCCGCCGCAAGCCTGACCAAAAAAAACCCGTGCCTGCTGTTTGAAGCGGCACGGGGACAAATGCCATGCGTACTGGCATCAGCCTGCCCTAGGGAGGAAGGCAGGCGTTGGGCTTGCACCAACCAGTTGATCAGAGTGTCGCTAGTCGGTTAAGTTCCCTAGAATTCACTTTGTGTCCCTTTTTTGGAAATTTCTCAGCATGGAAACTTTAGGCCGTTTTCCGGAACGCAGAATGCGCCGCAACCGTCGTGACGCATTTTCCCGTCGCTTGGTTCAGGAACACCGTTTGAGTACAGACGATCTGATATACCCCGTTTTTGTCATCGATGGCAAAAACCGGGAGGAGCCGGTGGCTTCCATGCCTGGCATCGCGCGCCAGACCGTGGACCGTCTGGCGATGACCGCGGAACGCTGCCTTGAGCTCGGCATTCCGGCACTGGCCCTGTTTCCGGTCATCGACCCGGCCCTCAAGTCCCTGGATGCAAAAGAAGCCTGGAATCCCAACGGGCTGTTGCCTCGCG
>JAJZRV010000086.1 GCA_021850135.1 Pseudomonadota bacterium
GATCTATCAGCACCATACAGGGCGGCAACCCGGCCACATGCTCGGGAAGCGGTTCGGGCACCGCCTGCCTCGTCGCCAGCAATTACGGCTCGCAGTATCTGATCACATTCGGGACGTCCACATCCAGCAATCCAAGCGTCACGGTTTCCTGCGGCCCCACCACCAGCACCATCAACGTCAAGGTCAACTACAGCTACCAGGGTCTAGGGTTAGGCATCCTCAGCGCACTCCGGGGATCAGAACAACTTACTTCCACATCGGTGATGTACTATGAATAAATCCATTGAAACTCAGCGCGGCGCAGTGGCCATCATCGTTGCCGCATCCCTGGTGGGCCTCTTGGGAATTACTGCGCTTGCCGTGGATGTGGGCCACATCTTCGTTGCACGCAACCAGACCCAGAACGCCGTGGATGCCGCCGCATTGCGGGGCGCGTCGTTTCTCTATTCCCAGGGCAGCATGACGCCCAACTTCTCCGCCAGTGGCCCCGCGGTCACCAACGCCACCAACACCGTGCCGCTCAATACCACGGTGACGGCCAACGATACCCTGACCGTACAGGCCAACTACTGGAAAACGCTGAATCCTTCGGCACCCACCAACGAGGCCGCCGTCATGGTGACGTTGACCAAGCAGGTTAAACTCTACTTTGCCCCGATTTTCGGGATGCAAAACACCAATGTCACGGCTTCTGCCGTTGCAGTGGTGCAAAGCCCCAATACCATGGGCCCCGGCGGCATCAACGTGCCCATGACCATGGGTTCCTGCATGTACAGCCAGTACTGGGACAGCAGCTCGGATGAACCCATCAACGATCCCTCCACCAACCAGCCCTACGTCTTCCAGATCGGCTCGTCCTACGCCTACGGGGCGGGTGGCCAGTTGGGGGGGAGTTGCACCACGGGGCAGTGGACGCCACTGTCCAGCACCCAGGACAACAGCGACGACACCGTCCAGCAATGCCTGTACAACGGTAACAGAAACACCCTGAAGACCGGCGACAGCGTCTGGCTGCAAACAGGTGATCAGAACAATCTCTACAACCTGGTCAACAACTGCAGCGCGTCGGGAAACCACAGCTGCGAATACGCAACGGTCCCCGTCGTCAGCAGCATCGTCCCGGGCAGCGAGCAGAGCATCACGGCGATGGCCTGCCTGCATGTCCTGTCAGCCACCGGGGGGAGCGGCAAATACATCTCGGTCCAGATGTCGAAGGGATGCACCCCCACCAATGCCAGCGGCTCTGGCACATCCTATGGTGTGGTGGCCCCCCCCAGGCTGGCTCAGTAGGTCCGGATCACACCAGCGAAAACTGGAGCGTCCCCAGTTTTTCGATGGTGGATTCGATGTGGTCCCCGGCCTTCAGCCACACCTGCTTGTCCTTGGGTTTGCCCAGGATCACGCCTTCCGGGGTGCCGGTGAAAATGATGTCGCCGGGCTGCAGGGGGAAATGCTTGCTGATATAGGCAATCATCTGCTGGGTGTTGAAAATGAAATCGGAGGTATTGGAGGATTGGCGCAATTCTCCGTTGACCCGGGTCTCCAGTTTCAGGGCATTGGGGTCGCCCACCAGATCGGCCGACACGAAATAAGGTCCGATGGGGGCAAAATTGTCCAGTGTCTTGCCGATCATCCACTGCCCGTTGGGCAGTTCCAGCTGCAGGTCGCGTGCTGAAAAATCATGGCCCGTGCAGTAACCGGCCACGTAATTCAGGGCATCGGCTTCGGATACGTTGCGCGCCGTCTTGCCCATGACCACCAGCAATTCGGTCTCGTAATCCAGCTTGTAGGAAATATCGCGCGGCGGCACGGTAATATTGCAACGGTGGGCTGCCAGCGCGTTGTTATACTTGTTGAACAGCGGCGGAACCCGGGGAAACTGCATGCCGATTTCCTTGGCATGGTTGCGGTAGTTCAAACCCACACAGACGATTTTGCCGGGCTTCTGGAAAAGCCGGCCATAGGTGATCGTGGATTCATTGACCAGAAATTTCGACCCCTTGCCTTTGGCGGCCGCAATCAGTTGATTGAGGCCTGCGGCATCGCCCCCCTGAAGCAGGTCGTCGAGCGTCAAGGGTGCTGTTTTTTTGAGGGCTTTTGCAGCGGCGCGAACGTCAAGAATGCCTTCGGGCGTTTTGACGCCCAGCGTCTCGGCGCCATCCTTCTGGAGAATGGACACCAGCGTCAGCCCTTTCACCATTTCATGCGCCCCCTGGACCGGGTGGCCCGACTCCTGGGTTCCGGCCATGGCCATGCTGGATGACAGGCCCATCATGCCCGCAGCAGCGGCGATGGTAGATTTTTGAAAAAAATCCCGACGGCGATTGTCCATAATGTTCTCCTCACATTGTTGTTGTCGATTTGCACCCTGGCAAAATCGTCACTACTGTACACCGGTTGACCCCTTCTACAAAGCGTGCCCATGACGGATCCTTCGCTCTCCTCTGCCCTGCTTCTACCTCTGGTGGCGGTCGTCGCCGGCTTCATTGACACCCTGGCGGGAGGCGGCGGGTTGCTGACCGTTCCCGCACTCCTGCTGGCGGGCCTGCCCCCCATCAACGCGCTCGCCACCAATAAAGTGCAGGGCAGTATGGGAACGCTGACGGCCTCCCTGGTGCTGATGCGAAAAGGCTTTCTCAAACCGGATGAAATCCTTGTTCCGCTCCTGTTCTGCTTTCTTGCAGCAGGGTGCGGCACGGTGCTGGTCCAATTCCTGCCCTCGCCGCTGCTGCGGTATGTCATCCCGCTCGTCCTTCTGGTCATTGCGGCCTATTTTCTGTTCACCCCTGCTGCAGGTGAGGTGGCGGCACACCCTCGTCTGGGGCAACCCCTCTATCAGTCCACCGTGCTGCCGGTCATCGCCTTCTACGATGGTCTGATCGGACCCGGCACGGGGTCGTTCTTCACGCTGGCGGGCGTGGCACTGCGCGGGCAAACCCTGCTTCAGGCCACGGTGCATGCCAAGGCGTTCAACTTCATGACCAATCTGGCTTCGGTGGTGGTGTTCGTGGTGGGAGGGCACGTGCTGTGGCTGACGGGGCTATCCATGATGCTGGGCCAGATGTTGGGGGCAAGCCTCGCCTCCCACGTCATGATTCGCGGTGGCGCCCGCCTGATCCGGCCCGCAATCGTCCTGGTGTGCGTGGCGATGCTGCTGCGCTTCTGGCTCTCCCAGTAGGTTCAGGCGGGTCGTAATGCCTTGCGGCTGGCCACCAGGGACCCGCCGATCATGCCCACGAGGCTGGCCATCAGCCCTGCCAGTTGCGGCGGAATGAGCGCATCCGGCGTCATCAGCTCGCAGATGACCCACAATCCCGCGCCCAGGGTCACCGACAGCAACCCGCCCAGGGGGGTTGCGCGCTTCCAGTAAAGCCCGAAGACCAGCGGCACAAACGCCGCCACCAGGGTGATCTTGTAGGCGCTTTCCACCATCTTGAAAATCGACATTTCGGAGCGGATGGCAATGAATGTCACCAGCCCGGTAAAGACCAGGACCACGATGCGCATGACTTTGAGCAACTGATCGTCGGTCATGTGCCGATAAAAGCCGCGGATCACGTTTTCCGCAAACGTCACCGAGGGGGCAAGCAGCGTTGCCGAGGCACAGCTCTTGATGGCAGATAAAAGCGCCCCAAAGAACATGACCTGAGCAAACAGGGGTGAATGGGTCAGGATGAGCCTGGGCAGGATCAGTTGGGAATCGGAATCCAGGTACTGGCGGACCAGATCCGGGTCAATCAGCGTTGCAGAGTACGCCAGAAACATGGGAATGAAGGCGAACAGGAAATACAGGCTGCCCCCCAATACCGAGGCGTTCCGCGCCGTTTTTTCGTTGTTGGAGGACGTCACGCGCTGAAACACATCCTGCTGCGGAATCGAGCCCAGCATCATGGTGATCCATGCCGCAAAGAATCCGATCACCTCGCCCCAATGCCATTCCGGCCAGAAATTGAACTTGCCGGCCGCTGCCGCATGCTGGATCACGACACCGACTCCACCGGCCGTGCCGCTGAGATCCCAGGCGATGTAGAGCATCCCCAGCATGATGATGATCATCTGGATGAAATCGGTGATCGCCACGGACAACATCCCACCGAACAGGGTATAGACCATGACCGTGGCCGCCCCCACCAGCATGCCTGTCTCCTTGGAAATCATGTCATCGGACACGACATTGAAGACGAGGCCCAGGGCCTTGATCTGGGCGGCCACCCATCCCAGGTAGGAAATGACGATGCAGACCGTGACCAGAATTTCCACGGTGCGTCCGTATTGGTGCCGGTAGAAATCCCCGATGGTCAGCAATTTCTTGCGGTAGAGGGGCACGGCAAAAAACAGCCCTACCAGGATCAGGCAGAGGGAGGAGCCAAAGGGGTCGGCGACGACCCCGTGCAGTCCTTCCTTGAGAAATGTGGCCGGAATCCCGAGCACGGTTTCGGACCCGAACCAGGTAGCAAACACGGTGGCCGTAACCACGTAAAGCGGCATGCTGTGACCCGCCGCAGCGTAATCCGCGGTGTTGTGAACCCGCAGGGCAACCCACAGGCCAATGGCCACGGAAATGATCCAGTAGGTAATGACAAACCACAACAGCATGGGGAGTAATCCTGCTTGACGATGAGCGATTCTAACGGGTTGCGCTTCGCATTGGCTACAGCAGCGCCTCCACGGCCAACGGCACCACGCCGACCTGCAAAGGCTCCTGAAAGGGAACGACGCCCAGGCAGGGTGCCGGAATTTCCTCCAGCAACAGCGACAGGTTGGGTTCGAAAGCGGTCATGTTCGGATCGATCCGATTGGCCACCCACCCCGCCAGGGTCAGATTGCGCGCCGCAATGGATTCCACCGTGAGCAGCGCATGATTGATGCACCCCAGGCGCATGCCCACCACCAGGACGACCGGGACGGCAAGCGCCTGGCAGAGATCAGCCGTGTCTCCATCCGGCCCCAGGGGGACGCGGAATCCGCCGGCGCCTTCGATCACGACATCGGCACGCGTGCGCAATTCGTCCAGCGCCGTCTGGATCACGCCAAACCTGATTTCCGTCCCGGCACGGGCGGCGGCAATGTGGGGTGCAATCGCCGGTTCGAATGCATAGGGATTCACGATTCGCCATGGAATGGCGCCCGCCGCCCGCGCCGCCTCTTCCGGTCCACGCAGTACGGGCAAGGAGGAATGGCGAACCAGCTGCTGCACATCCTCATTGATCCACTGCCCGCCATCCTCATGGCATCCGCTGGCCACCGGCTTCATGCCGACCACCGGCCGCCCACGACGATGCAGGTGGTGCAGCAGCATTGACGAGACCACGGTCTTGCCTATGCCCGTATCCGTGCCAGTGACAAACCAGGCCGGGTTCATGCCAGCACCTCCGACAAACTGGCCAGTGTGGCATCCACCAGGTGCTGAAACTCGGCGTCAGTGAGGGTGTAGGGCGGCATGAAATAGACCGTCGTGCCGATGGGCCGAAGCAGCAGTTGGTGTTGCAGGGCGGCGCGGTGAAAGGCACGGGCAAAATCGGCACGATCGCAATCCACCTCAAAGGCCAAGATCATGCC
>JAJZRV010000019.1 GCA_021850135.1 Pseudomonadota bacterium
TTCTTCGCCAGCACAATCGTCATCGCCGCAGTCAAAGTCGTCTTGCCATGGTCCACGTGTCCAATCGTCCCCACGTTGACATGGGGCTTCGTGCGTTCAAACTTACCTTTTGCCATATCGATTTCCTTGAGAGTACTCAGCTAGCGCCGATGATCGTCGTTTAAAGTCATTTGGAGCCCATGACCAGGATTGAACTGGTGACCTCTCCCTTACCAAGGGAGTGCTCTACCACTGAGCTACATGGGCCTTGCTTTCACCACATCCTGCATGGAGCGGGTGAAGGGAATCGAACCCTCGTCGTAAGCTTGGAAGGCTTCTGCTCTACCATTGAGCTACACCCGCGCGTCCGAATTCCAGTGCAAAACCTGAAATACATCCACCACCGGTCGGGTGGTGGAGGGGGAAGGATTCGAACCTTCGAAGGCAGAGCCGTCAGATTTACAGTCTGATCCCTTTGACCGCTCGGGAACCCCTCCAAAACGAACCCGTAATTATGGGCCAGTGTCAATAGGCTGTCAATGCTTATATCGGTGCCGAAACACCCACCAGCGCGAAACAGCGTAATTGAAGGACATTCCGGCCACCGATCCCAGGGCCACTGCCAGCGCAGGCTGCTGTGCCAGACCGCCGCTGGCAAAGACGGCCACCAGATACACCCCGTTGTTGACCACCCCGCCCAGGCCATTGGCCCAGACATAGTGCAACCATTCCCTCAACAGGTTCGGCCCGGCCCGCTGCGCGAAGGTAAACCGCCGGTTGAGCGCCCAGGTCACAGTGACCGCCAGCGAAAACCCCAGCGCCTTGGCGCTCACAAGATCCCAGCCCTCCCAGCGCCGCAAAAGCACCACCGTGGCCGCGTCCACCACAAACCCGGCGCAGCCCGCTAACGCAAACGAAAGGATTTCACGAGCCCGCGGATGCACTGCATTCCTTTTGATTTTGAAGGTTTTTTCCCTTGACGGCGGTATAATACAAGGTGTTGACCAAACTGTCCTTGCCCACGCGCCCCTCATGGACCCCATGCAACCCACGCTCACCCTCATCGTTCCGATGCGCAATGAAGCCGCCAATATCGGCCCCTTCTACGATCGCGTCCGATCCGTGCTGGATCCCCTGGGGGAGTCCTGGGAAATGGTATGCGTCAATGACGGCAGTCTGGATGCCACTTTGCCCCGACTGCTGACATTGCGGGCCCAGGACCCCCGGGTCGTCGTCATCGATTTGTCCAGAAATTTTGGCAAGGAGGCTGCCCTGACCGCCGGCCTCGATCATGCCCGGGGCTCGGCCGTCATTCCCATGGACGCCGACCTGCAGGACCCCCCGGAATTGATCCCGGAGCTTCTGGCGCGCTGGCGGGAAGGGTTTGAAGTGGTGCTGGCGGTACGCACCAGCCGCGCCAGCGACAGCTTCATCAAACGCACCACCGCCCACCTGTTCTACCGTTTCATCAATCGCCTGAGCACAGTGCCGATCCCTGCTAATGCCGGAGACTTCCGCCTGATGTCGCGTGAAGTCGTCGAAGCGCTCAAGCAGTTGCCGGAGCGGCGACGCTTCATGAAAGGCCTGTTTGCCTGGGTCGGTTTCAAAACGGCCGAGGTCAGCTATCAGCGCCCCCCGCGACACGCCGGCCGGACCAATTTCAATTACTGGCGCTTGTGGAATTTTGCGCTGGAGGGCGTCACTTCCTTCAGCCATATTCCGCTGAAGATGTCGTCCTATTTTGGGCTGCTGGTGTCATTCTTTGCATTTCTGTACGCTATCAAAATCGTTGTGGATACTCTGGTCTATGGCAACCCCGTCAAGGGATACCCGTCCATCATGGTGGCCATCCTCTTTTTCTCGGGCGTACAGCTGGTGGCGATCGGCGTGATTGGCGAATACCTTGGGCGTCTCTATGAGGAAAGCAAGCAGCGACCGGTCTATCTGATCAGAAAGCACTATGGTCCCCCGACAGAGCTGACATGAACCCACTTCAATCCATATTCGCCGTACTGCTGCTTTTAGCCCTCGAAGGCTGCAGCTCCGTCCTGCCGCAATCGGAAAGCACGACCGTCAACCCCTGGACCAGTTACAAGCAGATGCAGGAGATGTTTGACGCAATCGTTCCCCACCAGACCACGGTGGAAGACCTCAAGGCCATGAAGCTGGATCCGCACGCCAACCCGAACATCGTCATCCTGAACTACTCCGACATCTTGCGCCGTTTCATTCCCAGCCCTTCCATCAATTCGCACGACCTGGATCTGGGCGTGCAGGAATGCATCAAGGCCAAGATGGATTGCGAAGGTTATGAAATCAACCAATCCGTCATGGAGAGCAACCGTTACGGCAACTTCTTTGCCGATTTCCTGAACTTCAAGCGGCAGACGGACATCGTGGGCTGGCGCTTCAACGGCATCGTCCTGATCAAGGACAACGTCGTCATCTACAAGCTGACCGGCGGCGAACCCGCCGTCCATAAAAACGAAGAACGCGTCAATCCGCTGGGACCGCTGCAGATCTTCTGATCGTCATCCTGCTTCTCCGGACCATGCGTTGCGGTCCACATACCATTGCGCCCCGGCAATCCGCGCTGCAGGGAACAGTGCGCCATGGTTCATGCGTTGCAGGGCTTCATGTTTCCCTGCTCCTGTCACCAGAAACAGCTTGTGCCGCGCTGCGTTCAAGACGTCCAGGCCGAGCGACACGCGCAATGCCGGGGGTTTTGGCGCATCCAGGATGGGGACGACCGTCGCCTTGCTACCCAACGCGGGATGGTCCGGAAACAGGCTGGCGGTATGTCCGTCCTCACCCATGCCCAGCAATACCAGGTCGAAAGGCAACCCCGGTGCCACCACCCGGGCGTATGCCCTGGCCGCTTCGGCGGGCCCCAGTTCAGCAGGAATGGCATGGATCTGTGCAGGCGGTATCGGAACATGTCCCAGCAGGGCATCGTAGGCCATCACATCGTTGCGGTCAGGGTCGTCGCGCGGCAGACAGCGCTCATCGCTGAAGTACACTTCGATCCGTGACCAATCGAGCGCACGCTGGCGTAGCTGCACATAACAACGGCGCGGCGTGCGGCCGCCGCAGAGCGCCAGACGAAACATATCGCGTTGCGCCAGGCCCTGTTGCGCAAGCCTGGCAATCCGGTCGGCCGCGGCATTCGCCAGGGCTTCGACATCCGGGAACACTTCAATACGGCTGCAGGTCCGCACCGTCGGGATCCAGCGAATGGCGCCAGAATTGATCATCGCTTGAAAAGAGGCGATAGGTGCCGCGCGGCCCCCAGGTCCCTGCCGGGTAGCTGTTGATAAACTCGCGCTCCATCGCCCACACTTTGATGACGGGATCTACCACGCGCCAGGCGGCCTCGACTTCGTCCATACGCAGGAAAAGAGAATGGTCGCCGTGCATTACATCGAGCAGCAGCTCCTCGTAGGCGTCATATTCTGCGTCCTTTCCCTGGCGATACGTGGCGTCCAGGCTGATGGTCCGGGTTTGCAAATCCAGCCCCGGCATCTTGACCTGCATTTCCATCCGGAGACTGTCGTTGGGCTGTATGCCCAGCATGATCCAGTTAGGTTGCGGCGGACCATGACGTGCCTGACGCAGCAGGTCCTGAGGGGGGGGTTTGAATCGAATGCAGATGGCAGAACTGTTTTCCGCCATGCGCTTGCCCGTTCGGAGATAGAACGGAACGCCAGCCCAGCGCCAGTTGTCGATGTAGAGCCTGAGCGCCGCATAGGTTTCGGTGACGCTGTCAGGCGCCACACCGGGTTCTTCCAGATATCCCGGCGCTGACTGGCCGCCCACGGTTCCGCTTGCATACTGCCCCCGGAAGGCGTGTGCGTGTACCGCATTCTGGGGGATGGGCCGGATGGCCTTCAGCACCTTGACCTTCTCGTCGCGCAGATGTTCGGCCGAGAGGGAGACCGGGGGCTCCATCGCCACCAGGGTCAGCAACTGCAGCAGGTGGCTCTGGATCATGTCACGCAGGGCCCCGGCCCCTTCGTAATAATCCGCACGACCTTCGATTCCCTGCGTTTCGGAATGGGTGATCTGCACATGGTCCACATAATGATGGTTCCACAGTGGCTCCAGCAGCAGGTTGGCAAAACGGAACACCATGACGTTCTGTACCGTACCCTTGCCCAGATAATGATCGATCCGGTAAATCTGGGGTTCCTGCAAATGCCGGTACAGCCCCGCCTGCAGGGTTTGCGCGCTCAGCAGGTCATAACCGAACGGTTTTTCGATGACAACCCGACGCCAGCCATTTTTTTCGCTCAGCAACGCCGCGTTTCCAAGATGATCCACAATGCCGGGATAATCGGCTGGCCGCACCGCCATGTAGAAAACCATATTGGCTGAAAACCCCGACGCGCCCTCCAACCTGTCTCGCAGGGCGCGGTAGGAGTTCTGATCGGCGGGATCGATGCGGTGATAATGCAACCGGCTGCGGAATCGTTCCAAGGTCGTCGCATCCGTTCCTGCTGGATCGTGCAATTGAAGCAGGTTCACTACCTCGGCCTGCCAGCTCTCCCGCTCCAGGACTTCAAGGCTGGAACCCACCAGGACCATGTTGTCAGACAACCGTCCCGAGCGCTCCAGTTGGTAGAGCGCCGGAATCAACTTGCGTCGCGCAAGACTACCGCGGGCCCCAAAGATGACCAGCGTACAGGGGTCAGGCGTCTTCATGGGGGCCCCTGATGTCATGCCCGCCAAATGCATTGCGCATCAGGGAGAGCAGCTTGAATCCGTAACCATCCTCGTCCTGACTTTGAAACCGCATCTGCAAGGCAAGACTGAGCACTGGCGCCGCGATGCCCTGGTCTATCGCCTCGACGGCCGTCCAGCGCCCTTCCCCGGAATCGGCGACATACGGTGCAATGCCATCCAGTCGGGCATCGGTTTGCAGCGCCTGCGCGGTAAGATCCAGCAACCAGCTTCGGATCACCGATCCCTCCCGCCATAGCGCGGTGATTTTGGCCAGATCGAGCGCGAACTCCTGCTTGCCTTGCAGCAGGGTCAGCCCTTCTGCCAGGGCCTGCATCATCCCGTACTCGACGCCATTGTGAATCATCTTGACGAAATGTCCTGCGCCCACGGGCCCCACGTGCAACCAACCGCGGTCCGGCGCTGGCGCCAGAATCCTGAGGAAGGGGGCGACGGCGGTTGCAACCCAGGATTCTGCCCCCACCATCAGGCAGTACCCGTTCTCGAGCCCCCAGATGCCTCCCGATGTGCCCGCGTCCATGAACCCGATACCCTTCCCGGCCAGCATGGCACCACGGCGCTGGCTGTCGTGATAGTTTGAGTTGCCCCCGTCCACGATGATGTCCCCCGGTTGAAGCAGGAGAACAAGTTCCGCGATCTGATTTTCCGTCACAGCACCGCTGGGCAGCATCAGCCAGACAATCCGCGGCGACGCCAGTTCACCGATGGCCTGCGCCACCGAGCTTGCTGGCGTGAGGCCCGCATCCAGCACCAACCGATTCACCACATCCCGCGAGCGGTCATAGCCGACGACCGTTGCCCCGCCGCGACACAAGCGCGTCGCCATGTTGCCGCCCATTTTTCCCAGACCGATCATGCAGAGTTTCATCGGGTACCCCTCATTTTGACCTGCAAGCCCTACTTCCGTCGCAGTCTACTCCCCAAACCTGTAGGCGACTCCCGCATAGAGCTCCGTGGTATGCCCCCCGGGAATGATGGCTGAATTGCCCACATCGTAGCGGTCCAGGCCAAAACGCAGCCCCACGGCCTTCGTCAGTTTGTACTGCCCGCCAATGCCCACGACGATCCCGTTCTCGCTCGACGTATTCGGCGCATCCAGGGAAGTTCTGGCATAACCGAACTTGCCGCGCAGGGTGAAGTCGGTGTTTCCCACCGGCAGGATCCCGATCGCTGCGAGCGAAGCAGCGTTCAGGCTGTAGTCATTCCCCATGCCGATTTTGCCCATTTGGTCATACTTTGCCTCGAGTGCCAGCGCCCTGGAGATCTGGTAACCGCCGATCAGTCCTGCGCTGGTGTCCACGCTTTGGGTCAGTCCCGGGCCACTCACGTCCGTGCTGGCCCGGCCCACATCGGCCCCAATGTAGAACCCGCTGTCACTGGCCAGGACGGGAAAGGCGGCGACGGCCGAAAATGCGATGGCTATGGAAATTTTTTTCATGACGCTCCCTCCGGTTATTGGAACACCTGGATTGTCCGAGCTTTTCCGGTTTATTTCATCTCAACTGATTTCAGATCTTAAGCAAGTGTGCAGCGGCCACGACATGGTGCGGGGGAGAGGAGGGCGTTGCGAGAGTATTTTACTTGTAGAGACTCACAAATGCGTACTTGCTGAGTTGCACCTTCAGTGAAATGTTCAGCTTGAACTGTTCCAGTTTTTCCCTGTAGTGATCGCTGCCTTTTGGCATTTTTCTCACATCCCGGTATAACGCACGCAAACTCAATAGAAAAATAACAGGGTAAAGCAGCGCGACGAGCGCAACAGAGGTCTTGCCCCATGCGGTCATGTGCACTTGAATCCTTTTGAATCCGGCAACCTTTCCGAGCGTGTTCAACTGTTGAACGCCAATCAGCCACAGGTGGCCAAAATACTTCTCCCCTTGCTCACTTTTGCCCCAAACACCGTCAATGTGGCTCCATGGCGTCGATCTCAGATGCTCGCTTTCAAATACGAGATAGCTTAACCTGGACTGGATTGAGCTTCTGCTGGGCGTCGTAATGAACAGTTCGCCACCTGGTTTCAAAATCCTGCAAATCTCCTGCAGCGTAAACAACTGGTTGGGCAAATGTTCAATGACTTCCTGGAGAACCACCACGTCCACGGAGGCATCTTCGATGGGCAGGACCGCCTGTACGTCGGCGTAGAAGGGTTTGTCGTCTAATTTGCACCAATCCGGGATCAGTTCATAGGGCGTTACTTTTGCGCCAAGCCTTCGAAGCATGAACGTCGTTGCGCCATCACCACAAGACAAATCAACGATGTGCTTGCCTTCCCAACCGCCTCTCATCGAAAAGAATTTTGCGATATTTTCGCGTACACCCGTGTAGCGCGTCCCATCAAATGGATTGTTTTTCAGGCAATCGCTCATTCAGCTCCCTCCCAGCCGCCTCAGGGATGCTTTCGCCCTGAAGCACAGCAATGGATGGTAAGGGAGCGCCCATGAACATCAAAGGAGCGTTACATCTGCTAACACGTGAACTTTATTGGTGCCGACAGTAGGAATCGAACCCACGACCTTCTGATTACAAATCAGCTGCTCTACCATCTGAGCTATGCCGGCAGTTTGAGGCGGACTATTTTGAGCGATTACTTGACGATGGTTAACGTCGGCTTTTTTTGTTTTGGTGCCGGAGAGGCCTCCGAATCCCGGCTTTCCGACGGCGCCTCAACGATGGCTTCAATCCCTTCGGCTTCGATTTCTTCCGAGGGAAACAACATGCCCTCTCCCGTCTCCCTGGCATACAACCCCTTGACGGCACTCCAGGGCACCGATATTTCCCGGGATACGCCACCAAAACGCGCGCTGAACTGGATCTCCACGTTGTTCATCGTGAGATTCCGGGTCGCAGCAGGTCCGATGTTCAGGACGATCTGACCATCTTTCACGAACTCCATTGGCACACGCGTCTGCTCGCCTTCCACCTGGACCTGGATCAATGGGGTCAGCCCATTGTCATTGCACCATTCCCATAAGGCGCGCGCCAAGTAGGGTTTTGTAGATGAAGTAGCCACTTACTTCCGCATGGCTTTTTCAGAAGGCGTCATCGAATCGATGAAAGCTTGTCGGGAAAACAGCCGCTCCGAATACTTAAGAAGCGGTGCCGCCTGTTTGGGCATGCTGATCTGGTAATGATCCAGGCGCCACAACAACGGAGCAATCGCCACATCCAGCATGGAGAATTCTTCGCCCAGCATGAACTTTTGTTTCACGAAAACCGGTGCAATCTGAACCAGGTTTTCACGGATCATTGCGCGGGCTTTGTCGGCCAGTTTGGCATTGCCTGCTTCCAGCACCGAAACCTGCGAGAAAAGCTCGGCTTCGAAACGGAACAGGAACAACCGCGCCCTGGCACGCATCACGGGATCGGCTGGCATCAACTGCGGATGCGGAAACCGCTCGTCAATGTATTCGTTGATGATATTGGATTCGTACAGGATCAGATCGCGCTCCACCAGGATGGGGACGCGATTGTAGGGATTCATTACCCCGATATCTTCCGGCATGTTATACAAGTCGATATCAATGATCTGGAAATCCATTCCCTTTTCGAACAGCACGATGCGGCAACGCTGGCTGAAAGGGCAGGTGGTTCCTGAGTATAAGGTCATCATGCTACGTTACTCGCTCGGTGGGTGGCCAAAAAATCAGTGAACATCTTTCCAGTATTCGTGTTTGAGCGCTCTCGTGATCACAAAAGCCAGGGCGAGAAAAATCATGACCCCATAACCGATACGAATACGCGTTTGCTGCATGGGCTCCGCCATGAACACCAGATAATTCACCAGGTCGGCAGTGAACTGATCATATTCCTTGGGGGACAGCTTGCCAGGTTTGGTCAACACCAACGTGGCCGCATGATGCTCGCCTGGCTTGCCTTCTTCAGTCTTCAGCTCCTGCTCGCCCTGAAGCTCATACAACACGTGGGGCATGGCCACCTGGCGAAACACGAGATTATTCCACCCCGAGTCCCTCTGGTCGTCGCGATAAAAAGAACGCAGGTAGGTATACAGCCAGTCTGCTCCGCGAACACGCGCTTCAACGGAAAGATCGGGTGGAGGCACCCCAAACCAGGCCTTGGCATCCTTGGGATTGAGCACCACGGTCATGTAATCGGCAATCTTGGCGTCCGTCAAAATCAGGTTTTTCTTGATTTGTTCTTCGGTCAGGCCAATGCGCGTGAGCAGATCATAACGTGCAAATTGCGCGCTGTGACAAGTCAGGCAGTAATTCATGAAATGTTGCGCACCGCGCTGCAATGAGGCCGTGTCCGATGGATCGATGGGTGCGTGATCGAGTTTGACACCCGCCGGATTGGCGAAAGCGAAGGGGGCCGACAACACCCACAACAAGGCAAACCCCCATTGGACCATACGTTTATTCCAGGAATGGATTTTCATCATCCGGTCACTCGTTCAGGTACGGGCTTGGTCTTGTCCAACCGGGTATAGATGGGCATCAGGACAAAGAACCCGAAATATACCAGGGCACAAACGCGCGATACCGGATTGACGTACCACAGATTGGGATCCTGGGTGCCCATGTAGCCCAAAATCAGGAACGACAGCACAAACAACCCCAGCGCGACCTTGTACAGGTTCCCCCGATACCGGATGGATTTGACGAGACCGCGGTCCAGCCAGGGTAACAGGAAGAAAATGGCCACCGCCACGCCCATGGCAATCACGCCCAGCTGCTTTTGGGGGATGGCACGCAAAATCGCATAGAACGGCGTGAAATACCACACCGGGGCAATATGCGGAGGGGTCTTGAGCGGGTCGGCAGGAATGAAATTGTTGTCTTCCAGGAAGTAGCCTCCCATTTCCGGCGCAAAGAAAATAATCCCGAAGTAAACCGCCAGGAATCCCACCACCCCCATGATGTCCTTCACCGTGTAATAGGGGTGGAATGGAATGCCATCCAGGGGAATGCCGGTCGCTGGATCTTTTTTCTCCTTGATCTCGATCCCGTCCGGGTTATTCGAGCCCACTTCGTGAAGCGCCACGATGTGCAGGAAGACCAGGATGACCAGCACCAGAGGCAACGCAATCACGTGAAAAGCGAAGAACCTGTTGAGCGTCGCGTCCGCGATCACGTAGTCCCCGCGAATCCACAGAGCCACCGGCGGGCTGATGGCGTCCACCAGGGACACGATGACCTGCGCCCCCCAGTAGGACATCTGACCCCAGGGAAGCAGGTACCCGAAGAAGGCTTCGGCCATCAGGCACAGATAGATTGCCATTCCCAGGATCCAGATGAGTTCGCGCGGCTTGCGGTAAGAGCCGTACATCAGGCCGCGCATCATGTGCAGATAGACCACCACAAAGAACATGGAGGCCCCAGTGGAGTGCATGTAGCGGATCAGCCATCCATAGTCCACGTCACGCATGATGTATTCGACGGAGGCAAAGGCAAATCGGGCATCCGGCTTGTAGTTCATGGTGAGGAAAATGCCGGTGACGATCTGGATGACGAGCACCAGCATGGCCAGGGAGCCGAAGTAATACCAGAAGTTGAAATTTTTTGGCGCGTAATACTCCGCCAGGTGTTCCTTCCAGACGGTGGACAGGGGAAACCGTGCGTCAACCCATCCCAGCAAGCGCGACATTGGATTCATGCTCAAGCCCCCTTCTTGTCTTCACCCACCAGCAAACGGGTATTGCTGAGGAAGGTATATGGTGGAATCCGAAGATTGAGCGGTGCGGGCATTCCCTTGAATACACGCCCGGACATGTCGTATTTGGAGCCGTGACAAGGGCAGAAGAAACCGCCGGGCCAGTCGCTGCCCATGCCGCTGCTCTCCCCCATTTTCATCTTGTCCACGGGCGAGCAGCCCAGATGGGTACAGATCCCCACTGCCACCAGCAGATTGGGATGCTCGGTGGTCGCGCGATTGATGTTCTTGCAATAGTCGGGCTGCGTGGAATCGGCGGATTCCGGGTCGCTCAGCAGTGCGGCATTCTTGGCCAGTTGCGCCATCATCTCGGGCGTCCGGTTGACCACCCAGATGGGCTGCCCGCGCCACTCCTGAGTAATCATCATGCCGGGTTCCACTTTGGAAACATCCACCTCCACCGGCCCCCCTGCCGCCCGGGCGCGGGCACTGGGCAGCATGCTCAGTACGAAAGGCGTGCCCACAGCCGCAACACCCGCCGCTGCCATTGCGACAGTGGCGCCGACAAGGAACCGACGGCGACCAGGGTCTGATTGCGCTTCACTCATGATGATTTACCTGTTTTGAGCTATATTGCTGATTTCAAATGGGGGTATTCTATCAGAACGCCCCCTAAAGCTTAAGCCCGACAGACGATTCCAGCCTGTTCCGGGGTATTCATGTTGCATTGCGGCGGCTATCATACCGTTCAGCCTTCCCTGGATTATTGATCTAATGCAAAAGCTTTGGCTCGTCTTTGCCCAATCCGTCACCATCTGCCTGGGTATTCTGTTCGTCGCAACCCTGTTCAAGCACGACCTGCTTCCGGGTCGCACGGATTTGGGTACCTTGCACGAAGTGGTACGCGAAAGTAGCGCCCCCCCCGCTGACTCCTTCCGTGATGCCGCCCGCAAGGCCATGCCTTCCGTCGTCAACATTTTCACGAGCAAGGAGGTCCGCTCCCGCAATCCCTCCCTGTTTCCAGACAATCCCGAGCTGCGGCGCTTCTTTGGGGACAACCTGCCCCCCGAAACACATCAACAGCTCAGCCTGGGATCGGGCGTCATCGTCCTGGCCGATGGTTACATTCTGACCAATGACCACGTCATTGACGGTGCCCAGGAAATCCAGGTGGCGCTGTCTGACGGTCGAACGGTCAAAGCCGAACTGGTCGGCGCAGATCCTGAAACCGATATCGCCGTCCTCAAGGTCAACCTCAAGGGCCTTCCTGCCATCACCTTCGGCACTTCCGAACAGGTCAGGGTGGGAGACATTGCCCTGGCCATCGGCAATCCCTTTGGAGTGGGTGAAACGGTCACCATGGGCATCATCAGCGCCCTGGGACGCAGCCGACTGGGCATCAACACCTTCGAGAACTTCATACAAACGGATGCCGCCATCAATCCGGGCAATTCCGGCGGAGCCCTGGTGGATGTTTCCGGCAATCTGATCGGGATCAATAGCGCCATCTATTCCAAAACCGGCGGATCCCAGGGTATCGGGTTCAGCATTCCCGTGAGCATCGCCAAAAACGTCATGGAAGAAATCATCAAGACCGGCGGTGTGACCCGGGGCTGGATTGGCGTCGAAGTTCAGGACATCACCCCCGAGCTTGCCGAATCCTTCCGACTGGACAAGGCCACGGGCGCGCTGATTTCGTCCATATTGAAGGGGGGGCCTGCCGAAAAATCAGGCATCAAGCCCGGGGACGTTCTGGTGGAAGTCAATGGCGAACCTATCCAGGACTCGCAGGAAATGCTCAACCGGGTCGCAGCGCTCAAACCGGCGCAAAATGCCCGCTTCAAGGTGATCCGAAATCATCAGACCCTGGTGTTCACGGTCACCGTGGGCAAACGCCCCAAGGGCACCATCAAGAATCTGGATGAGGAAGAGGATCAGTAGCGGCCGGTACCACGCGGCTGGCCACCAGGATCCCCAGTTCATACAGCAACCAGAGCGGAACGGCCAACAGGGTTTGGGAAACAGCGTCGGGGGGCGTAAAAATCGCGCCCAGGATAAACGCTCCCACGATGACATAGCGGCGCGCATCCCGTAACTGGGCGACCGTCAGCACGCCCAGCTTGACCAGCAGGACTACCGCCACGGGGGTCTCGAATGCCAGCCCGAAAGCCAGAAACATGTTGATGACAAAACCGAGATACTTTTCGATATCCGTCATGATTTCCACGCCCTGGGGCGCCGTGCTCGTAATGAACCCGAACACAAAGGGAAACACCGCAAAGTAGGCAAAGGTCATCCCACAGTAGAACAGCACGGTGCTGGTCACGATCAGGGGCAGTGCCATGCGCTTTTCATGCGAATACAGCCCAGGCGCCACAAACCCCCAAATCTGATACAGCACGTAGGGCAGGGAGAGCAGGAACGCGATCAGGCCGGCCACCTTCATCGGAACGAAGAAAGGGGTCGTGACTTCCGTGGCGATCATGTGGCCGCCCGCCGGCATTTTGCTCAGGAGGGGCAGGGCAAGCCAGGTATAGAGCTGGTTGGCAAAAGGCAGCAGACATAAAAACACCCCGAATACAGCGACCACGGCACGAACCAGGCGGCCACGCAACTCAACGAGGTGTGAAATGAATTCCTGGACAGCCCCTGATTCCTCCGTCACAACGCCCCCGGTCCGGTCGGGTTTTCGGAAGCCTGGGGCTTGACGGGCGTTGTCATGGGTTTACTGCGCAGGGGGGCTGCCGGGCGCACGCTGAAGGGGTCTCCCCCCAGGGGCTGAGGCGCAAAGAGAGGTAATTCCGCCTGTTCCTGCTGCATTGGCGGCGTATGAATCGTTGCTGCCGTGGCGTCGGGAGCGCCAGGAGTGACTGGTGCTGCCGCGGGGCTGTTAAGCACTTTTTCCGCTTCCCGGGATGACGATGCCACCTGCCGCTCCGCCTCGCGCGCCGCCTCGTTCATTTTCTTGTGAAGCTCGTTGAGTTCCGATTGCTGGATTTCACGATCGATTTCGGCCTTCACGGACAGCGCGTAGCGTCGAAACCGGCCAAGCAGCACCCCGGCCGTCCGGGCCACCTTGGGGAGCCGTTCGGGGCCAATGGCAATCAGGGCCACGACCCCGATCAGGCCAATCTCGGAAACACTGAAATCCAGCATGGGCTAACGCAGGGTCTGCCGCTCCGTGTCAGGAGTGGGTCTTTTCCTGGGTCTTGACCTCGGGACTGGCTGTCGCGGTCTTTTCCTCCAGGGGTTTCTTCTCTTCGCCCTTGGTTTCCCCCGCGGTACTGCCCGCCATGCCCTCCTTGAAGCTCTTTACTGCCCCACCGAGGTCGGCACCGATGTTGCGCAATTTCTTGGTGCCAAACACCAGCACCACGATCAGCAGAATCAGCAACAAGTGCTGGATGGTAAATAAGTCGCCCATAATTATGACCTCCCGAAGCGCCTTTGGCGCTATTCCTTGTTAAGTAACGCTGTCATGGGCCGGTGCTTGCCGCCGCCGATCACATGCACATGCAGGTGATACACCTCCTGGCCGCCGCCCCGCCCCGTATTGATCATGGTGCGGAAGCCCTCGGCAAGCCCCTGCTCGGCCGCCAGCCTGGGGGCCAGCAACAGGATTCTACCCAACAGCGCCTGATCTTCGGGGCCGCAGTGGATCAGGGAATCCACATGCTTTTTGGGAACGATCATGAAGTGCACCGGGGCGACCGGGTGGATGTCATGAAACGCAAAGACCTCCTCATCCTCATAAACCTTCCTGCTGGGCAATTCTCCCTTGCTGATCCTGCAAAAAATGCAATCGCTCATGTTGGACTTCCTAACGGTTGCGCGCAGCCTTCTCTTCAACCCCGGATATTCCTTCGCGCCGAGCCAGCTCTGCAAGGACATCGCGCGGCGCCAGGCCAAAATGGGCCAAGAGGATCAGGGAATGAAACCAGAGATCGGCTGTCTCACGAACGATATGCAGTCTATCACCGTCCTTGGCGGCCAGAATGGTTTCCAGGGCCTCTTCGCCCACCTTGCGCGCAATCGCATCCAGCCCCTTGCCATAGAGTGAAGCCACGTAGGAACTGTCCGGATCCGCGCCCTTGCGGCTTTCCAGAATGGCGCTCAGGCGTTCGAGAATTTCGTGATTGTTCTCCACTTGACCCCTCACCGCTTGTAGATTTTTTCAGGATCCTTCAACACCGGGTCCGTTTCCACCCAGACGCCCTGATCCAGCCGCCTGAAAAAGCACCGCACCCGCCCGGTGTGACAGGCTATCCCGCCAATCTGCTGCACCTTGAGCAATATCACATCAGCGTCGCAGTCCAACCGAATTTCGTGAACCTTCTGCCAGTGGCCTGATTCTTCACCCTTGTGCCAGAGCTTGCCCCGGGAACGCGACCAATACACGGCTTCTCCGGACTCGGCCGTCTGCTGCAGTGCCTCGCGGTTCATCCAGGCCACCATGAGCACATCCCCGCTGGCAGCATCCTGGGCAATCGCCGGCACGAGCCCCTGATCGTTCCAATGTACTGCTTCCAGCCAGTCTGTCACAAGCGCACCTCGATCCCTTGGGCCGCCATGAAATCCTTGGCCTGGCGCACCGTGTATTCCCCATAGTGGAAAATGCTGGCTGCCAGGACGGCATCAGCCCCGCCTTTGATCACACCATCGCAGAGGTGTTGCAGGTTGCCCACGCCACCGCTGGCAATCACGGGAACGCCCACCGCGTCCGCCACGGCCCGGGTCAGATCAAGGTCAAAACCTTCCTTTGTGCCGTCGCGGTCCATGCTGGTCAGCAGTATTTCGCCCGCACCCAGACGGGCGGACGCTTCGGCCCAGGCGACTGCATCCAGACCCGTGGCATTTCTCCCACCGTGCGTGAAAACCCCCCAGCCTGAAGCGGTATCTGCCCGCTTGGCGTCAATGGCCACAACGATGCATTGGGATCCAAACCGGCCTGCAGCTTCGGCAATCAGATTGGGGTTGAGTATGGCGGAGGTGTTCATGCTGACCTTGTCAGCACCCGCGTTAAGCAGCCTGCGCACATCTGCAACCTCGCGCACCCCCCCTCCCACGGTCAGCGGGATGAAAACCTGGGCAGAAACCGCCTCGATGATGGGGATGATCAGGCCACGCCCATCAGAACTGGCGGTAATATCCAGAAACGTGACCTCGTCTGCACCCTGTTCGTCGTAGCGGCGGGCAATCTCCACGGGATCCCCGGCATCGCGCAGGCCGACAAAGTTGATCCCCTTTACGACGCGTCCCGCATTGACATCCAGGCACGGAATGATGCGCTTGGCCAACCCCATGAATCAGCGCTCACCCGTCACAGAGCGGGACAGACTGATGGCGAGTTGGTTGGCCTCCGCAAAATCGAGCGTGCCTTCGTAGATTGCTCGCCCGGTGATGGCCCCCATGATGCCCTCGAACTCGACCTCACACAGGGCCCGAACATCGTCCAGGCCCGTGATGCCACCGCTCGCAATGACTGGAATCGTCAGTGATCGCGCCAAGGCGACAGTGGCGGGAATGTTGACGCCGCTGAGCATGCCGTCGCGCCCGATATCGGTGTAAATGACGGCCTCGACGCCGTAGTCCTGAAAGCGCCGCGCCAGGTCCACAACCTCGTGCCCCGTCAGTTTGGACCAGCCATCCACGGCCACCTTGCCGTCGCGCGCATCCAGGCCGACCATGATGTGCCCCGGAAAGGCGTCGCAGGCTTCGTGCAGAAACCCCGGGTTTTTAACTGCGGCAGTACCAATGATGACTTCCGACACGCCACTATCCAGATAACGCTCGATGATATCGAGGGTGCGGATGCCGCCACCCAGTTGCACCGGGATTTCGCCGTTTACTTCGTCCACGATTTCGCGCATGGCGCGCTCGTTGACAGGCTTTCCTGCAAAGGCGCCATTGAGATCCACCAGGTGCAATCGTTGCGCGCCCTGTTCGAGCCAATGACGCGCCATCTGGGCAGGCTCGTCGGAAAACACGGTCGCTTCTTCCATCAGGCCCTGTCGCAATCGGACACAGCGGCCATCTTTGAGATCAATAGCTGGGATCAGGATCATGGGAATATTCAGGGTTTCCAGTGAACGAAATTGCCAAGCAACGCGAGTCCGGGCAAGGCGCTCTTTTCCGGGTGAAACTGAACCGCAAAGACATTCTCCCGCGCCACGGCACAGGTGAAGTCAAAGGCATAGTGAGTACTTGCTGCACCGACGCCGGAATCATGTTCCTGCACATAATAGCTGTGAACAAAGTAGAAGCGCGCATCCTGCGGAATCCCCGACCATAAGGCGTGCTTTCCGGACTGGCGCACTTCATTCCAGCCCATGTGCGGCACCTTGAGCCGCTGCCCGGCAGGGGAAAACATCCTGTCATCCGGAAACCGGCGCACGTGCCCGGAGAAAACCCCCAGCCCGGGTGTCGGCCCTTCCTCGGACGACTCAAACAGCATCTGCAGCCCGATGCACAAACCCAGAAACGGCTTGGACTGCGCCGCCTCCAGAATGGGTTGTCGCAGATGGCGCCGGTCGAGCTCCCGCATGCAGTCTGGCATGGCCCCCTGACCGGGGAAAACGACGCGTTCGGCCGCCCTGACGCGCTCGGGGTCGCCCGTCACTTCCACCGTGGCCTCGGGAGCTACGTGCTCCAATGCCTTGGCCACAGAGCGTAAATTGCCCATGCCGTAGTCGATTACTGCAATATGGGTCACAGCCGATCCCTGACGCTCAAAGCGACCCTTTGGTCGAAGGCGTCACGCCTGCAATCCGGGGATCCATCTCAATTGCCGCACGCAGTGCGCGACCGAACGCCTTGAACACCGTTTCGGCCTGATGGTGCGCATTGCGGCCCTTGAGGTTGTCCACATGAAGTGTCAGATGCGCGTGATTGACGAAACCCTGAAAGAATTCATGGAACAGGTCTACGTCAAATTCGCCAATTCGTGCCCGACTGAACGGCACGTCGAAAAACAGTCCAGGACGGCCAGACAGGTCTATGGCCACCCGGGATAGCGCCTCATCCAGGGGAATGACCGCGTGGCCATACCGGCGGATGCCCTTCTTGTCTCCGACGGCCTGAGCAAAGGCCTGCCCCAACGTGATACCGATATCTTCCACGCTGTGGTGGGCATCAATATGCAAATCGCCCTTGCAGTGCACCGTAAGGTCGATCAAGCCGTGCCGCGCCACTTGGTCCAGCATGTGATCCAAAAAAGGAATGCCCGTATCCAGCCGCGACAACCCTGAACCATCGAGGTTGATGTCTGCGGTGATTTGGGTTTCGAGTGTATTGCGTGTAATCTGCGCCGATCGCATGGGATGGCCTGAAGGTTTTTTGGTTAAGCCGCTGGTTGCAGTCACTGGTTCATTTCAAGAGTGCCCTGAAGCGCATCCAGAAACCGTTGGTTTTCTTCGGAAGTGCCTACCGTCACCCGCAAACAGTCTGCCAAAAGCGGGTGCGCGGCACTCAAGTTCTTGATCAATATACCACGATGCCGAAGACCGTCAAAGATGCAGGCGGCCCGCGCAACACGGAACAGCAGGAAATTGGCATCGCTGGGGTACACCGTCACCCCTGCAATGGCGGCAAGCCGCCTGGAGAGTAGGGCGCGCTCCTGCCGGATCCGCGCCGCCTGTTCCTGCAACACCGCGCCATGGGACAACACTTCGTGCGCCACGGCCTGATCCAGCATCGAGATGTTGTACGGGAGCCGGACCTTGTCAATGTGTTCCAGGATTTCTGCCGGCCCGGATAAAAACCCCAGGCGGATCCCCGCAAGTCCCAGCTTGGACACCGTGCGCATCACCAACAGGTTGGGGTAGGCCAAAAGGCAAGGCAGGAATGACCGGTCGGTAAACGGAAAATAGGCTTCGTCGATCACCACCAACCCAGGTGCACGACGGATGACTTCTTCCACGATGGCCGCATCGAAATGGTTGCCGGTGGGGTTATTGGGGTAGGCCAGAAAGATCAGCGCGGGCTGATGCCGCTCGATTGCCGCCAACAACGCCAGGCCATCGAGCGTAAAGTCAGTCTTGAGCGGGACGCCAATAAAACGCATTCCCACGAAAGTGGCAATCATCCGGAACATCACGAAGGCCGGCTCGACCCCCAGGATCACGGCTCCGGGCTTGGCCACGGCAAGCGCGATCATCTGGATCAGTTCGTCAGAACCGTTGCCCAGGATCATGGCTGCCGCAGGATCGATCCCCATGGTCTGCCGCAGGAGGGCCTTGAGCGCCTCCGGATTGGCATCGGGATAGCGATTGACCTGCAAGGCGGACACGCGGTGCGCTATGGCATCGCGCAAATCGTCGGGCAGGACATAGGGGTTCTCCATGGCGTCCAGTTTGACGAGCCCGTCGGCGGGCGCCACGGAATAGGCGGAAAGCGCCCTGATTTCGTCGCGAATGCAATCCTTCAACGGTCACTCTCCACAACGATAAGCTGCGGAACGCGCGTGGGCCGTCAAGCCTTCCCGTTCGGCCAGGACCTGGGCCACTTCGCCCAGGGTATGCGCGCCCTTTTGCGACATTTTGATGATGCTGGTCCGCTTTTGAAAATCATAAACGCCGAGCGGGGAAGCAAAACGGGCAGTACGTCCGGTGGGCAGGACATGGTTTGGGCCCGCGCAGTAATCCCCCAACGCCTCGGAGCTATAGGGTCCTACAAATACCGCCCCGGCGTGCCGGATCGACTTCAACCAGCGCTCCCCATCCGCAACCGAAAGCTCGAGGTGCTCAGGTGCGATCTGATTGGAAATCGCGCAGGCTTCCTCCAGATCGCGCACGTGGATCAGCGCGCCCCGATTTTCCAGCGAGGCTTCGATCACCGCACGGCGCGGCATGGCTTCAATCAATAGGCGAATGGCCGCTTCGACCTGATCCAAATACCCGGCATCGGGACATAACAGGATAGACTGCGCCAGCTCGTCATGCTCTGCCTGGGAAAACAGGTCCATGGCCACCCATTCCGGGGGCGTAGTGCCATCCGCGATCACCAGGATTTCGGAGGGGCCCGCGACCATGTCAATGCCCACCACACCAAACACGCGCCGTTTCGCTGCGGCGACGTACGCATTGCCCGGACCGACAATCTTGTCCACGACGGGAATGGTTTCCGTGCCAAACGCCAGCGCGGCCACGGCCTGGGCCCCCCCCACAGTAAAGACGCGCGTCACCCCGCTCAGGGCTGCCGCAGCTAATACCAGATCATTGCGCACCCCGTCAGGGGTAGGGACGACCATGACGATTTCACGCACGCCGGCCACATTTGCAGGAATGGCGTTCATCAGCACTGAAGAGGGGTAGGCCGCCTTGCCCCCGGGAACGTACAGTCCCACGCGGTCCAATGCCGTCACCTGCTGTCCCAGCACGGTGCCATCTGCTTCCGTGTAAGTCCAGGTCTCGTTTTTCTGGCGCTCATGAAACAACCGGATGCGTCGCGCTGCTTCGCCAAGAGCCGTACGTTGAACCGCCGGCAACGCCTCCAGCGTCTGCTTCAGCAGGTCGGGAGAAAGCTCCAGTGCGGCGGCCGACTCAGCCTGCCACCGGTCGAATCGGCGGGTATATTCCAGCAATGCGGCATTCCCCCGCCGCCTGACGTCCGCCACGATCCCGGCCACCGCTTCGTCCACGGCCGGATCCTGTGCGCTTTCAAAGGCCGTCAGTTGCGCCAGGGCAACGTCAAAACCTGGATCGGTCGAATCGAGACGACGCAGCTTCATGGCAATCCCACCCCCCTGGAAAATGCCTCCACAATCGGGGCAATCCTTGAACGATTGAGCTTCCAGGCAGCCACGTTGACGATCAGTCGCGCACTGATCGCCGCAATCTCCTCGACGGCTTCAAGACGATTGGCTTTCAGGGTATTGCCGCTGCTGACCAGATCCACGATCACATCGGCCAGACCGGTCAGCGGGGCAAGTTCCATGGAACCATACAATTTGATCAGATCCACGTGCACCCCTTTTTCGGCAAAGTGGTTGCGTGCCGTGGTTTCGTATTTGGTTGCCACGCGCAAGCGCGCGCCACGACGAATCGCCCCGGCATAGTCGAACCCCTGGGGGACGGCTACCATGAGCCGGCACTTTGCGATCTGCAGGTCCAGCGGCTGGTACAGCCCACCCCCGCCGTGCTCCATCAAGACGTCTTTTCCTGCCACACCGATATCTGCGGCGCCGTACTGCACGTAGGTGGGAACGTCGGAGGCGCGCACGATGACCAGCCGGACATCCGGCCGATCCGTAGGAAGGATCAGCTGTCGGGAATGTTCCGGGTCCGCCAAGGGCGTAATCCCCGCTGCTTTCAGCAAATGCGCGGTATCTTCGAAGATCCTGCCTTTCGAGAGCGCAATGGTCACCCCCTCAAAGCGTGCTCCAGGATTCATCATGCCTCCTCCACGGAACGGCGAACTATCCGCGCCCCCAGACGGGAGAGCTTCTGCTCGATTTTTTCATAACCGCGATCCAGATGATAAATGCGATCCACCACGGTCTCCCCGTGCGCAATCAATCCCGCAATGACCAAACTGGCCGAAGCGCGCAGATCGGTTGCCATCACCGTGGCGCCCTCCAGTTTTTCGACGCCGCGGATGATGGCGGCATTGCCCTCCACCTCGATATTGGCTCCCAACCGCCGCAATTCCTGCACATGCATGAAACGGTTTTCAAAAATCGTTTCGGTGACCACGGTCGTGCCCTGCGCCACGGCATTCATGGCCATGAACTGGGCCTGCATGTCCGTAGGGAACGCCGGGTAGGGGGCGGTACGCAGGCTGACGCCGTGATTGGGACCCCGCATGCGAATCCTGATCTGGTCCGACGTGCGTTCGATCAACGCGTTGGCTTCGGCCAGCTTGTCCAGCACCGAATCCAGGGTGTCGGGCCGCACCCCCACCAAGCGCACATCCCCTCCCGTTGCCGCAGCAGCCACCAAAAATGTTCCCGTCTCGATGCGATCCGGCATCACGGCATATTTCGCCCCCTCGAGGGAGGCCACCCCTTCAATGGTGATGACGTCGGTTCCGTGCCCCTTGATGCGCGCGCCCATGCGGATCAGGCATTCCCCCAGATCCACCACCTCGGGCTCGCGGGCGGCATTCTCCAGCACGGTGACCCCCTCTGCCAGCACCGCAGCCATCATCAGGTTTTCCGTCCCCGTCACGGTGACCGTATCCATGAAGATTCGCGCCCCCTTCAGGCGACCCGCTTCCGCCACAATGTACCCATGTTCGATTTCCATGCGGGCACCCATGGCCTGCAAACCCTTGATGTGCAGATCCACGGGCCGCTCCCCGATGGCACACCCTCCAGGCAGGGATACGCGCGCGTGTCCGAAACGGGTCAGAAGCGGCCCAAGCACCAGGATCGAGGCGCGCATGGTTTTGACCAGATCGTAGGGCGCGACAGGATCGCCAAGCGCGCCCGCATTAAGCACCACCCGGGTCGCACCGCGCTCCACGGTCACGCCCATATTGCGCAGCAGACGCAACAGCGTCCCCACATCGCGCAGCTCCGGCACATTGTCGAAAGTGACGGTCTGGGAGGTCAGCAAGGACGCGCACAAAATGGGCAACGCGGCATTTTTGGCGCCCGAGACCTCGACCTCCCCCGTCAGCGGATAGCCGCCTGCAATAACCAGTTGATCCACGAGAATATAGAACCGGTCAGTGGCCCAAAGCGGCCCATTGTTCGGGGGTCAGGGTACGCATGGAGAGCGCATGAATCTCGGCCCGCATGCGATCGCCCAGAGCCTGGTAGACCAGCTGATGCTGGGCGACCCGGCTTTTTCCTGAAAATTGATGGCTCACGATGATGGCTTCGAAGTGGTGGCCATCCCCGCTTACCTCCACCCGTTCGCAGGGCAGGTTGGTTTCGATGTACTTTTTGATGTCCTGGGGCTGAACCATGATGAATTTCCGTTGACGACCCCGGCTTCAGGTTCGCAAGCGCCAACCGCTGCGCAACAACGCCAGGGTCGTCCATGATAAGGCCAAACAGGCACTCCCGACAATCAACAGCGATTCCCAGGGGGAGACGTCACTGCTGCCCAGAAACCCGTAGCGAAACCCGTCTATCACGTAAAAAAACGGGTTGAAGCGGGACAGGGTGTTCCAGAAGGAAGGAAGGGAGTGGATGCTGTAGAAGGCCCCGGACAAAAAAGTGAGGGGAAGCACGATGAAATTCTGCCACGCCGCCATTTGGTCGAATTTTTCTGCCCAGATGCCCGCCAGCACGCCCAGCGACCCGGACAGGATCGTCGCCAGCAAGGCAAAAACGACGATCCAGAGCGGCTCCCTGGCCGGGATGGCGAAAAAGAACCACGCAGTCAACAGCACCACCGACCCCACCAACACACCCCGCACCACGGAGGCCAGGACGTATGCCCAGTAGAACTCCCAGTGGGAGAGCGGCGTCAGCAGGACAAAAACCAGATTGCCGGTCACCTTGGACTGGACCAGGCTCGACGAACTATTGGCAAAAGCGTTTTGCAGCATGGACATCATGGCGAGCCCGGGAATGAGGAATGCTGCGTAAGAAACGCCAGGGTAGACATCTGCATGGTCGGCCATGACATGGGAAAACACCAGCAGATAGAGCAGGGTGGAAATGAGGGGTGCCAGAACGGTCTGCAGGGAGACCTTCCAGAATCTCAGCACTTCCTTGAAAAATAGGGTTAGAAATCCGCGCACTGATTATGACTCTGCCTCGAGCCCCCCGTCTTGCATGATGGCCACAAACACGTCTTCCAGACGGCTCAAGTCCCGGGATCGCAGGAGGTTCTGGGTCGTGTCATGCGCCACGATTTGTCCCTGCTTGAGAATGGCAACCCGGCGACACAGCGCCTCGGCCTCCTCCAGGTAGTGCGTCGTCAGCAGGATCGTGTGTCCTTCGCGATTGAGGCGCTGGATGAACTTCCACAGGCTTTGCCGCAATTCCACATCCACGCCGGCAGTAGGCTCATCCAGGACGATGACCGGCGGGCGATGCACCAAAGCCTGTGCGATCAACACGCGACGCTTCATGCCGCCCGAGAGGGTTCGCATATTGGCATGCGCCTTGTCGGCGAGCTGCAGGTTGTCCAGAATATCGTCGATCCAGTCGTCGTTGTTCTTGAGGCCGAAATAGCCCGACTGGATTTCCAGGGTTTCGCGGACCGTAAAGAAGGGGTCAAACACCAGTTCCTGCGGCACGACGCCCAGGTTTCGACGGGCCTTCTGGTAGTCCCGCACCACGTCAAACCCCATGACCTTGAGCGTTCCCGCGTCCGGAACCGACAATCCTGCGAGCAAGTTGATGAGCGTGGTCTTGCCGGCACCGTTGGGCCCCAGCAGAGCGAAGAAGTCGCCAGCCTCCACGGTCAGATCCACCGACTTCAGTGCATGTACCGTCCCAAAACGCTTGTCGGCGCCATGAATTTCGATGGCTGCTGTCATATGCCCGTCAGGTCAATACTCAATCGGGAATCGCGCCGTGGTCCAACAGAAAAGAGACGCCATACAGCTCTGCCAAAACGCGCAAATTGTCCGGAACGCCCTCAAAAGTGACCGTGCGCCCGGCCGCCTCGGCCTCGCGACGCCATTGCAACATGAGCGCAAGCGCCGAAGAGTCAATATCCGTCGTAGCCGAAAAATCCACAGTAACGTCATTGCTGGCGATCGCAGACTTGGCCTCGCCAAGCACAGCGTTGACGGTGTCCATGACCAACGGACCCGACAGGACGAGCCGCTGACCCTCAAACCTGATCATCGCTTGTCGGCCAGCTTGCGCTTGTCATCCAGCGCCTTGATGAGTCCATCCACGCCACCACGACGCACGATGTCCGTGAATTCGCTGCGATAGTTGGTGACGAGACTGACCCCATCCACCCGGATGTCGTAAACCTTCCAGCCATCGCCCATCTTTTCCATGCTGTAATCGATAGGAATGGCCTGCCCCCCCGAGGGAAGAATGACCGAGTGGACCACCGCTTCCGTGTCGCCAGGCTGGTTTTCAGTGCCCTTAATCTGCAGGACCTGATCCTTGTATTGCGACAGTGAGCTTGCATAGGTGCGAACCAGCAAATCCCTGAATTCTTCTACCAACTGCTTTTGCTGGTCCAAAGACGCCTGATTCCAGTTCCGTCCGACGGCCAGGCGCGTCATCCGCGTGAAGTCAAAATGCGGCAGCACTTTCTGATCGATCAAAGCATAGGCCTTGCTGCGGTCTCCAGCCTGGATTCCCTTGTCCGCCTTGATCGCGGCGATCACCTCTTCGGCCGTTTTGCGAATCACCTCGTCGGGAGCGGCTTCCGCGCCCAGCACGTTCAAGCCCGTCAAAAGCAACGCGAGCCCGGCAACTCTCGCGCATTTCCATAAAACCTTCACTTCTGCGCTCCTTTATCCGCCCCGCTGTCCTGGGCTTTGTTGAACAAAAACTGTCCGATCAGGCGTTCCAGGACAACCGCACCCTGGACCAACTTGATTTCGTCGCCGTCCTTCAACATTTTTTCATCCCCGCCGGCATCGAGGCCAATGTACTGTTCGCCCAAAATCCCGGAAGTCAGGACCGAAGCCGACGTGTCCTTTGGGAATGGGAATTTCGTGTCAATCGCCATCTGCACTTCGGCGTTGTAGTGCACCGGATCAAATCGAACGGATTTCACACGGCCCACCAACACCCCGGCGCTGCGAACCGGCGCACGCTCCTTGAGCTGTCCGATATTGTCGAAGTGTGCGATCAGGGTATAGGTTGTGCCATTCCCCCCCGCACTGAGGTTACCCACCTTGAACGCCAATACCAGGAAGGCAAAAAATCCCAGCAGGACAAAAACGCCTACCCATAAATTCAATGTGCTGCGTTCCATCAGTTCCACCCTTTCAGCATAAATGCAGTCAATACCAGATCCAGCGCCAGAATCGCCAGGGACGAGCTCACCACGGTCCGAGTGGTCGCACCGGAAACCCCTTCCGCCGTCGGCGGCGCCTCGTATCCCTCGAACGTGGCAATGGCTGAAACCGCGACCCCAAACACCAGGCTCTTGATGATGCCATTGACGATGTCATGGCGAAAATCCACCGCGGCCTGCATCTGCGACCAGAAAGCCCCATCATCCACGCCAATCAGCACCACGGCAACCAGAAACCCGCCGATGATCCCCATGGCGCTGAACAACATGGCCAACAGGGGCATGGAGATGACGCCCCCCCAGAAACGCGGGGCAACCACCCTGGCAATCGGGTTGATCGCCATCATTTCCATCGCCGACAGCTGCTCCGTGGCCTTCATGAGGCCGATTTCCGCCGTGATTGCCGAACCCGCCCGGCTGGCAAACAGGAGCGCTGCGACGACGGGGCCCAGTTCGCGTACCAGGGACAGGGCCACCAGCACGCCGACGCTTTGCTCGGAACCGTAATTTTGAAGGGTCTCATGCCCTTGCAAGCCCAAGACCATCCCGACGAACAGCCCGGACACCAGAATAATGATGAGCGACTGGACGCCTGCAAAGAAAATTTCCCGAATCACCAGATCAAACCGCCGGAAACTGGTGGCCGAATGCACCAACGTCATCACCAGAAAGGCCACCGTGGCCCCGATCCGCTCCACGATCCGGAGCGTCCTGTCGCCCACCAGTCGAATGCCGCGTAATGTCGCTTCCAAAACCATGGTCTCAGGCCTCCCTCATCCCAAGGTCGTCGGACATGGTCCGCGCCGGGTAGTGAAAAGGCATCGGGCCATCGGCCTCTCCCCAAATGAACTGATGTACGAATGGCAGGGTAGAGGCGCGAATCTGATCCGGCGTTCCTTGCGCAACAATGACCCCTTCTGAAACAAAATAAACATAATCAACAATTTTCAGGGACTCCTGGACATCGTGGGTCACCAGCACGGAAGTGGCGCCGAGCGCGTCGTTCAGGCGCCGGATCAACTGGCCGATGACTCCCAACGAGATCGGGTCCAGCCCTGCAAACGGCTCATCGTACAGGATCAGTTCCGGATCGAGCGCGGTGGCCCGCGCCAGCGCCACCCTGCGCGCCATCCCCCCGGACATCTCGGAGGGCATCAGGGACTGCACCCCGCGCAACCCCACTGCATTGAGCTTCATCAGCGTGAGGTCCCGGATGACGCTTTCAGGGAGTTGCGTGTGCTCACGCATCTGGAAGGCCACATTGTCGTAGACCGAAAGATCCGTGAACAGCGCGCCAAACTGAAACAGCATACCCAGGCGACGACGGAGTGCATAAAGCTCTCCCTGGCTCATGTCGTTGAGACGCTGCCCTGCCACCGTGACCGTGCCATCCCTGGCCCGCAACTGCCCGCCGATCAAGCGCAACAGCGTGGTCTTGCCACAACCGCTCAGACCCATGATGGCGACGAGACTGCCCTTCGGGACCGCGAGATTGATGCCCTTGAGCACCAGACGGCTGCCGTAGCCAAAATTCAAATTGGAAATTTCAACCAGATTTGTCACGGAAACGACGCCGAGCGCCCCAAGTTCAAACCCTGTATCTTAAACCACAGGAAGCCGGCTGACCAATCGGGTCAACCCTGAAGCAGCCTCGTCTCGGCCTGCGCCAGAGACTCCGGGGTCCCCAGCAGAACCACGACATCCATCGGGATGATCCGGGTATCCGCACTGGGACGCAAGCCCCGTATGCCGTGGCGCCGAATTGCCGTCACCTCGACCCCCAGCCCGTCAAGCATCAGTTCTTCCAGCAGCTTGCCGTTGGCATAAGCCCCCTCCCCGACAACGACCGAATGCATTCTGGGTTGCGAATGCTCAGCATTTTCGACGGAATCATCGGTGATCCCCCGAAAAAACCCTCGCATCAGGTGATACCGCTCGGAACGCACCTGTCGAATCCGTTTGAGCACTCTCGCCAGGGGCACCCCAAGTTCCAGCATGGCGTGGGATGCCAGCATCAGGGATCCTTCGAGAATTTCCGGCACAACCTCGGCTGCACCCGCGTCCTTCAGGCGATCCAGGTCAGTATCATCGAAAGTACGCACGATCACGGGCAAACCGGGTTCGAGTTCCCGTGCATGGCTGATGATGGCCAGCGAAACGGGCGTATCGGCAAAAGTCACCACGACCGCTGCGGCACGGTGCAGCCCCGCGGCAATCAATACCTCGCGTCGCCCCGCATC
>JAJZRV010000020.1 GCA_021850135.1 Pseudomonadota bacterium
AACGGGCATTATAACGACCCTGCCACCGCATCCACAACGATTCTACACTCTGACAAAAATGGGACACCGACTGACACGCATCTATACCCGCACCGGCGATGACGGCAGTACGGGGCTGGGAGATGGCACGCGCGTCTCCAAGGACCACTGGCGCATCGAGAGCATGGGGGATGTGGATGAGCTCAACAGCGTCATCGGCCTGCTGCGTACCGAGACCCTGCCCCCCGCGGCCCAGCATTTGCTGACCCGCATCCAGCACGACCTGTTCGACCTCGGCGCCGAGCTGTGCATTCCCGGCCACCGCGTCATTCCGGAGGAACGCGTGGGTGAACTGGAAGCGGAAATCGACCGGATCAACGCCCCCCTCCCCCCCCTCAAGGACTTCATCCTTCCGGGAGGGTCGCGGGCGGCCGCGTTGTGCCACATGGCCCGCACGGTGTGTCGCCGCGCCGAACGGCGTCTGGTGACCCTGCACCAGGAACAGCCCCTGGCCCCTGCCACGCTGCATTACCTCAACCGGCTTTCTGATTTGCTGTTCGTCCTGGCACGCGACCTCAACCGCGAGGCCGGCGTCCCGGACGTGCTCTGGCAGCCGGGCTACAGGTAGGCCCAGACGGCCATCCCGCCGCCCGCGAGGGCACCTGCCGCGGCAGGGAGCAGCAGCCAGCGCCGGTTGGTCAGGACCGTCACGGACGCGAGCGCAATCGCGATCTGGATAAACGTCATGGCCAGCGCCAGCGCATGGTGCGGGTGGAAGGCCTTTTCAGCCAGTTCGTTTTCCTGCCGGGACTTTTCTTCGAACTCCTCGGCCTTGGCCTTGATGTCCTTTTTTTCCTTTTCGTAGCGCGCCACATCCGCCTCGTACTGGGCGCGGCGTTCCTTGCTGGGCGACAGTTCCCCGGCAATGCTCATGATGTGGCCCTTGGTGCTTTTGGCCTGGTAGAAGCTCCACTGGTCGCTGGCATGCGCCTTGTACAGCACGGCTTCGTTTTTGTGGAACAGCGCCTCGTTCTGGGTATTGCCGCCCAGGTAGCTCACCACGGCGCCGACTGCTGCCAGGATGGCCGTGAAGATGGCCACCTGCTGGGCCAGGGCGATGCCGTGCCCGCCGCCCTGATGACCGCCGGTGGCGGCATGTTCCACTTCGTGTTCGTGCGCGCCATGTACGTGAAAGTGGTGTTCCATCCGTGTGCTCTCAGTAACGATTCAACAAGGCTTATGCTTCGGCGACATCAAGACGTCGCCGGCGTACCGCTTCGCCCAGGGTGGCCACGACCGCCACGGTGTCATCGAAGGAAATGCAGGCATCCGTGATGCTCTTACCGTATTCCAGTTCGCGTCCCGCCACGAGATCCTGGCGTCCGCCCTTCAGGTGGCTTTCGATCATCACGCCCATGATGCGCGACTCACCGGCCACCAGCTGGTCTGCCACGTTCTGCGCCACGTCCAGCTGCTTTTGCGGATCCTTCTGGCTGTTGGCATGGCTGAAGTCAATCATCACACGCGCCGCAAGGCCTGCGGCCGAGAGTTCCTTTGCCGCGGCATCCACGCTGGCCGCATCGAAATTGGTGGTTTTTCCACCGCGCAGGATGACATGGCAATCCTCGTTGCCGTTGGTCGCCACGATGGCCGAATGGCCCGCCTTGGTGACCGACAGGAAATGGTGCGGCTGCTGGGCAGCCCGGATGGCGTCCACCGCGATGCGCAGGTTGCCGTCGGTGCCGTTCTTGAAGCCGACCGGACAGGACAGGCCGGAGGCAAGCTCGCGATGGACCTGGCTTTCCGTGGTGCGGGCGCCGATGGCGCCCCAGCTGATGAGGTCGGCAAAGTACTGCGGCGTGATGAGGTCGAGAAATTCCGTTGCCGCGGGCACGCCCAGGGCATTGATGTCGAGCAGCAGGCCGCGGGCCAGGCGCAACCCGTCATTGATGCGGAAGCTGCCGTCGAGATACGGGTCGTTGATCAGCCCCTTCCAGCCCACGGTGGTGCGCGGTTTTTCAAAATACACCCGCATGAGGATGAGCAGTTCGTCGGCCCACTGGTCCTTCAGCTTCTTGAGGCGCGTGGCGTATTCGATGGCTGCCTTGGGGTCGTGGATGGAACAGGGCCCCACGATGACCACGAGGCGGTCGTCCGCGCCGTGGAGGATGCGGTGGATCTGGCTGCGGGTTTCATAGACCAGCTGCGTGGCTTCTGCTGACAGGGGAAACTCCCGCAGCAGGTGCACCGGCGGGAGCAATTCCTTGATTTCGCGAATGCGAACGTCGTCGATTTTTTTGGGCGAAACTGTCGTCATGGTCTGGGCTTCCCGTCTTTCACGCCGTTACTGTCATTGGAAAACCGGGTATTTTATCAGACCCTAGGCCGTGCCGCCCACTGTCAAACCGTCAATGCGCAACGTGGGCAGCCCAACGCCTACCGGAACGCTCTGCCCTTCCTTGCCGCAAACGCCGACCCCCGGATCGAGGGCCATGTCGTTGCCGATCATGGAGACGCGGGTCAGCACGTCCGGGCCGTTGCCGATGAGGGTTGCGCCCTTCACCGGGTACAGGAGCCTGCCCTTTTCAATCAGCCACGCTTCGGCAGCGGAAAAGACGAACTTGCCGCTCGTGATGTCCACCTGTCCACCGCCAAAATTGACGGCATACAACCCGTGGTCCACGGACGCGATGATTTCAGCAGGATCGCGCTCGCCGCCCAGCATGTACGTGTTGGTCATGCGCGGCAGCGGAATGTGCGCAAAGGATTCGCGCCGTCCGTTGCCCGTCAGGGGCATGCCCATCAGGCGGGCATTGAGGCTGTCCTGGAGATACCCCTTGAGGATGCCGTCCTCGATCAGCGTGGTGCAGCGCGTGGGGTTGCCCTCATCGTCCTGGTTGAGCGAGCCGCGCCGGTTGGCGATGGTGCCGTCATCCAGCACGGTCACGCCGCGCGCCGCGACACGCTCCCCGATGCGCCCGGCAAATGCGGAGGTGCCCTTGCGATTGAAATCGCCTTCCAGGCCGTGACCGATGGCTTCGTGCAGCAGGATTCCCGGCCAGCCCGAACCCAATACCACGGTCATCGTGCCGGCAGGCGCCGGCCGCGCCGCAAGGTTGGTCACGGCCTGGTCCACGGCCTTGCGGGCATAGTCCTGCAGCATTGCATCCGTGAAGTATTCATATCCAAACCGGCCGCCGCCGCCTGCTGAGCCCTGCTCCCGCACACCGCCTTCCTCGGCGATGACCTGGATGGAAACCCTCACCAGGGGGCGAATGTCGGCACTGAGATGGCCATCGCTGCGCGCCACGAGCACCAGCTCGTATTCGCCCGCGAGCGACGCCATCACCTGGGTGACGCGCGGGTCCATGCCTTTTGCAAAGCGCTCCAGCCGCTCCAGCAGGCTGACCTTCTCGGCATCCTTGAGGGTGGCCAACGGATCGTGCGGCACATAAAGGCGCGGCACCTCGGGGCTTTGCCGCAAGAGGATCTGCTGCTGGCCATTCTGTCCGGCACGCCCGATGGCGCGCGTTGCCAGGGCGGCCTGTTCGAGCGAAGCGAGCTGAATGTCGTCGGAGTAGGCAAAGGCCGTTTTCTCGCCGCTGATGGCGCGTACGCCGACCCCCTGTTCGATGTGGAAGGACCCGGCCTTGACGACCCCCTCCTCCAGGCTCCAGCCTTCGCTGCGGCTGTATTGAAAGTACAGGTCCGCGTAATCCACCTGGTGCGTCAGGATCTGGCCAAAGACGCGATCCAGGCTGCCGCTGTCGAGCGCATAGGGCTTGAGGAGGGTAGCTTCGGCAAGGGCAAGCGGGTGACTGGACATCATTTGTTTCCTGTTTTGGTTTTCGTGGGCGTGGCAAGGCCCAGGGTGCGATGGGACAAGGCGGGCAGGCTGGTGCGCAATTCGGCCTGGTGCACCGGATTGACACCGGCGATCACCACCCCGGATCCGCGCGGCAACTGGTCGAGGACAACGCCCCAGGGGTCCACGATCATCGTGGAACCGTGGGTTTCGCGTCCGTTCATGTGGTAGCCCCCCTGTGCCGGCGCCACCACGTAAGCGATGTTTTCGATGGCGCGCGCCCGCACGAGGGTTTCCCAGTGGGCGCGCCCCGTGGTTTCGGTAAATGCCGAGGGAACGAAGATGAGCTCGACCTGCCCCATGGCCCGGTACAGCTCGGGAAAGCGCAGATCGTAGCAGATGGACAGGCCGATCCTGCCGAAGGGGCTGTCAAAGGCCACGACTTCGCTTCCCGGCAGGATGGTGCGCGATTCCTCGTAGTGCTCGGCACCGCGCTTGAACCCAAACAGGTGAATCTTGTCGTAGCGGGCCACGCAGTGGCCCTCGGCGTCATACACGAGGCAGCTGTTGCGGATTTTGTGCGGGTCGGGGGATTTGAGCGGCACGGAACCGCCCACGATCCACACGCCAAAGCGTTTGGCGCTGCGCGACAGGAATTCCTGGATGGGCCCCTTGCCAAAGTCCTCGGCAACCTTGACCTTGTCATTTTCGTGCATGCCCATGATGGCAAAATATTCCGGCAATCCGATCAGGCCCGCACCCTGGTCCGCCGCCATTTTGATGAGGCGTCCTGCCTCGGAGAGATTGGCACCCACTTGTGGACCCGACGCCATCTGGATGGCAGCCACGCGAAAGCTGCCAGGAAGCGGCCGGGCCTTGCCGAATCCGGAATCCGGTGTTTTTGTGGTTTTTGCAGCGGACGTCATGGCGTCATCCTTTGGGTGTCACTGGCGCGGGTTTGCCGGAACAGCGGAGGGCCCCATGGGTTTGATCTTGGGGTCGTCCCAACTGCCCTCAATGGCATATTCGTAGGTCAGGGCCTGGTCAATCGGGTTTTTCAGCAATTTCTGCAGCAGGTAGGTTGCCGCGCCGGCAACGGGTCCGCCAATCACGGTCGTTGCCAGAGACACGCTGCTTCCCACCGCCGGAGAGACCCTGGCGTTCAACTCGGTGGTTTCCGTCGCGACGTTCACGGTGCCGGAAAGCATGACACGGGCCGCCGGTCCCGTCATATCGAAATCCTTGGTCGAGAACACGCCGCGGTTCATCGCGATGTTTGCGGATAGCGTATCAAATGCAAAGCCATCCGAGAATATGTCGTGAAAATCCAGGGTGATCCGGCGTGGCAACGTCTGCAGGCTGAGCAGCCCGATCAGTCGCCCCGCACCTCCTGGCTCGACCTTGGAAAACTGCCCGTCATGCAGATCCACCGAGAATTGCCCTGCGGCGCGAGACAGCCTGAAATCCTGCGGGTTGCCGTTCCAGCCCACCTGACCCCGCACTTCTCCCGAGCCTCTTGAAACCATGTTGGGATAACCCATATCCGCCATGAACTTTCCCAGATCGCTTGCCTTCAGGTGCAGGTTCATCTGGGTTTGCGGCGACGGCGGGCCGGTCCAGCGACCGTCTCCATCCACGGCCCCCTGATCCGACGTCAGGAAAAAACGGTCCAGGCGCCATACGGCGCCCTCGTGCACGCCGGCGAGCTGCAGGCGTCCCAGCGGCTTGCCCATGGCGCCGAAGCGTTCCGCGACGAGGTCCACCGAGGGCATGCTTTTCTGCGCATCCACATCCACGGGGGCCGCCTCCCCCTTCTCTTCCGGCGGGGCGGGGGGGATGACGAGCTTGGTGAAATGCGCCCGGATTCGCCCAAAACCATCGGGCAGCCAGGTCATTTCCCCTTCCACTTCGGTGCCGCGGGACTGGAACTGCCAGTTCCTGCCCTCCTGCGTCGCCGTGATGCGGTGGACGCCCCATGTCCGGCCTGCCCAGCGAACATCTTCCAGCCCAAAGTTGGCCCACGTGACCGGACCGAAAAAACCGCCCTCCCCGGCATTGCCGGAACCCTCGTCAAACACCTTTTTCCACGCATCCAGATCGGCGTGGCGCAAGGTGCCCAGTACGACGAACCCATCGGGGGGCAGGGTTGCGGCCTCGCCGCCAAAATTGATCACCCCACGCCGTGCCTGGAGCGCGCCGCCCTTGGGGGCGACCCCATAGGCCACCCGCACGCCCAGCAAGCCGTCCAGCACGGCGCTGAGCTGGCGTGCGCTGCCGTCGTCAATCCAGTTGAGGCTGAAGGGCAACGACGCACGGAGCTCCTTGTGAAAAGGCTCGGGGAAATCGATGGCCACGCCGGTCAGGTTGGAGGTGACCGTGGTCTGGGTGCGCGTGCCCTCCTGTTCGACCCGCGCATGCCAGTCCGTCGCGCCGCTGGCGTGGTCGGCCAGGGTGCCGTAACCCAGACGGCGCAGGGCGTTGACGGCCACCTTTCCGGACAGGTCCGCCTGCAGCTTGCCCCGCGAAGACCCTGAAATCACCAGCTTCATGGGTTCCTGAAACACCAGCGCCGCCCCGTTGATGTTGACCTCATCCCGTCCCCCGCTGCGCACCCTGATGTGGCCACTCCAGTCCACGGGGCTGTCCAGGGCCTTCAGAAGGGCACTGGGATAGCGTTTCATCAGGCTGCCCTGGGAGGTCTTGCCGCGCAGGGCAACGTCCAGCGTGCCGTCCTTGAGCGTGGAGACACGCACGGCCACGGGTTCACCCAGGTAGGCCGCCTGGGACTCGAGCCGCACGTCGGAGAGTTTTTCGGAAAAGTTGAACTCGCCCTTCCATTCCTGCTTGCCCGACACATCCGCCAGGATGGGCTGGTGGTAGACCTTGATGAGGTCTGCCATGTCGGCATTGCCGCGACCGATGACCCGGATGACGCCCGACGGCAAGGTGGTCAGATCGAAGACGGCAGGCCCGCCCATGATCGTTGCCGTCAACCCTTGTGCCGTAAGTTGCTTTTCCGTGAAACGCAGATGCCCCTGCAACTGGGTGAGGGGGGGGATGCCACCGTCACCGTCGTCAATGCTGGCCCCCAGAAACTGGTAGTCCCCGTTGATCTGCGTGTCCAGCGCGTGGCGCAGCGGAATCTGAAGGGTCAGGTTCAAATGACCCATGCCCTCGCCCTGCATGGCATCCGTAAAGTGGTTGATGAATTTTGACACCGGGCTTTTGGCAATGAAGTTCAACCCGTCGCTCACGCTGCCTTCGGCTTCGCCCGTGACGGAAAGCTGCTCATCCGCTTGCGTCAGGTCGGGAATCTGCGCGCGGGCCGACTTGATTCTGGAACCCATGATCAGGCCCTCGGTGGCGTCAACCGAAAGTGCGCCGCCCTGAATCGCAAGATTGGCCTGAATGCCCGTAATGGCGGGCCAATCCGGGTCGTAACGCAGGACGGCATCGGCAATTTGCGCCGAGACCCGAAACTTTCCCCCCTGGTCCTGGGGAAAGGGAAACTTCTGGAGATCGCCACTGACTTCGAAGGCCACGTGCCGCGCCGTCCCGCCCACCAAGGCCGCCTGAAGCCAGTTGCGGGCATCGGCCGAGACGTCCAGCGGCAGATAGCGCCACACTGCGGCGGGTTGTGCGCGTTGCAGTTCTCCCGTGAGGTGGCTGTCGCCGGGACCTTCTGGGCCGATGGCCAGCTGGCCTGCGATGTACCCGGACAGATCGGCATTTTCAACTTCGAAGCGATTCAGCCGGATTTCCGTATGCGCCTGCTGGTGCGTCCAGGAGGCATCCAGGACATAGGTCCGCACCGGGATGGGGACCGCAAAGATCTTTGGGAAATTGAGCACGGTATCCGTACCCTTGCCCTTGAGCTGTCCCCCGTCGACCGTGGCGTCGAGGTGACCTGAAAATCCTCGAATGGCGGGCAGCAACCCTCTCGGGTTGGCCTGGAAATCGGTGAAGTCCGAATGCACCGCATAATCGGTGGGTTGGTCCTGTGGTCCTTTCCAGGAAAGATCCAGGTGGCTGACGCGGCCCTTCAGTCCGGCTTCGTCCCACCGTGCGCGTTGCGCTGCGGACAACGGCAGGGCGTCGGCCAGGCCGGCCAGCTGCGCGAGATCCATCTGGTTGACCTGAAGCGCGCCGCCCGAGTCGGTGTACATCAGGTGCATGTCCAGCGGAACGAGGGTTTTGATGCTGCCCGCCCCGGTGGTCACGAGCTGCTCCGCGGCGAGATCGAACCCGCCCTCCAGCGCCTTGAACGACAGCCCGCCGCGCAGGCGGGCAAAGCGCAATGCGGTGAGCCCCGGTTTCAGGCGCGCCACGACGTCGCTGACGTCGCCATCGGCCTGCAGCCCCCATTGTTTTGGACTTTCCATCGAAAGGGTGAGCTTCAACTGGCCGTGCGCACTTTCCAGTTGCGACAACTGCGGGACCCAGGGTTTGAGCGCCCCCAGATCCGAGCGCGCCGACTGCGCGATGATCGTGCCGTGCCAGTCGCGAAAATCCGTCAGGTCCGAACCATACAGGTCGGCCTTGAGCGTAACCGGGTCGGAAAGACGGCTGGGCGGCGCAAACGCGACATCCACCCGATGACGCGCACCGCTGTTGCGAATCCGGATGCTCCCCTGCGTGAGCTGCAGCGGCGGCGCCTTGAGCGCGTCATCCTCCCAGCGAATCGTGGCGCGGGTGATGCGGATCTCGCCCTGGTTGACCAGCCATTCCATGAACTGGCTGGGACCGCTGTCGGGACGCGGCAAGGGGATGCCCGACAGGAAGAGCTGGCCATCCGCCGCCCTTCTCAAGGACAGCGTAGGCTGGTCTATGATCAGTGCGCTGAGGTCAACGCGCCCCCGGAAGAACCCCAGGATCGACACGCGCCCTTCCACGCGGTTGAGCACCAGACCCGGTTGTCCGCTGGGGTCGAATAACGTGACGTGATCCAGCACCACCGTCGGCCACCACTGAAACCGGGCCGAGGTCATGTTGCCGATTTCGACGCGGGCACCCGTTGCCCTGGAAATCGCTGCGATCACGTCAGGACGGTAGCGGTCCACGTCATTGAGAATGACGATCTGCAGCGCTAGCCATAACACCAGCAGAACGGCCGCCGACAAGGCGCTCCCCCAAAGGAGCGCCCGGCGAGAAAGATGCAGTATTACCCGGTGGCTGACCATAACCTTGAAATTATAGCCCCTTTACTCCGGGCCGTTTGTGTCCGCTACGTACGATTTGGTAACAGCCGGTTTTGTGGCCCCTCCCAACATCCGCTAGAATGGAAGTTTTGCAGAGCGGAGCAACGCAGATGTCGATGTCTGATCGCGAAGGGGTTATCTGGCTGGATGGCCAGCTCGTCAACTGGCGGGACGCCAATACCCATGTCCTCACCCATTCCCTGCATTACGGCCTAGCCGTCTTCGAAGGGGTTCGCGCCTACAAGACCACCCAGGGAACGGCCATCTTCAGGCTGCGCGAACACACCGAGCGCCTGTTCCGTTCCGCGCACATCCTGCAAATGCCCATGCCCTACAGCCTGGAAACCCTGATGCAGGCCCAAATGGACACGGTTGCCGGCAACGGGCTGGAAGAGTGCTACATCCGTCCGCTGGTGTACTTTGGCTCGGAAAAGATGGGCGTGTCCCCCAAGGGCGCCAAGACCCACGTGGCCGTAGCCGCCTGGCCCTGGGGCGCCTACCTGGGTGAAGCGGCCCTGGAACAGGGCATCCGTGTCAAGACGTCGTCCTATACGCGGCACCATCCCAACATCACCATGTGCAAGGCCAAGGCCAGCGGCAACTACATGAACTCCATCCTGGCCAACAACGAAGCGACGGCCGACGGGTACGACGAGGCCCTGCTGCTGGATTCGGACGGCTTTGTGGCGGAAGGCTCGGGCGAAAACATTTTCATCGTCAAGGGCGGCACGCTCCATACGCCCGATCTTTCCAGCGCGCTGGAAGGCATCACGCGCGACTGCATCATCCAGCTGGCTGCCGAATCCGGCATCACGGTCCAGGAACGTCGCATCTCCCGGGACGAGCTGTACAGCGCCGACGAAGCCTTCTTCACGGGAACCGCGGCGGAAGTCACGCCCATCCGCGAAGTGGACCGGCGCACGATTGGCGCGGGGCACCGGGGTCCGGTCACCGCGCAACTGCAGGCGCGCTACTTTGACTGCGTCAAGGGTCGCTCACCCCAGCACCAGGATTGGTTAACCGTTGTCGGAGGCTGAAATGTCGAATGTTGCCGAATTGAACCAGAAGGCCGTGGAAGTCACCGAGCAGGACCTGCCGCTCCATTGCCCCATGCCCTCGGTCAAGTTGTGGAACACCCACCCGCGCGTGTTCCTGGATGTTGCGCGCACCGGAACGGCGCAGTGCCCCTACTGCGGCACACGCTACATCCTGGCGGGGGGAGCCCGCAGCGCGGCTCATTGAGCAGAATCCTCATCATCGGCGCCTCCTGGGTGGGAGACGCCGTATTGTCCCAGCCGCTGCTTGCCGCGCTCAAACGGCGCGATCCCGGATGCGACATTGACGTGCTGGCCCCGCCCTGGACCCGGGGAGTGCTGACGAGGATGCCCGAAGTCACGCGCATCCTCGACAATCCCTTCGGCCATGGACAACTGCAATTGCTGTCCCGGCGTGCCCTGGGCAGACAGTTGCGACAGGCCGGCTACCGGCAGGCCATCGTCCTGCCCAATTCCCTCAAGTCTGCATTGATTCCCTGGTTTGCCCGCATCCCCCTGCGCACCGGTTATGTGGGGGAAATGCGCCACTTCCTGTTGAACGACGCGCGCGTGCTGGACCGCACTGCCCTGCCCCTGATGGTGGAGCGCTTTGCCGCACTGGCCCTCGAAAAATCGGAACGCCTGCAGCAACCCGTTCCCGCGCCCCGCCTGGAGGCCAACCTCGCGCAGCAGGCCGCCACATTGCGGCGCCTCAACCTGTCACTGGCGCAGCCGGTGGCCGTGCTCTGCCCCGGCGCGGAATTCGGGGCGGCCAAACGCTGGCCCGTGCGCCACTTTGCGGCGGCGGCCCAACAACTGATGGCGCAGGGATTTCAGATCTGGCTACTGGGGTCGAAGAAAGACCAGCCCATCGCGGCACAGATCGCCCTTGCGGTGACGGGGCCCGTGCACAACCTGTGCGGCGCCACCGACCTTGCCGAGGCAGTGGACCTCCTGGCCGCAGCCCAGCGCGTCATCAGCAACGACTCCGGCCTGATGCATGTGGCGGCCGCCCTGGACCGCCCCATGGTGGCCGTGTTCGGATCGTCGAGCCCCGAATTCACCCCGCCGCTCTCGGATCAGGCCCAGGTGGTCCGCCTGGGCCTGCCCTGCAGCCCCTGCTTCAAACGGGAATGCCCGCTGGGTCACCTCAAGTGCCTGGAAGACCTGACCCCCGACCGGGTCATGGCGCGCTGGAATCCTGCCCTGCCCCGCTAAGCCAGTCGGCGGGCACATCGATGTCCCGCAAAATGCCCGGATCATCCCCCTCCAGCCAGCGTACCTCGGCTGCATGGCGTTCCAGCAAACCACGCGCCCCCTGGTCCCCCTGCAAGGCCATCAGCTCATTCCTGAAGCGGCTGGAAAACCCCACCGGGTTACCGCGTTGTCCGCGATAGCGGCACGCCACGATCAGTGCCCCCTGGGACAATGCCTCGCGCATCGCCGCGACGGTGCTGACCTGGACCTGGGGCATGTCCGCCAGCGCAATGATCCAGGCCGTGGCATCGGGGGTGGCCTGCAAACCCGCGCGCAGGCTGTCCGACAATCCCGGTGGCGTGCAGGCCTGCGCGGGCCCTGCAGCGGGCACCTCCGTCACCGCGAGACCCACGTCCTGAAACAACGCGCGCAAAGTTGCGTCGTCCTGGGGAATGACCGCCAGGGAATGTTCCAGGGCCTCGAGGCAACGCGCTGCCTGGAGCGCCAGCGGAAGTTCGCCGGGCGGCGCGTGCAATAACTTGTTGCCGCCAAAACGCGTGCTGCGTCCCGCTGCCAGCAGGAGACCCACGATCATGGCAGCGTGCGCCAGCGCAACGGGGACCTCACTGGATGCCGTGACGGACGGCCGTGATTTCGGCCAGGATGGAAATGGCCATTTCGGGCGGGGTGCGGCTGCCGATGGGCAGGCCGGCCGGGCCGTGGAGCGCGCCGATCTGCGCCGCGCTCAAATCGAACAGGGCCAGGCGTTCGCGGCGTTTGGCCTGGGTGGCCTTCGACCCCAGCGCCCCCACATAGAACGCATCGGATTTGAGGGCCTCGAGCAATGCCAGGTCGTCCTGCTTCAAATCATGGGTCAGGGCCACGATGGCGGTGTGGGGATCGGGGCGCTGGGCCACGATGAAATCGTCCGGCATCGCGGTCTCCACCCTGGGCGCTTGCATCTGCCAGGATTTCTGGAATTCCGGGCGCGGGTCGCACACCAGGACCTGGTAATCCAGGGCCATGGCCATTTCGGCCAGGTAGCCGCTGAGCTGCCCTGCGCCGATGATCAGGAGGCGCCAGCGTGGGCCATGCACGGAACGCAACTGCGCCTCCGTGCACACCAGGGTGTCCGTGCGTTGGGCGGGAACGACCGCCACCTGGCCGCTTGTCAGATCCAGCACCCGGGCCACCACCTGCTGACGGGATACGGCTTCCAGCAATTCCTGGATTTTGCTCTGGGCGTGCAGCGGCTCCAGCACCAGTTCCAGCGTGCCCCCACAGGGCAGGCCAAAACGGCTGGCCTGCTCGGCCGTCACGCCATACACCATTTTTTCCGGGGTGGCGGGCCGGCCCTGGCGCATCCTGGCCAGCAGATCGTCCTCGATGCAACCGCCCGAGAGCGACCCCACCAGGCGACCCTCGGTGGTCAGGGCCAGCAGTGAGCCTACCGGTCGGGGCGCCGAGCCCCAGGTCTGCGTGAGCGTGGCCAGCACCACGTCGGCGCCTGCCGATTGCCAGTGCGTGACGGTTTTGAGAACTTCGAGATCGGTGCTGTCCATGGTGCAAGGATCATACCGCGTGTGATGGAAAAACTAAATCAAACGGCGCGCCAGATGCCCCAGCCAGAACAACGGGTAGGTCGCCGCGGCGATGAACCCGAGGGTGGTCATCAGCGGTCGGTCATATAACTCCTTGAACAGCGCCCACCAGCCCTGTCCTGAAAACGTCCGTGCCAGCAGCTCCGGGACCGGGAAATCACCGCGCGCTGCGTGATCCAGTTCCGAGCGCTGGATCAGGGCCAGAAACAGCTGTTGCTGCTGGGCGTCGGACAGGCCGGGCAAACGCAGGCGCTTCATGGACGATCTCCCGTACGCCCCTCGCCCCTGCCGTAAGCCCGGATTTGTTTGGCCATCCAGTCGTTGGCCCTGCCCACGCGGTTTTGGATGACCCGGCTGGACTGGGTGGCAAATCCGGTATCCACGCGCGCGTGCCCGACCAGCGCGGCGGCGATTTGAGGGACATGGCCCATCAGGTAGGCAATGATGCTGGCGGTAATGATCAGGAGGACGGCCAGCGCCATGGAATCCGTTGGCGTGGCATTGCCCATGACCGCAGCGTTGTCCGTCATCCATTGATGCAATAACGCGAACACGGGCTTGGTCATGACCAACACCGAAACGGAGATGACCCGGTAAAAACAGGCAATGAAGAGAAAGCGCACCCAGGCCATGAAAAACTCCTTGGTGACATCCCACAGCAGCCAGGGTATGAAAAATGGTCCCAACGCCAACGCCAGCCCGGCCAAGGCGCTGCCCATGACATGGATGACTGCCAGAATCGCAAGCGCCAGGACAAACACGCACAGGGCAATGAACAGCAGGGCCACCGTCATCAGCCAGCCGCCCAGGGCCCCCCAGAAAGCCCATGACATGGGGCCGGCTCCGCCCAGATAGCGTTCGGGACTGCCTGCGATGGCGTCCCAGACCGTGACGATGACATCGCTGAAAACGCTCCAGGCGCTTGCAAAGCCCTGGCTGGCGCCATTGGGCCCGGCAATCGCCGCGGCGACAGCTTCGCAGCCCCGGTAAATGCCTTCGTAGAAGATGAAATCGTAGGCTTGAAGAAACCAGGCCACGAGGCCCGCCAGAAACAAAAACCGGATCAGGCGCGAGAGCACCTTGCCCAGATTGTCGCCCACCATGGATTCCAGAAGGATGTTGACGCCGGACCAGCTGAACGTCAGCAACAGCAACGAGCCGTAGAGGCTGTCCGCCACCCCCGACAGGTTGCCGTGCAGGGCCCGGCCCCCATCCAGGAACAATTGCCCGAACTGGTCAATGATGGCCGGGTTAAGCGCAATCATGCTCCGCTCAATGCCCCTGGCTCATGATGCCCCAGCCCATGGCCGACTCCTGGTCGCGCAACTGCTGGTGCAGTTGTTGCACCTTGAGCGCCTCGTCCTGGCGCCGCTTTTGAATGATCTCTCCTGCCATGGCACTGGCGTGGGCCTCGTCCTGCTGGTGTGCCGAGTCATTTGCCTGGTGCCCCGCAATCAGGCTGATCAATTGCGCATTCTGGCCAGCCAGCAGGTTGAGGTGCTGATTGACCGTCTGGAAGCTTTGCTGCAATCCGCTGCTGGCGGGAATCTGTTCCTGAAGTTTTCGAATCCGGGCGTAGGAGTCGTTGACGGACTGCATAATGCCCACCTCGTTCTGGAATACCGAATTGATGCTCTGCCCGCGAAACTGGGCAATCTGCATCTCCCGATCCATGTACTGGCTGGGCGAAAGCCCCATGGCCACCATCTGGCGAAATTGCGCCGTAAATGAGTTCTGCAGGTCGTTGATCTGGCCAAGCGTGCTTCCCAGCGTTTGCGAGAGGGATTGCGCCGCGGCGATATCGTCGGCATAGGGCTTCAAGACCTGGTCCAGGGCCTCCTGAGGCAGCTTTTTGAGATGCTCCAGCTCGTTGAGGTACTGCTGGATCTGCAAGGTATAGGCCTGCACCATCTGCGCCGTCTGGCGCACGGCATTGGCTGCGGAAACGGCTGTCTCCGCATGGTTGGTGGGATCGTAGACGATGGTCCCCATGGCGCCCCCGCCCCCGGCCCACGCCAACTGCACGGAAAAAATACACGACGCAATCCATGACAGCGCCAGGTTGACGCGCCTGAATTTCATTTTGTCTCCGCCACGATGTCTCTGAGGTAAGCCTCGGCCCAATCAGGGCGACCCGAGGCACGATGCTGTTCAAACAGGGTCTGGGCCCGGGCATCCGAACGCAGCCAGGCCAGCAGCCGGGAAGACAGCTTCACTTCAAGCAAGTGATTTTCCTCGGGCGTGCTAACGTAGTAATGGCATTTCTCCGTGGCCTGTTCGATGCGCCCGATCTGCGCATCGTTCAAGCCAAACTGCCCGTGGTAGAGCGCACGATGCACCCGCGCCTGACGGTTGGGCAGAAAAATACGGGTGGGAATGTTGTCGGCAATGGTGGAAAAAATATCCGAGCCGGACAGGTCATCCAGCGATTGGGTTGCCAGAATCAGGGAGCCCAGTTTTTTCGGGATGGTTTTGAGCCAGTCCCTGATCCGGTTCGAGAAGTACGGGTCCGACAGCATGAACCAGGCCTCTTCCACATAAATCAGGGTGGGAACGCCCTGATGCGCATCCAGCGCCTGTTCAATCCGGAAAAAGGCGTACTCCAGAAACGCACGCGCAACGCGATGATCGCGCAACACGACACTCATTTCGATGCAGGTGAAAGGCGACAGGACGAAATCATCCTGGGGGTGATCAAAGTGCCCACCGAGCAGGCCCCCTGCCAGCCACGGCTCGAGCTCCGCCCTGAGGTGGCGCGGCAGGAGTCCGTGCAGGCTCCTGATCTGGTGCAGATGTGGGGACAACGCCGCCAAACCATTCAGCGACTCCGTCACTGCACGATCATCCTCGGCGGACAGCACACGCCCGCGCGCACTGAGCAAAATTTCCAGCCAGCGTGCCAGCCAGCTGCGGTGCCGGGGCTCGCCAACGAGAGAGAGCGGGTTGAGCTGCAGCGACGCGTGGGCCGGATCGATGCATTGCCCGCCCTGCAACAGCGTGGGGATCCGGCAGGAACGGTCCTTGTCGAAAATCACCGTGCGTACCGGATGGTACTTCTGGAACTGACTGATGAGAAAGTTGACCCACACCGATTTTCCGCTGCGGGAAGGCCCCACGACAAAGGTATGCGCCAGATCCTGATGGTGCAGGTTAAAGTAATAGGGGCTGCCCGACCGGGTTGAAAACAACGAAAGAGCTGGTGCCGGCCTTCCCGTCTGCTGGGCCAGATACCGGTTGCTGCGTCCTCCTGATCCCGAGGCGCGGATCGGGCACAGGTCGGACCAATTGGCGGTGCTGATGAAATGCCAGCGCACCAGCTCGCCCCACTGTCCGGGAAGCGTACCCGACCAGGCCGAATTGAGATGCAACCGTTCTCGCAACAGCAAATAGCCCTGGGTTCGAATGCTGGAAGCGACCCTGCCCGACGCCTCATCCAGGGTATCGAGGTCGTCAGAAAACACCAGCACGGTCAGATTGTGATAACCAAAAACCCGGCGCGCCGCCACGATGTCCGTCAGCGCGTGCCGCGCATCCTCGGCAGATACGGCGCGCCCGGTATCGCGCACGACGCTTTCCTCGCCGGAAACCGCTTCGCGGACATAGCTGAACAGGGATTTCTGCAGGTTGAGGTGAAATCTCTGCACGTTTTTGATGTACCGCTTGGCCGCATCCTGGTCAACGAAGCGAAACACCTGGGACAGCGTCAGCTCGGTCGGCGACGTCAATGCGGCATCGAGCATGCCCGGATACGTGGCGCTGGGCCAGCCCTTGACGGCCAACGCCGCCGCATAACGCGGTTTTTCGACACCCTCGAAACGCAGATGATCCCCCTGAACGACCACCCGGTCCTCCCCCAACGCCGTATCCAGATACCCTTCGCGGACCACGGCGGGCGGCTCTGTCCGGTACGTCGCGGGGCTCGTCATTTCGTGGAGAAAACCGGTCAGCGTCGCGCCTTCCAGGCGTTCCGGCCCCAAGGCCTGCAAGCCGCCCTGCCACTGGGACAACAGTTCCTCGAAGCGGGTGATGCGTTTTTGCAGGACCCGCTCGTCGTGGCGAAAGGCATTGGCATGAAACAGCTGGTTGGACGCCGTGCCCCACAGGCGACGAAACAGGCTGCCCTCGGCCTCGCCGGAGGCCTGGGCCAACATCCCGAAAAAACCGTCCCGCGCTTCATCGAGGGAGAACAGCACGCTGACGAAATGACGATTCGAAAAGTGTTTCCTGGACATCATCTCCTGTCGGTACAACGCATCGATGGCTGCGCTTCCCGGGTTGGAAAACGTCCCTTGCGGATAGTCCCGACTTTCGCGCCGCAGCACGGTGGACCAGAGCGTGAAGCGATGGTCCAGGCTGCGCAGCGCCTGCTCGAAAGCCTCGGCACCACGATCAATGGCAACTTCGTCGCACCCCTCCACATTCATTCCGCGCAGGAAAAAGCAGGCCAGCAGGCCGCCGTCCTTGTTGAGGACCAATCCGGGACGGATCTGCACCAGCCAGGGCAGGATTTCGGACAGGCCGCGCGAACGGGAATCAAACCCGAAGGCGGTGCGCCTGAGATTCAGCATGCCATGGCCCTGCCGAATCCCGGAGGGCGCCGGCCCCGGGAAGTCCTGACATGCGGCCAGGGGTCATAGCTGTCGGCCTGGCGGTTGTATTTGACGTAGATTTGACGCGTGAACGGATCATCCTGGGTAATGCGGCGCAGGATGAGATGTGCCAGCACGGCTATCGGCAGCCAGCCAAACATGTGCAGGTCGCCCACCAGGGCGATCGTCAGTGTGGCATTGACGATCGCAAACGGCTTTTCCACCCCGGCAATCAGCAAAGGTTCCACCAGAGACTGGTGCAGTGGCGAGATGCGCCCCGCTGTTGTCGCGCTCACAGGCACCCCGGCATCGTGACCCCGGGAAATAGCGCCGTGATGATGCTGACAACAGACAGCGCGCAGGACATGCCCAGCAGCCAACTGGCAATCCGGGCCACGATCCCGCCAGTTTCGGCATACATGAACATGATGCCGATCATGATGGTGGCCACCACGGACAGCACCACGGCCACCTGCCCCTTGAGGCTGCTTGCCACGGCGCAGATCGGGCCTTCCCACGGCATCGGGGTGTAAATGGCAAAGGCGCCGGCAGACCAGGTCAGCAAGCCTGCCGTCGCCCCACAGAGCAGGAGCGAGGGAACGGGGACCGTGTTCGTCAAGTTAGGCCCGCTGCAATAAGGTCTGGGTTTGGTAGGCACCATCTCGGTATCCCTCCACCTGGATCATGTTTTCAATTTGGCGCACCCCGTCCATGCGCGACAGGTGGATCACACCGTCGATGCAGCTTCCAATCTGGCGCGCAATGGCCTCAGCAGGCCAGTCCACACCGCACTGCATGACCATTTGCTCCAGCCTGCCGAGGGCATCGAAGGCGCTGTTGGCATGCAAGGTCCCCAGACAGCCGTCGTGCCCCGTGTTCATGGCCTGAATCAGGTCGAAGGCCTCGCCTCCCCGGACTTCGCCCACCACGATGCGATCGGGGCGGAAGCGCAAGGTCTGGCGCACCAGGTCCCTCACGGTCACCGCGAGCGATGCGTTGGCCTCGAAGGACACATGATTGGGCAGATCCACGATCAATTCCTGCGTGTCTTCGATGGTGACCAGCCGGTCTGTGGCCGGCATCACGCGAATCAGGGCGTTGAGAAACGTCGTCTTTCCCGTGCTGGTACCGCCGCTGACCAGGATGTTCATCCGGGCCCTGACCCATTGCAGGAGGCGTTCGTGGACCCTTTGCGGGATGCGGAAATCCTGCGCCCAGTCCTTCGCCTCAGGTGCCGGGACCTGGTAGGCCGCCGCGGACTCCGGCAGGTAGTCGGACAGGGACTTGGTCACTCCGGCCAGTTTGCGGATGCAAAGGGCATGCCCCCGGATCGCGATGGGAGACAGCACGGCCGAGATGCGCATGCTGGAAAACGCCGCATCGAACAACGCTTCACCAGCCCGCATGCCCACCTCGCGATCGGTCATGGTGCCCAGGATTCGAATGGCATTGCGCGCATCGTTGCTGGAAAAGCGGCATGCGGTTTTTTCTAGCCCCCCGTTGCGCTCGATCCAGACATCGTCTTTGCCATTCACCATGACTTCGCGAATGGCCGGGTCGTCCAGCAACGGCATCAGCCTTGAAAAGGCATCCTGGAGCATGACCGTGAGATGTGCATTCATGTCGTTGTTCATGACAGGGATGCTAACGCCAGCCACGAGGATGGCCTGCGCAAACAACGCGGGGATTTTCAGGTTTTAGGAAAAGCTAATCGGCAGCGTGATACCGAAGGGGCGCGCGCCTGGCGTGGCAAAACACTTCGTAGGACACCGTGCCGGCATTCTGGGCCACGGTGCTGACGGCCACCTGATCTCCCCACAACTCCACGGGGGCGCCAGGCTGAATGTGGGGTGCGTCCGTCAGGTCCACCGTGATCATGTCCATGGAGACGCGGCCCACGAGCGGAACCGTCGTTCCCGCCACGGCGACGGGGGTGCCCTGGGCAATGCTGCGCGGATAACCGTCGGCATAGCCGCAGGGGATGACGCCAACCCGTGTCGGTCGCTGCGCCCTGAAAAGGCTGCCATAACCCACAGCCTCGCCGGGGGCGATCGTGCGGATGGCCGAGATTTCCGACACCAGCCGCATCACGGGTTGCAAGGCCCCGCGCGGTGCGATGCCGGGCAAGCCTGGATCGGCCCCGTACAGCATCAACCCCGGGCGGGCCCAGTCACCATGCGCTGCCCGGTGTCCCAAAATCGCCCCGGAGTTGCAGAGGCTGGTGGAAACGGCCAGCCCCTGCGTGGCTTCGCGAAAACGCCGCAGGGGTTCGTCGAGGGCCTCGGCAGAAGGACCGTCCGCGTTGGCAAAGTGCGTCATGACGGTGATGCTGCCCACCTGGGCCATGCCGCGCAACCGGTCATGGACCGCGCGCAATTCATCGGGCTGGAATCCCAGGCGGTGCATGCCGGTGTCCAGTTTGATCCAGACCGGCACGGGCGCGTCGAAAGCAGTGCGTTGCAGCGCCTCGATCTGCCAGGAGGTATGGATCACCGGGGTCAGGCGATGGGCTGCGACGTCGCGCATCTCTTCCGCGTTGAATACACCCTCCAGCAGCAGGATGGGGTTCTGGATGCCGGCCTCGCGCAGGTGCAGTGCCTCCTCCAGCGTAGCTACCGCGAAACCGTCTGCCACACCCCCCAGGGCCCGGGCACAAGCCACATCGCCATGGCCGTACGCATTGGCCTTGATGACGGCCAGCACGCGTCCGCCGTGCAGGCGCTGCGCAGTCCTGAAATTGTGGACCAGACGATCCAGATGGATATGAAAACTCGTGGGGCGGGCCATGTGGGTCAAACGGCGCAGCGGATGCGCGGTGATGCCGAAATATGCGCATAATAGCGACTTTTTCGCCCCCATGGCGCTTTTCATGCCCCCCTCGGATCCTTCGGTTGCCCCTGCCGCAGACGCTTTCCAGGCACCGTTCTGGCTGACCCATCGTCATGCCCAGACGCTTTACGGCGCCCTGTTCGTTCCGCAGGCCCGTCCGCGCTGGCAGCGCCAGCGCTGGACCACCCCCGACGATGACTTCATCGATGTGGATCTTCTGGAGGGGAAAGGCGATGCGCCCGTGCTCGTCATCTTTCACGGTCTGGAAGGCAGCACGGACTCGCGCTACGTGCGTGCGCTGGCGCACAGCGCGCAACGGGCCGGGTGGGCTGTCGTGGCCCCCAATTTCAGGGGCTGCAGCGGCATCATGAACCGTCTGCCGCGTACTTATCATGCGGGCGACAGCGCAGAGATCCAGTGGATCCTGGCACGCGTTCGCAGCCGCCATGCCCATGTGCCGCTTCATGCCGTGGGTATTTCGCTGGGGGGCAACATGCTGCTCAAATGGCTGGGGGAACAGGGGCCGCAGGCCTCAAGGCTGCTCACCTGCGCAGCCGCAGTCGCAGCGCCGCTTGATTTGCATGCGGTGGGCGATCACCTGGCCCGGGGATTCAACCGCATCTATACCCATCACTTCCTGACCACGCTCAAGCAAAAGGCGCAGCTCAAGTTCAACCAGTACCCGGGGCTGTTCGATCTGGCAGCCACCCTCAAGGCCCGGAACCTGCGCGAGTTCGACGATCGTTTCATGGCGCCGCTGCACGGTTTTTCCGACGTCAACGACTACTGGACCCGCTGCAGCAGCAAACCCTGGCTGACCGGGATCCGCGTCCCCACGCTGTTGCTCAATGCCCAGGATGACCCCTTTGTTCCACAGGCGGTACTACCCCAGGAGCAGCAATGCGCTGCCGGAGTCATCAGGGATTTTCCGGCCCGGGGCGGCCATGTGGGATTCGTTACCGGCCCATTTCCGGGGCAGATTTCCTGGATGCCCGGGCGCGTCATGCAGTTCTTCCTGGACCCCCATGACGGCGCGCGGAGTGTGCGATAATTTTCAGTTCCTGAAAATGGACACCACCAGTTGAAAACGGGATGACCATGACTTTCAATACGCTCCGCGTTTGCTGCACCCTCACTGCACTGTTGACGCTGACGTACGCTTTCCTTGCCCAGGGTGCAGACGACTACATCATCTACTCGCCCCGCGTCACACAGGGGCAGGCCGAAGTGGAACTGCGCGGCTTCAACACCCGGGATGCCAATCCCGACGTCAACCAGACTGGCATGTTTGGTGCCGCCGTGGCCTACGCGCCCACCTCCTGGTGGAAGACGGAACTCTACAACGGTCCCTTCGTCTACGGCCCCACCATCGCAGGGACCAATTACAGCGGCTGGGAATGGGAAAACTTCTTCCAGCTGACCCCGCACGACGCCTATTGGGCGGACATCGGTTTCCTGCTGGCCTATGTGCGCAACAATCAGGCCGGCGTCTCCAATTCGCTGGAGCTTGGCCCCCTGCTGGAAAAGGAAACGGAGAACACCCTGCAGCGGCTCAACCTGATCTGGGAAAAACAGGTGGGCGTGGACGTGGTAGGCAAATTCAACTTCCGCGCCACCTACATGGCCGGCTACAAGGTGGAGGAGGCGTTCGTTCCCGGAATCGAGGCTTACTACCGTCCTGCCGATAACGCGCATCAGCTCGGCCCCGGGTTCTCGGGAGAGTTCCAGGTGGGACACGAAAAAAGTCTCGAATACAGCACGGCGCTCCTGTACGGGCTCAATCAGGGCGCTCCGGCCCGGACCTTCGTTTTTCGCGTTTCTTCAGCATTCTGAAGTGCCCGCAGAGCGCAGCGACCCCTTTTAAACTTATCCAGACATCGAGGACCCCAACGTGATTCCACCCAGAGAAATCTTCAAGGCATACGACATTCGCGGCATCGTGGACAACACCCTCACTGCGGCGGGGGTGGAGTCCATCGGCCAGGCCATCGGCTCGGAAGCGCGCGACCGGGGTCTGTCATGCATTGCCATCGGCCGTGACGGACGGCTGTCCGGTCCCTCATTGAGTGCCGCGCTCTCCCGGGGCATCCGGCGCAGCGGCGTGGATGTGGTAGACGTGGGCATGGTGACGACACCGATGCTCTACTATGCAGCCCACCAGCTGGCCCAATCCTCCGGCGTCATGGTCACGGGTTCGCACAACCCGCCCGACTACAATGGCCTCAAAATGGTCTTGGGCGGCGACACCCTTTCCGGCGACACCATCCAGTCCCTGCATGAACGCCTGCTGAAAGGAAACCTGTCCAGCGGCGAGGGTCAATACAGCACCGCGGATATCGCCCGGGACTACATCGATCGCGTGGCTGGCGGGATTTCACTCGCGCGCCCAATGAAAATCGTCGTGGACTGCGGCAACGGCATCCCCGGACGTTTTGCCCCGGAACTCTTCCGCCGACTGGGATGCACCGTGGTCGAGCTTTTCTGCGAAGTTGACGGTCACTTCCCCAACCATCACCCCGACCCGTCGCAGCCCGAGAACCTCAAGGATCTTCAGGCCGCGCTGGCTGCCGGGCAAGGCGAAATCGGCCTGGCCTTCGACGGCGATGGCGACCGCCTGGGAGTGGTGACCCAGGGCGGCCATATCATCTTTCCGGACCGCCAGTTGATGCTGTTTGCGGCCGACGTGTTGGCGCGCAACCCGGGTGCGGAAATCATCTTTGACGTGAAATGCACCCGGAACCTCTTCGGCTGGATTCGCAAGCACGGCGGCAAACCCACGCTCTGGAAAACGGGACATTCACTGATCAAAGCCAAGATGAAGGAAACCGGCGCGCTCCTCGCAGGCGAGATGAGCGGGCATACCTTCTTCAAGGAACGCTGGTACGGATTTGACGATGGCCTCTATGCAGGCGCCCGGCTGCTTGAAATCCTGAGCCGTGTCGCCGACGTGGAAGGAACGCTCAACGGACTGCCCGATGCTGTCACGACGCCCGAATTGCAGATCCGCCTGCGCGAAGGAGAGAACTTTGCCGTGATTGCCGAACTGCAACGCTCGGGCCGGTTTGAGGGCGCCCAGGACATCATCACCCTGGACGGTGTTCGCGTCGAGTACGCCGACGGGTTTGGGCTGGCGCGCTCCAGCAACACCACTCCCGTAATCGTCCTGCGCTTTGAGGCGGACAATGCCGAAGCGCTGCAGCGCATTCAGCGGGATTTCAAGACGCAGATCCTCAAAATCAAACCGGATGCCGCACTGCCTTACTGATCCACCCTTGCAAGCAGACAAACGGCCTGGGCGGCGATGCCCTCGCCGCGTCCGGTAAATCCCAGCTTTTCGGTGGTGGTCGCCTTGATGTTGACCGCCCCCGCAGGAACCTCAAGATCGGCGGACAGATGGGCCACCATCGTGGAGATATGGGGCGCCATCCGCGGAGCCTGTGCGATGATGGTGGCATCCACGTTGACGGGCGTAAATCCGGCCGCACGAATCAAGCCGACCACCTGGCGCAACAATACCCGACTGTCCGCGTTCCTGTAAGTTGCATCGCTATCCGGAAAATGGCGACCGATATCGCCCAGGGCCGCCGCCCCGAGAAGCGCATCGCAAATGGCATGCAGCAGGACATCCGCATCCGAGTGTCCTTCCAGCCCCAATGCATGGGGAATTTCCACGCCGCCGATGACGAGCCGGCGCCCCGGAACCAGCGCGTGCACATCAAACCCCTGTCCAATCCTCATGGTGCCTCCTGAAGTTTTTCCCTTGCTGCCAGAATCCACTCGGCCAGTGACGCATCGGCGGGATAGGTGACCTTGATGTTGGTGGACTCGCCCATCACCAGCAAAGGCGCATGGCCCACGGCTTCCATGGCGGAAGACTCGTCCGTGTGGACCCGGGAGCCTTGCAACGCCTGCAACAGCATCCCATAACGAAACATCTGCGGGGTTTGCGCTCCCCACAGCCCTTCGCGGTTCACGGTATCCTGGACGCGCCCGTCCCCACCCTGACGCTTCAAGGTATCCGCCACCGGGACCGCAAGCAAGCCCCCCACGGCATCCTCCATCAGGGTATCCAGCAGGCGCGACAACCCTTCGCGCGACAGGCAGGGTCGCACCGCATCATGCACGAGCACCCAATCGTGCGCGGCAAGTTCACCACGCAGCGCCTCCAGCGCGTCCAAAACGGTATCGGCCCGGGTGGGGCCCGCCTGGGCCAGAGGGCGAACGCGCCCCTCCCACTGCGTCCAGTCCAGCAGCGCTTGGTGCTCCGGTGCGAGCACCACGTATACTGCTTCCACGCGGGCATCCTGCAGCAGGGACTGGATCGAATGAACCAGCAGCATCTGCCCCCGGAGCAGGGTAAACTGCTTGGGGCATGCAGTCCCAAAACGGGCCCCTGACCCCCCTGCCGGTAGAATGGCAACACAACGACTCATCATTACAATAACCTTGATCCACCACTGAACGGATGGTAACACAGCGACCTCACCGTACTCTTGGGCACTTCGTCCTGCGTTTCCTGCTGAACGGGCCGGAGCGGATCTTCATCGTGGCGTTGAGCCTGATGGTGGTGGTCGTGCTGTGGTCCTACCAGCGCACTGCAGATCGCGATGGTGCGGTGATCCTGTCCCAGGCGCCCATCCTCCAGCCCGTTACCGCCCTGGACAACCTGAGCGAACTGGTGGTGGCCACCCGCCTTGGTCCCACCACCTACCTCACCCAACCCGACGGTCGCACGGTGGGTCTGGAGCATGACCTGACCCTCAAGTTTGGAGAGGCCCTGGGCAAGCCGGTGCGATTTCTGGTCCTGGACAACATGGACCAGGTGCTGGAAGCGGTTCGTTCCAGGCGTGCACATTTCGCTGCGGCAGCGGTGCATGTCTCCCCCCCACTCAAAAAGCAGTTCGACTTTACCCTGCCCTACCAGCAAAGCCGGCCCCAGCTGGTCTTCAATGCCTCATTGACGCCGGCCCCTGCAAGTCCTGCCGACCTGGTGGGCAAACGGGTGGGCGTCGTTCCCGATCCTGTCCACCTCGAAATCCTGAAGCAGCTCAAGGCCCAGTTCCCTGCCTTGTCATGGCAGGCGTTTCCCCACGGCGACCTGGACCTCGACCTGCTCCAGAAAGTGTTTGAGGGCAGCATTCAGTACGCCGTCAGCGATTCCAACACCATCGCAATCGCCCAGAATTATTACCCGGACCTGACGGTGGCCTTCGACCTCGGTCCCGATGAGCCCATTGCCTGGGCCTTCCTGCACGATGAAAATACGCCGCTATATCAGGCAGCCAGGGACTATCTGGGCTCCCTCGATCATTCGGGTGGCCTCTCACGCGCCGTCGAACGCTATTACGGCCACATCAATGCGCTGGACCACGAGGATGCCAGCGCCTTCCTGCAAAAAATGGTATCCCGGCTGCCGCGCTTCTCGGGAAATTTCAAGCGTGCCCAGGAACTCAGCAGCGTCGATTGGCGCTTGCTGGCCGCCATTGCCTACCAGGAGTCGCGTTGGGACAATGACGCCATCTCGCCCACGGGCGTGCGCGGCATCATGATGTTGACTGCGGACACGGCAGACCGCCTGCATGTCAGCAATCGCATGGACCCCAATCAGGCCATTCCCGCCGCTGCGCAGTACCTGCAGCAGCTCAAGGACATGGTGCCGCCACGCATTCCGGAGCCGGATCGGACCTGGCTGGCGCTGGCCGCCTACAACGTGGGGTTTGCCCATCTGGAAGACGCAAGAATCCTGGCCCAACGCAACAAGCTCAACCCGGATTCGTGGAACGACATCAAAAAGATGCTGCCCCTGCTCAGCCTGCCTGCCGTCTATGAAACGACAAAGTCCGGATTTGCGCGTGGCGGGGAGCCCGTGAATTTTGTGGAGAACGTGCGCGGCTACTACGACATCCTGGCACGCTTTGAAAAGCCCCACCATCCCATCGCCGGCATGATGGGAGGGCTTTCGCGCCTGGTGGGGCCTTAGGCAGGGCGGCGTCCGATGACGGTTGCCCCACCCATATAGGGCTGCAATACGGACGGCACGCCAATGCTGCCGTCCGCGTTCTGGTAATTTTCCAGGATCGCCACCAGGGCACGCCCCACGGCCACCCCGGACCCGTTGAGGGTATGCACCAGTTCCGGCTTGTTTTTCTCATTACGGAAACGCGCCTGCATGCGCCGCGCCTGGAACGCCTCGCAATTGCTGCAGGATGAAATTTCACGATAGGTATTCTGCGCCGGCAACCAGACCTCGATATCGTAGGTCTTGCTGGAACCCGCCCCCATGTCCCCGGTGCACAGGACGATCACCCGATAGGGCAACTCGAGCAACTGCAGGATTTTTTCGGCATGGCTGGTCAGCTCTTCCAGCGCGGCATAGGAATGTTCGGGATGGACGATCTGGACCAGCTCGACCTTGTCGAACTGGTGTTGCCGGATCAGTCCGCGCACGTCCTTGCCGTACGACCCGGCTTCGGAGCGAAAACAGGGGGTATGCGCCGTCAGCCGCAAGGGCAGCTCTTCCTCGCGCAAGATGACGTCGCGCACCATATTGGTCAACGGGACTTCGGCGGTCGGGATCAGGTAGTGCTTGCCCTGCTCGCCCCGGGGCACGGAAAACAGATCCGCCTCGAACTTGGGCAGCTGGCCCGTGCCGCGCAGCGTTTCGGCATTGACCATGTAGGGCACGTACATTTCCGTGTAGCCATGGTCGCGCGTGTGCGTATCCAGCATGAATTGCGACAGCGCGCGGTGCAGGCGGGACAGCTCGCCCTTCAAAACCGAAAAGCGGGCGCCGGAAAGCTTGCTGGCCGTCTCGAAGTCCAGCAACCCCAGCCCTTCGCCCAGGGCCACATGATCCAGGACCGGAAAATCAAAGGCTCGGGGCGTGCCAAACCGCCGCATCTCGACGTTGTCGGCCTCGGATTTGCCCACAGGCACGGAGGCGTGGGGCAGGTTGGGAAAATCCAGCAGGAGGGCCTCCAGACGGGTCTGGATGTCGTGCAACTCAGCCTCGACTTCCTTGAGCGCTTCGTTGATGCG
>JAJZRV010000021.1 GCA_021850135.1 Pseudomonadota bacterium
CCACCCAGGGCCACCCGGAAGCCGGACATGACCTCGTCGAAAATCAACAGGGCGCCATGGGCCTGCGTCAATTGACGCAGGCGATTCAGAAACTCCGGTTGGGGCAGGACCATATTCATGTTGCCTGCAACCGGCTCGACGATGACCGCAGCAATGGTGTCGCCCATCTGGGCGAAGAGGGCGTCCAGTTGGGGGATATCGTTATAGTTCAGCACCAGGGTATGGGCGGCCAACTCCGGCGGAACGCCGCCCGAATCAGGCTGCCCAAAGGTCAATGCGCCTGATCCGGCCTTGACCAGCAAGGCATCGCCATGGCCATGGTAACAGCCATCGAACTTGACGATTTTGCTGCGCCCGGTAAACCCTCGCGCCAGACGAATGGCGCTCATGGTGGCTTCGGTGCCCGAACTGGTCAGGCGGACCTGTTCGATGGAAGGCACGAGGCGACAGACCAGTTCGGCCAGCTCGATCTCGAGTTCCGTGGGCGCTCCAAAACTCAATCCTTTGGTGGCCACTTCCCGTACCGCCTCGATGACGGCGGGGTGTGCATGGCCATGCAACAAGGGACCCCAGGAACAAACGTAGTCAATGTACTCGCGACCATCCACGTCCCAAACCCGGGGACCCACGCCGTGGTCGAGAAATCGGGGCGTGCCGCCTACCGCACGAAAGGCGCGAACTGGAGAATTGACGCCACCTGGAATATGGATCTGGGCGCGGTCAAAAAGCTGGTCATTGAAGCTGGTCATATCATCCTTGGAAATGATGGTTGAACTGGCGTGCGGTCCCGGAAATATCGGTGGCCTCAAACAGGGCTGAAATCACGGCGACCGCATCGGCGCCGGCGTCGATCAGGGCATCCACCTGATCCAACCCGATACCGCCGATGGCGACGATCGGGATGCCGAGTTTTCGGCGGGCCTCCCGCAGCAGCGGCAGGGTGGCGCGCACCGCATCCGGTTTAGTCCTAGAGGGGAAAAAGCTGCCAAAAGCGACGTAGCTTGCTCCCGACTGCTCCGCCTCCAGGGCGTTCTGAAGCGAATCGTAGCAGGACACGCCAATCAATAGCGGGCAGTTACTATCTTCATGGTCCTTGTCCAGAGCTGCTTTGTCATCGCGACCCAGATGGACCCCAGAGGCCCTGCAGGCACGTGCCAGAGCGATGTCGTCATTAATGATCAGTGTAACGTCCTGATGTTTGCATAGCGCGGCCAGCGCCTGGGCTTGCGCCTCGCGATGTGCTGGCGCCAAAGTTTTGGCGCGGTACTGAAACAGGGTCACTCCTCCATCAATGGCCTGCTGAACCTGGTTTAGCAGGCGAGCAGTATCCGCAATTTCGGGGGTGATGGCATAGAGGCCCCGAATGACGGTGCAATCAATGGACATCGCCTGCCGGAGGTTCATCGCGCGCCCAAAACAGTCGGTCGGGAATAGGTTGCCCCATGCCCAATCGGAAAGCGTCCTTGAGCGTTTGCCAGGTATATTCCTGCGCCTCGGCCACGGCCTCCGCCATGTCGAGGCCCTGAGCCAGCCCTGCCGCGATGGCCGAACTAAGGGTGCACCCCGAACCATGAAAACTGCCCATCAACCGCTCCCAGCCATCAGAGCGAATGACGCCCTCGCGACCGTACAGCGTATTGATCACCTGACTGGAGTTGCTGTGGGTGCCGGTGATCAGCACGTACTCGCAGCCTGTTTCCAGGACCAGTCGGGCCGCTTCTGCAAGATCGGGGTTGCCTTCTTCAGGAGGCTCATCATAGGCAATGCGCAGAATTTCAAGGGTGTTTGGCGTGACGATGGTGGACTGGGGGATGATGAGTTCGCGCAGGGCAGAGAGCATGTCCTCGGAGGCCAGTTCATCACCGCGACCACTGGCGAGAATGGGGTCCAAAACCAGCGGAATCTCGGGGTAGTCCGAGACGATTTCTGCGATGGCCGCAATGGCTTCGACGCTACCCAGCACGCCCAGCTTGAACACGCTCACCGGAACGTCTTCCAGAATGCAGCGCGCCTGATCTGCCACCCATTCGGCATCCAGCGGCAGAACGTCTTCAACACCGGTGGTGTCCTGAATGGTCACCCCAGTCACGACAGACAAGGGGTGACAGCCCATGCTGGCCAGGGTCAGGACATCGGCCTGCAAACCAGCGCCACCGCTCGGGTCGGTGGCTGCAAAAATCAATACGGCGGGGGGCGGCGAAGTCATGAACGAAGGTTGCTCTTCCGGGGTTCAGGTTTTATGATGCAGGGCTTGCAACGCCAAATTCAGACTTTGGCGGGCATTTTGATCATTTCAACATGTTTCATTCTAACTCAATTCCGGGAAGACCATGGACGCTGCGAAAGGCTACAAAACTTACCTCTGCCTGATCTGTGGGTACATTTACGACGAAGAGCTCGGTGCTCCTGATGACGGCATCCCGCCTTACACCCGCTGGGAGGATGTTCCGGTGAACTGGGTTTGCCCGGAATGTGGCGCTCGCAAGGAAGATTTCGAACTGATCGAGATCTGACCCCCTTCTCAACCGGCTGACCATTCGACCCAACCCATGGCGTCGGTGATGAGTACCATGACGCCAAACAGGATTCGATAGCCTGCAAAGGGAGTAAAGCTGTGCCGGCTGACGTATCGCAGCAGGGCGCGCACGGTGACAAACGCCGCCACGAAGGAAAACAGCGAGCCCACGGCAAACAGTTCGAAATCAGCACCGTGCAGGAGCTGACGGTATTTCACCAGTTCGTGCAGCGTGGCGGCAAAGAGCGTGGGAATCGCCAGAAAGAATGAGAATTCCGTTGCTGCCGTGCGTGACAGGCCAAAATAAAGACCGCCCATGATGGTGGCGCCTGAGCGAGAAGTCCCTGGAATCAGGGCCACTGCCTGACAAAAGCCAATTTTCAGGGCGGTCTGCCATGTCATGTCGTCCACCCGATGTACTGTCACGGGGTGTCGCCTGCGTTCGATCCAGAGAATGACAAAGGCACCTAGAATGAATGCCAGTGCCACGGGAACCGGTGAGAACAGATAGGCCTTGATGCTGCTGGCCAGCAGCAATCCCAGAAATGCCGCTGGCAGGAAGGCGATCAGCAGGTTGGAAGCGAATCGCCGGGCTTTCGGGTCATGGGACAGCCCGCCAACCACAGTGATCACCTTGACGCGGTACTCCCAGCACACAGCAAGGATGGCGGCAAACTGGATGGCAATCTCGAAAACCTTGCCCTTTTCATCGTTGAAGTTGAGCAGGCTGCCCGCCACGATCAAATGGCCCGTACTGGAAACGGGCAAAAACTCGGTCAGGCCTTCAACAATGCCCAGGATGGCCGCCTTGGCCAGCAACAGCATATCCATACCGAATTACACCTTGCGATACAATTCGGCGCCTTTTTCCAGGAACTCAGTGGCCTTGTCGGCGAGTCCTCGGTCCAATGCCTCTTGTTCGGAAACGCCCTGGCGTGCTGCATAATCCCGCACGTCCTGGGTGATTTTCATGGAGCAGAAATGTGGGCCGCACATGGAGCAGAAATGCGCCAGCTTGGCGCCTTCCTGCGGCAACGTTTCGTCGTGAAATTCGCGTGCCTTGTCCGGGTCCAGCCCCAGGTTGAACTGGTCATCCCAACGAAACTCGAACCGTGCCTTGGATAAGGCGTTGTCGCGCAACTGGGCACCGGGGTGGCCTTTGGCAAGATCTGCGGCGTGCGCAGCAACCTTATAGGCCATGATGCCGTCCTTGACATCGTTTTTATCCGGCAACCCCAGGTGTTCCTTGGGCGTGACGTAGCACAGCATGGCAGTACCGTACCAGCCAATCATGGCCGCACCGATGGCTGAAGTGATATGGTCGTAGCCTGGTGCGATGTCGGTGGTGAGGGGGCCCAACGTATAGAACGGGGCTTCGCGGCATAGCTTGAGCTGCAGGTCCATGTTCTCCCGGATCTTGTGCATGGGCACATGGCCTGGGCCTTCGATCATGGTCTGGACATCGTGTTTCCAGGCGATTTCGGTCAATTCGCCGAGGGTTTTGAGTTCGGCAAACTGGGCTTCGTCGTTGGCGTCATAGATGGATCCGGGACGCAGGCCGTCACCCAGCGAAAAGCTGACATCATAGGCCTTCATGATGTCGCAGATCTCTTCAAAGTGGGTGTACAGAAAGCTTTCGCGATGGTGGGACAGGCACCATTTGGCCATGATGGACCCCCCGCGCGACACGATACCGGTCATTCGGGAGGCGGTCATCGGAATATGCGCCAGGCGTACGCCAGCATGGATGGTGAAGTAGTCCACGCCCTGTTCGGCCTGTTCGATCAGGGTGTCCCTGAAGATTTCCCAGGTCAGATCTTCGGCGCGCCCATCCACTTTTTCCAGGGCCTGATAGATAGGGACGGTGCCAATAGGCACTGGCGAGTTGCGGATGATCCATTCGCGTGTTTCGTGGATGTTTTTACCCGTGGAGAGATCCATGACCGTGTCGCCGCCCCAGCGGATGGACCACGTCATCTTTTCGACTTCCTCCTGAATGCCGGAACTGACGGCGGAGTTGCCGATGTTGGCGTTGATCTTGACCAGAAAGTTTCGGCCAATGATCATGGGTTCGGATTCTGGATGGTTGATGTTGGCCGGGATAATGGCGCGTCCGCGTGCCACTTCATCGCGTACGAATTCTGGCGTAATCATCCCGGGGATCGATGCACCCAGGGCTTCCCCGGCGTGCTGGGCCCCCAGGAGGCGTTCCAGCGAACCTCCCCGACGCTTCAGCGCCTCCATCATTTCCGCACGCCGGCAATTTTCGCGAATCGCCACAAATTCCATTTCGGGCGTGATGATGCCTTGCCGCGCGTAATGCATCTGGGTGACATTCTTGCCGGGCAAGGCGCGACGCGGCTGGCGATGAAGCTGGAAGCGCATTGCGGCCAGCGCAGGGTCGGACAGCCGGCCCAGCCCGTAGGCGGAACTGGGACCGTCCAGAGATTCGGTATCCCGTCGCTCGACGATCCAGGCTTCTCTCAGGGGAGGGAGTCCGGCACGGATGTCGATTTTCGCTGCGGGGTCCGTATAGGGTCCGGACGTATCGTAAACCGTGATCGGTGGATTGGTTTCGGCACCCATTGCAGCCGGGGTATCGGACTGGCTGATTTCGCGCATGGGGACGCGGATGTCCGGACGCGAGCCCGAGACATAGATTTTTCGGGAACGAGGCAGGGGCGCGATGGAGGCCTGGTCGACCTGCGCTGTTTCTGCAAGAAATTTTGGGTTGGCATTCATTCAGTGACTCCGGTAACTAACCTTTCAAGGCTTGGTTGAGCTTGTCATAATCCAGCTCCTTTTCCCAACGGGAAACCACGATGGTGGCGACGCCATTGCCGATGAAGTTGGTAATGGCGCGGGCTTCGGACATGAATCGATCGATGCCCAGGATGAGGGCAAGGCCCGCAATGGGAATGGAGGGGACCACGGCCAGCGTGGCAGCCAACGTGATGAAACCGGCCCCGGTCACGCCCGAGGCGCCCTTGGAAGTCAGCATGGCTACCAGCAGCAGGCTGAGCTGCTGTTGCATCGTGAGGTCAATGTTGAGCGCCTGGGCCACAAACAGTGCTGCCATGGTGAGATAGATGTTGGTTCCATCCAGATTGAACGAATAGCCGGAAGGCACCACGAGACCCACAACGGACTTGGGGCACCCCGCTTTTTCCAGCTTGTGCATCAAGGGCACCAAAGCCGATTCGGACGAAGAGGTCCCCAGGACGGTCAGGAGCTCATCCTTGATATAGGACAGGAATTTCAGGATGTTGAATCCCACCAGGGCGCTGATCAGACCCAGGACCACCAGAATGAAAATCAGGCAGGTCAGGTAGAAGCTACCCATCAGGGACATCAACGGGGCCAGGGCGCCCACCCCATATTTGCCGATGGTAAAGGCCATCGCGCCGCCAGCGCCGATGGGAGCGAGCTTCATGATGGTATTCATCATGCCGAACAGGGCATGAGATGTTTCCACAATCAGGCGATGGACGTATTCTCCGGCAGAACCGAGGTGGCTCAAAGACCATCCAAACAGAATGGCCACCAACAAGACCTGCAGCAGATCGCCGTTTCCGGAAAAGGCATCAAATAAGGTTTTGGGAATGATGTGCAATATGAAGTCGGCTACGGATTGTTCCGAGGCTGCTTTGGCATAGGTTGCGACGGCTTTGGGGTCGAGCGTGGCCGGATCGACGTTGAAGCCCTTGCCGGGTTGAATCGTGTTCATGACGATCAACCCGATGATGAGCGCGAGGCTGGACACTACCTCGAAGTAAATCAGGGCCTTGCCGCCGACGCGTCCTACTTTTCTCATGTCGCCGGCACCTGCGATGCCCAGGACGACCGTGCAGAAAATGATCGGGGCGATCATCATTTTGACCAGAGCGATAAAGCCGTCGCCGAGCGGCTTCAATCCTACCGCGCTCTTGGGCTCCATAAAACCAAAAATGGCGCCGGCCAGAATGGCGAGTAGCACCCAAAAGTAAAGCCGGCTGGTCATTCCCTTCATTCGTGTCATCCTCGATAAAATCACGACGGACGCTGCAACATTGCAATGCCGCGCCCAGTTTACCCTGATTCGGTCCTCCAGTTGCAGCTACCGGGGTCGGGGCTTGATCAGGGGCAAGGCACACTGGAAGGCCGGTTTGGGCGCGCACGGCGGCCGAGTTTGGTACAATGTTCTCCCCTTGGCTCATGACTCTGGAATTGCTCCCATGAATATAGAACAAGCCCGTTTCAATATGGTCGAGCAGCAAATTCGGCCCTGGGAAGTGCTGGACATCACGGTGCTCGATCTGCTCTACGAAGTGCGGCGCGAAGACTTCGTTCCCGAAGCCTGGCGTGGGCTGGCCTTCGTGGACATGGAAATTCCGCTGGGTCTGGGGGAAACCATGCTGTCCCCGAAGCTGGAAGCGCGTCTGCTCCAGGAATTGCGCCTCAAAAAGTCCGACCGGGTCCTGGAAGTGGGCACGGGAAGTGGCTACATGGCTGCCTTGCTGGGCCGCCTGTCAGCCACGGTGACCACTGTGGAGATCCACCCTCAGCTTGCGGCGCATGCGGCCAGGACGCTGAAAACGCATGGCCATGACAACGTTTCGGTTGAAGTGGGTGATGCGGCACAGGGTTGGCGTCCGGGAAGCCAGTGGGATGCCATCGTACTGACGGGTTCTGTTCCTGTGTTGCCCCAATCCTTCCTCGACGCGGTTGCCCCCGGAGGATGTCTGCTTGCCGTCGTGGGAGACGCTCCGGCCATGGAAGTCATTCGCTGGAAGCGGGATGGCGCCGGTGCGTTACGCTCCGAAACCCTTTTTGAAACGGTTGTTCCCCCGCTGCATCACGCGCTCCAGCCGGTCCGGTTCCAGTTCTGAAGGCTGTTCAGGGACGAGGGGTGGGATCCGGATCGTAATGAACCTCCAGGATTTCCACCTCACGAGACCCCGCCGGGCTCTGAAAACGGATGGCATCCCCCTCGCGTTGCTTGAGTAGCGCTCGTGCCAGTGGTGAAATCCAGCTGATGTGTCCCCGCGCTGGATCCGTTTCATCCACACCCACGATGCGGTAGGTCTGCGGTACACCCGATGCGTCGCTTACCGTGACGGTTGCCCCGAAAAAAATCTGGTCGTTCCCTGCCTGAAGCCCGGGGTCCACCACCTGGGCAATCTCCAGGCGTTTGGTAAGAAAACGCAGGCGTCGATCGATTTCGCGCAGGCGCCGCTTGCCGTAAATGTAGTCACCATTCTCGGAACGGTCCCCATTGGATGCAGCCCAGGCTACGGTTTCCACCACTGAAGGGCGTTCGACGCGAAGCAGGTGTTCCATTTCGGCGCACAAACGGGCATGGCCGGCCGGGGTAATGTAGTTGGGCGTTCCCTTGGGCAGGCTGGAGGTTGTCTCGGAAGGCTCCTCCTCGAGATCGGAATCATTCTCTCGGGTAAATGCTTTGTTCATGAGTGTCGGGGAAGAAAGCGCTCAATCAGTGACAGGATACGGTGTGCAGCACCTTGATGCTGCAGTGTGAAACGTCGTCCGGCGTCGCCCATATGCTGGCGACGAGGTGCGTCGCGCATCAGTGCGGGCAGCACATCGGGCAACTCTGAAGCCTGTTGCAGACGGATTGCGGCACCTGCAGCGATGGCCCATTCGGTGGCATCCATGAAATTATAGGTGTGTGGGCCGACCAGGACCGGGCAGCCCACGGCAGTTGCTTCAATCAGGTTCTGCCCGCCAAAGGGGAGCAGACTGCCGCCGATGAGGGCAACATCCGCAATCTGGTAGTAGGCCTGGAGTTCCCCCATGCTGTCGCCCAATAGTACCGGAACGTCGCTGGGCACGGGACGGTTTTCCGAGCGGCGAACGAAGGGAATGCCCAGGCTCTCCAGCAGGGCTGCAACCTCGTCGAAACGTTGCGGATGACGCGGCACCAGGATCAGAAGCGCTGAGGGGCAACCCAGACGGGGAAGCAGTTCGAGAAGCAGGCGCTCCTCCCCGGCACGGGTGCTTGCTGCCAGCCAGACAGGACGCCCGGTGCCTACCAGGACGCGTAGTGAATCCAGCGTGGCCGCAGAGGTTGGCGCCAGGGGCGTATCAAATTTAAGATTTCCGGCCACGTGCACATTCTGGGCGCCCAGGGTGGTGAATCGCCTTGCATCGCTGTCCGTCTGTGCCGCAATCAGGGCAAGGCGGGAGAGGATGTCCCGGGTCAGCGGCTGGGTGCGGCGATAACGTGCGGCCGATTTTTCGGACAGGCGCGCGTTGACGAGCAACACGGGCACGCCGGCCTCGGCACAAAGGCTGATCAGATTCGGCCAGAGCTCTGTCTCCAGCAGTAACCCTAGGTGAGGCTTGAAATGATCCAGAAAACCATGGATGGCAAAAGGCACGTCGTAGGGCAGGTAACAGCGCAAAACGTCCCCGCCGATCAAATCCGTTGCCGTTTCGCGTCCCGTGGGGGTCATGTGGGTCAGCAACAACTGGTACTCGGGATATCGTTTGCGAAGCAACTCGATCAGCGAGGCAGCAGCTCGCGTTTCTCCTACCGAGACGGCATGCAACCAGAGGACCGGCCGGCTGGGCTGCATGGGATATCGGCCCAGCCGTTCGCCCCAGTGCTGCAGGTACCCCGCCTGCCGGCGGCTACGCCAGAGCAGGCGGATGAACGCCAGCGGCAACAGGATCCAGGCGAGGAAGGTATAACCGCGGCGCGTGGTCAGCATCAAGCAGGAATGGCCCGCAGGACCGTTTCGACGGAAGGGAGCTGCTTTTTTCCACCACAGTTCACCGCGAGCGGGCTGCCGTAGACCCCCGTGGCTTCTGGCTGGGTCGCAGTGAATATGGCGACCACCGGGCGATTCAACGCGGCCGCCAAATGCGACAGCCCGGTATCCACGCCGACCACGCAGCGCGCGTGGGCGAGGAGGGCTGCGAGCGCCGCCAGGTTGAGTGTGGGGGCAGCCATGGCGGATGGAATGCGACTGGCCAGGCGCGCGGCGCGCTCACGCTCGATTTGACTGCCTCCAGGAATGACGGCGCGCAGCCCATGCTGATGGAGACGCACGCCAAGTTCGACCCAGTGGCTTTCAGGCCACTCCTTATGCGGGCGGCTGGTGGCATGGAGCAGGACAACGTAGGGCTCGGCGGGTGCCCAGTCTGGCCGGGCAGAGGGGGCCTTGAGTCCGTATCGAATCTCCGGGCCGGGTGCATAGCCCAGGGCCTGTGCTGCCAACAGACGGTTGCGTTCGACCGCATGCAGCGCCCAGGGAATTGCAAATCTTTCCTGATAGGCCAGCGTGGCCAGGGGTTCGCGGGCGCTGGACCATGCGTATCCCACCCGATGTGCCGGAACCAGCCAGCCCAGCAGCGCGCTTTTGATGAGCCCCTGCAAATCAATGGTCAGATCATAAGACCGATCCCGCAACAAGCGGCGCAACGCAGTCACTTCATGCCAGGTGTCGCGCGAAAACGGCGTCCTGCGCCAGCGCCGGGTGGCCACCGGGATGATGTGCTGCACTGCAGGGTGGAGGGCCGGAATGGCGGAAAAGGACTCTTCCACCATCCAGTCCACGGCAATGTCAGGGCAGTGGCGGGCAATGTCGGAAACAGCCGGTAAGGCGTGGACCACATCTCCCAGGGATGACGTTTTGATGATCAGGATTTTGCGCATGCCGCCATTCTAGGCTGTGTGTCAAACCGAGGCTACCCACGACGGGCCCCATGCTAAAATTTGCCCATGAAGATATTGGTCACCGGAGTGGCAGGGTTCATCGGCATGCATGTGGCCAAGCGATTGCTGCAGGAAGGGCATGCGGTTGTCGGCATCGACAATCTCAATGACTATTACGAGGTTGCGTTAAAGCGGGACAGGCTGGCCCAGCTGGACAACCAGCCAGGTTTTCGTTTTCACCCCCTGGACGTCAGTGATTCGCGCGGCATGGCGACATTTTTTGCGGAGCACGGATTTTCTCATGTGGCGCATCTTGCGGCTCAGGCGGGGGTGCGCTATTCCCTGAAAAACCCCCAGGCCTACGTGGACGCCAATCTGACCGGGTTTGGCCACATCCTGGAGGGATGTCGTCGGCACCAGATCAGCCATCTCGTGTATGCCAGTACATCCAGCGTCTATGGCAGCAATGCACGGCTGCCTTTCAGCGAACACGATCCGGCAGATCACCCCGTCAGCCTGTATGCGGCGACCAAACGAGCCAATGAGCTGATGGCGCATGCCTACAGCCACCTGTTCGGTCTGCCAACGACGGGGCTGCGGCTTTTTACCGTGTATGGTCCCTGGGGGCGGCCGGACATGGCCTACGCCCTGTTTACCCGCGCCATCCTTGAGAATCGCCCGATCCAGGTATTCAATCAAGGCGGGATGCGCCGGGATTTCACCTATATCGATGACGTCGTCGAAGGCGTCGTCCGGGTCCTGGGGCAACCGGCTGCGGCCAATCCCGCCTTTGACCGCATGTGCCCTGATCCAGCCAGCAGCGATGCGCCCTGGCGTATTTACAACCTCGGCAGCCACCAACCAGTATCGCTTGAGGCATTCATTGCCGTTCTGGAGCGTTGCCTCAACAAAAAAGCACTCCGGGAGTATTTGCCCATGCAGTCGGGCGACGTGGAGGAAACCTTTGCCGAGGTATCCGACCTCGCGGAAGCGGTGGGATACCGGCCGCAGACGTCCCTGGAAACGGGGCTTGAACGATTTGTTTCATGGTACCGGAGTTATTACGCATGACGCTTTCGGTCATTGTGATTGCCAAAAATGAAGAGGCAGCGATCGGGGACTGCCTGAGGTCAGTGGCCTGGGCCGATGAACGCATCGTCCTGGATGGCGGCAGCACGGATGCCACGGTGGCTGTGGCTGGGGCTTTGGGGGCGCGCGTGGAGGTGGCCTCGGACTGGCCGGGGTTTGGGCCCCAGAAAAATCGTGCCCTGGCGCTTGCCACCGGCGACTGGGTGTTGTCCCTGGATGCCGACGAACAGGTGAGCGCCGCATTAAGGGCCGAAATCGAGGCGGCGATGAGGGCCCCTGACGCTGCCGTGTACCGCATGCCGCGGGCATCGCGTTATTGTGGCCGCACGCTGCGACACGGTGGCTGGTGGCCCGATTATGTGATCAGATTGTTTCGGCGCGGCGAGGCACGATTTTCGGACGACCTGGTGCATGAACGCCTGATCAGTGCGCAGAAGGTGGGTACCCTGACGCAACCGCTTTTGCACGATACCTATGCCAACCTGGAAGAAACCCTGGACAAGGCCAACCGCTACTCCACCTTGGGGGCGCAGCAGGCATTTGAGAGGGGGGAGCGCGCGGGCCTTTTGAAAGCCTTGGGGCATGGGTTCTGGGCTTTTTTCAGAACGTATGTGCTGCGGCGTGGTTTTCTGGATGGGGGCCAAGGATTGTTGCTGGCGGTATCAAATGCCCATACTACCTTCTACCGTTATGCCAAGTTGTGGCTCAAGCGTCAGTGATTGGCTGCATCTGGTGTAGCCGGGCGTAGTATCCGTTCTGTTCGAGCAGGCTGCGGTGGTTGCCCTGTTCGACAATCTTTCCTTCGTGCAACACCACGATGCGGTCGGCCTTCTCGATGGTGGACAGTCGATGGGCGATGACGATCGTGGTGCGCCCGATCATCAGCGTATCAAGCGCGGTTTGCACAGCCCGTTCCGACTCGCTGTCCAGGGCCGAAGTTGCCTCGTCCAGGATCAGTATGGGTGCATCTTTCAGGATAGCGCGCGCAATGGCGATGCGTTGGCGCTGCCCACCCGACAGCCGGGCACCATTTTCACCCAACAGCGTATCGAATCCCTCGGGTAATTGTTCGATGAACTCCAGGGCATGGGCCGCCCTGGCCGCAGCCCGGATACGCTCGAGCGATGCGCCGCGCAGCGCGCCGTAACCGATGTTGTTGGCAACTGTGTCGTTGAAGAGCACCACATCCTGGCTGACCAGGGCGATGTTGGCGCGCAGGCTGGCCAGCGTCAGCGATGCCAGGGGGTGTCCATCCAGCAGGATATGTCCTGAGGTCGGCGAATAAAAACGCGGGATCAGCGTGGCCAGGGTGGTTTTGCCGCTTCCAGACTGACCCACCAGGGCCACGGTTTCGCCAGCACGGATGCTCAGGTTGAAATCGTCGAGCGCCAAACGATTTCCGCGCGGATAGGCAAAACACAGATGATCGAATTGCAGCATCCCCTGTGCGCGTTCCAGGACGATGGTTCCGGAGTCCACTTCCGGCTTCTGGTCAATGAGCTCAAAAACGCTTTCGGAAGCCGCCAATCCGCGTTGCAGCGATTCACTGATGTCGGACAGGCGTTTGAGGGGAGCCAGCAGCATGATCATGGCCGTGATGAACGAAACGAACCCGCCTACGGTGGTCTCGTCGGAGCTGACCTGAAGTGTTGCCAGCCAGACAATGGCAGCAACGGCGAGGGCCGCAAAGAACTGAACCAGGGGAACATTGGCCGCACCGGCAGCAGCCTGCTTCATATTGAGACGCCGCACCCGGTTGCTGGCCTCGTGGAAACGTTCCGTTTCAACGTTCACTCCGCCAAAGATTTTGATGACTTTCTGGCAGCCAATCGACTCGTCGAGAACGGTCGTGATGCCCCCCATGGCCTTCATGCTGTCGCGGTTGACACTGCGCAGCCTGGTGTTGAATTTTTTGACGACCCAGGCAATGGGTGGGGCAGCCAGCAGCGTGATGCTGGTGAGTTTCCAGTTGAGGAAGACGAGCCATCCCAGCAAACCAATCACCACGAAAGTATCGGTGACCAGATTGGTCACGACCGTCGTTGCGGCCGTCATGACCTGACTGGCGTCAAATACCAATTTCGAAATCAGGGTGCCGGCAGGATGATCGTCGAAGTAGCGCACTGGCAACTGCAGGAGGCGTTCAAACATCTGGCTGCGCAGGTCCATGACGACCTTGTTGCCAACCCAGTTCATGGCAAACTTCGAAACGAAATTGGCGATGCCGCGCACGACGAACAGCGCCAGCAGCATGACAGGGACCCATCGGATCCAGGCGGGGTCTTTGTGGACGAAGCTCATGTCGAGCATGGGTTTGAGTAGGGCAGGGAGCATGGGCTCCGTGGCTGCAGTGATCACCATGGCGACGATCGCAGCAAAAAATTCCCAGCGGTAGGGTACGACGTAACGCAGCAAGCGCCGGTACAGCGCGGCGCTATGAACTGGAAGCGTGAACGAGGGCACTGGCCGTGATCCTGAAACGAGAGAGGGGCAGTATACCGTACCGCGACCCCTGTGCTGCCGGGAATCTGATAACATTCCAGCAGGATATTTACCCAATTCTTGAGCAGGATCCACAATGAGTCTTGATTATCGTGCCCGATGGGCCATTGGCATGTTGCTGGTAGCAGCGGTGTTGGTCACGCAGGGTCAACACGACGCAACGTCACTGCATTTGCCGCAGGCTGCCTGGGCTGCCTTTTTTCTGGGCGGCTTTTATCTCCGTCATGCCAGACTGTGGGCGTTGGGCCTCGGTCTGATCTGGACGCTGGATTATGCCGCCGTGACCTGGGGCGGTGTGAGCGACTTCTGCCTGACCCCTGCCTACCTGTTCATGGTTCCAGCCTATGGCGTTCTGTGGCTGGCAGGACGGTTTTGCGGCACGCGCTTCCGCGCCCTGGACTGGCACAGTTTTAGCGTCCTGGCGGTGGGCCTGTTGTCGAGCATCGTCGTGGCCGAAACCCTGGCCAGTGGCAGTTTCTACCTGCTGTCAGGGCGTATTGAGCAGGTCAGTCCTGCCGGGTTGGCGACTTACCTCATGACCTGGGCACCGCAGACACTCGAGGCCTTTGCCTTCTGGATCGGGGTTGCGGCCCCGATCCATGCCGTGGCCCGCTTGCTGGGCGGAGTTTCAGCTCTGGGCCGTTCGGTCTAGAAGACGTATTTCAGCAGCGCCCCAAAATTCTTTCCTGGGGAAGGGTAGTAGGCGCCGTAACTGTTGGCATAGTCGTAGTACTGCCGGTTGAGCAGGTTATTGGCAGAAGCGACAAGACTCCACTGTTTCGATAGCGCGGCGCTATAGCGCAGGTCCGCTGTCCAGTAGAAGGGGATCGGCGGCAGCGTTCCCATGTAATCAGAGTCCACGGACTGCGGACCGACCAGGCGGGCCGACAGGTCAATCGTCTGGTGTTCCCGCGGCGTCCATTCGGCCCCGGTTTGAATATTGAATTGGGGAACCAGCGGTACCCGGTGCCCCTGATAGTCCCCCTGCGCGAATACTGCCCTGATCCATTGTCCCGAACCCCGCAGGGCAAGGCTCTGGGTCGCCTGGTAACGCCCTTCCAGTTCCAGACCTTCGCGTTGCGTCGGAGGTAAATTGACATTGATAAACTGTACCGGGTCAAACACCAGTTCGTTGTGGATCTCGCTGCGGAACAGTCGCAATGCGGCATTGCTTGAACCCAGTCTGTTCCAGCTGATGCCGGCCTCGTAATCCATGGAGGTCTGTGGCTGCAGGTTGCCAGCTGCGCCGCGCAGCTCATCGATGTTGGCGACGCGGTAGCTCTGGCCCGTTCTGACATAGGACTCCAGTTTTGCAAACAGGGTGCGAATGTACTGGAGTTCGAAGGCGTGCAGGTTGGACGAGTCGTTGGATGCCATTTCCTTCTGGATACGTTCGACACGAGCGCCAGCAACGATGCGGTCTGCAGGGTCGAGACTCCAGTCATCCCTGAGATAGAAGGCGTTGCTGTTCTGGATCAGGTGCTCGCCTACCGTGGAATACTGCGGGTAGGCGGGGTAGATCGACGAGTAGGTGCGGTCCCAGCGCGACAAATCGAGCCCCAACGTCAAGTCGTTGCCCTTGACCCCGGCGTCATGAATTTTTGCGCGTGGGGAGAGCCCTTCAAAATTCGCCGAGACATCGGTAGAACCGCCCAGACTGGGCAGATTGCTGTTCGACTGCTTGTTTCGGACATTGGCGTCCACCGCCAGTTCGGCACTCCCGACCAGGGCCTTGCCGAACACCGTCACTGTATTGCCGCTGATTTTTCCGGAATCATCGGGGGTGACAGTCTGTCTGGGGTTTTGCTGGAACTGCGTCAGTGTCAGAGGACCGGGAAAGCGCGTGTCCTCGGAATCTGAATAGAGGCGGATGCCGAGCGTACGGTCGGCGTCGGGCTGCCACTGGAGCGCAGCGCCTCCCGTTCGGATCTGTGCCTGATTGTTGGCCCGATAATTGTCCGTATTGAGGGTCTTGCCGAACATGGCAACAGACGTGCCTTCGATTTGGTGCGATACCCAGATATTGCTCTCTTTGGCGGCAAAACTGCCCAAGCCGCCCGACAGGACTGCGCTATTGCCAGGATGGTTCTTGCTGACGATATTGATGACCCCGCTGGTCGCGCCTTCTCCATAGAGCACGCTGGAGCCGCCGCGGATGATCTCGATATGATCAATGGACTCCACGGGAATCATGGAAGTTCGTGCCGCTGACTGTTCAATCTCGGACAGGCGAACCCCGTCCAGAAGGACCACCACGTTATTGTCGCTGGTGACGCCGTACCCGCGCAGATCGATGGACTGGTCCTGGGTGCCGCTCAGGCTGATGCGGGTGGGGACGTTGCCGAGTTTTTGCAGGATTTGCGAAACATCGGTCAATCCGCTGCGTTCAATGTCGCTGGAGGTGATGATGGTGGTTTGTGGTAGCGACTGCTCCAGGGATTCGTCGAAGCGGGAAGAAGTCACCGTGATGGGTGACAAGCCTGTCACATCATCCGGGGTGTTGTTGGCATGGCTGGAAAACGAGGTACAGGCGGCTGAAACAAGCAGCGTAAGCGCCTTGAAGGCGGGACGTCGGGTACAAATTGTCAAAATAATCTCCCTGTAGAGGACAGGGAAACACCAGGGATAATTCGAGGCGGACTACGAACCGGATTCACCGATGAAGATGCTTGCCTGAATACTGCTACCCCGCAGTATTTCCAGTGCGCCAGACCATCTGGCGTCTTGGAGCGTGGGGCCGGTATCCGGGCTCATCCGAAAACCTTCGTCGTCTTCCCGGGCCGTGGGCGTGAACCTTCCGACCTAGTGACTGTTATGACAAAGTGATCAGGACTTACCGTTGCGGGGGCAGCACAGGCGTCTCACCTGTTTCCCGTTTAACCCGGATTACGAAAAGACATCCGGGCACCCCGATGTGAACCATTCACATCTGCTGGGGCGATTGTAACCAAATATGGGGAGGGGGCAAAGAACATCTGTACAATTGACGCAGGAACATCCGCCCATTTATATTGGGTCCATGGAAAAGATATTTGCCAGTCTGGAGCAGAAAATCGATCGCGTGATCAGCCAATGCGATCTCCTGCGCGCAGAAAACCAGCGACTGCGACAGGAGCTGATCCACAAGTCGGATGAGGTTCGCCTGCTTTCGGACAGGATGGAAGAGGCAAAGCATCGCCTGCAGCAGCTCGTGGCACAGGTGCCGGAATAAGCATGGCCAAATCAGAATCTGCGCTGGTTGAAATTTCCATTCTGGACCGGGCCTACAAGGTCTCATGCAAGCCTGAGCATCAGGCCCTGCTTCGGGAAGCCGCACAAGAGCTGGACCGGCGGATGCGCGAAGTACGCACCCATGCAGAAGGCGTCGGGCCTGAGCGGGCGGCCGTCATGGCCGGCCTGAATGCCGTTTACGAAATGCTGGAACAAAAAGCAGCCAGCAGCTGGGATGTTGGTGACGTAAAGCGTAGAATAAAAGACATGGAGGAGCGGCTGGATCGCTGCTTCTTCGAGCAGGAATCCCTTTTTTGAGATTCCCCTGGGGTGCTTGTTACGGTTTTAATTCTTTGAACCGATAATCATCTAACCCGGCTATTGACCTGATGGGTACTGTTGCGCGCGTCCTGCTGGAATCGCCTGATGTGCCCGGTGGATAGCCACCTTCTAGAGGCTTGGGTTCAAGATGCCAGCCGGACGGCACCTGCGGGGGACCCCCACGCCATGACCTGTTGGTTGATGAAATCTGAACCTTCCGAGGTCAGTGTTGATGATGTTTTGGGAATGCCCGGGCAACGTGTGGACTGGTTCGGGGTTCGCAATTATCAGGCGCGTAATTTCATGATGCGCGACATGCAGCTGGGAGACGGGGTACTGTTCTACCATTCCAGCTGCGCAGAACCCGGCATCGTCGGGTTGGCCGAAGTCTCCCGCCTGGCAAGACCCGATCCAACCCAGTTTGATCCCCAATCGCCTTACTATGACCCGAAGGCCACGCAGGAGCACCCGCGCTGGTTTTGCGTCGAGGTCCGCATGCTCAGTAAAACCCGGTTGCTGTCGTTGAATGAATTGCGCGCCGAGCCCGGGTTGCAAGGCATGCGGCTCCTGGCGCGCGGCAATCGCCTGTCCATTACGCCGGTGACACCGGAGGAATGGACCCTGATCCAGCGAATGCTCAAGCGTGCGTCAGGCGGTTGAGCGCTTCCTGGTAGCGCTCGCCGGTTCCCGCAGCGATCTCTTCCGGAAGTTCTGGTGCGGGCGGTTGCTTGTTCCAGTGAATGGATTCCAGCCAATTCCTGACAAACTGCTTGTCGAAACTTTCAGGGCTGGTGCCGGCCCGGTAGGTGTCCTTGGGCCAGAAACGCGAAGAATCCGGCGTCAGTACCTCGTCAATGAGCGTGAGTGTCCCGTCGCGGTCCAGACCAAATTCAAATTTCGTGTCCGCAATGATGATCCCGCGTGCCAGGGCATAATCCGCAGCAGCCTGGTAGAGTTGCAGCGACTTATCCCGAACCTGCGCCGCCACGGCGCTGCCTACGAGTTGGCACGCACGGGAATAATCGATGTTTTCATCATGGTCGCCTACCGCGGCCTTCGTGGCCGGCGTAAACAACGGGGCGGGTAATCTGGACGCCCGTTGCAGCCCTTCGGGCAAGGTGATGCCACAGACCGTACCACTGGCTTGGTACTCCTTCCAACCCGAACCCTCGAGATAGCCTCGCACCACTGCCTCCAGCGGAAGCGCCTGCATCCTGCGGGCGACGACCGAACGGCCTGCGACCTGATCGCGTTCAGAGGGAGACACGACGCTTTCCGGATCGATACCGCTGAGATGGTTGGGAATGATGTCCTGGAAATAGGAAAACCAGAAATTGGTCAGGGTATTGAGGATCACTCCCTTGTTGGGAATGGGCGTGGGAAACACCACGTCAAAGGCAGATAGCCGGTCGGTGGTGACCAACAACAGGTGATCCGCGCCCACCGCGTAGATATCCCGCACCTTGCCGCGGGCAATCAGCGCAAGCGAGTGAAGTTCGGTACGGTAGACGGGTTTCATCATGGTCATGGCTTTCAGTTGCGTTCACCGATCCGGATGATTTTCATGGTGTTGGTTCCGCCGGGTTTACCGATGGGCTCACCGATGGTCAGCAGGATCAAATCACCCTTTTTGACCGCACCCAATTGCAGCAACTGGGCCTCGGCCTGAGCCATCACTTCCGCTGGCTCCATGCCATGCTGGAAATCCACCGGGTAGACGCCACGGAACAGGGTCACTTTGCGTTGCGTTTCTTCCACCGGCGTCATGGCATAAATCGGGACATTGACGTCTGCCCGAGACATCAGGAGCGCCGTGGTGCCGCTTTGCGTCAACGCGGCAATGGCTTTCACTTCCAGGTGCCGGGTGGTGTGGATGACTGCACGGGCCACGGCCTTTTCCACACGTTCGATACGATCCAGATCCTGGCGTTCCACAAACGTCTGGGTGTCCTGCTTCTCTGCCTCGGTGCAAACTCGAGCCATGGCGGCAATCGCTTCCACGGGAAACTGGCCGGCGGCCGATTCAGCCGAAAGCATGACGGCATCGCTGCCATCCAGGACGGCATTGGCGACGTCAGAGACTTCGGCGCGTGTGGGCACCGGGCTGGAAATCATGGATTCCATCATCTGGGTGGCGGTAATGACGGTTTTGTTCATTTCGCGTGCCAGGCGGATCATGCGCTTTTGCATTGCCGGCACCGCCGCATCGCCCACTTCCACGGCCAGGTCGCCGCGCGCCACCATGATGGAGTCGCTGGCGGCGATGATGTCTTCCAGGGCGTCAATGGCTTCGGCCCGTTCAATTTTGGACTGGATCTGGGCATGTCCTCCAGCCTTGACCATCAGATCGCGCGCCCATTGCACGTCAGCACCCGAACGCGGGAAGGAAACCGCCAGATAATCCACACGCAGCCGTGCCGCGAGCTTGATATCCTCCATGTCCTTCTCGGTAAGTGCCGGCGCAGTCAGGCCGCCGCCGCGCCGATTGATCCCTTTGTTGTTGGACAGGGGGCCACCCTGGATGACGGTGGTGTGGACCTGATTGCCGGTGACATGGTCCACCCGGAGTTCGATTTTTCCATCGTCCAGCAGCAAGGCGTCGCCGCTCGAGACGTCGCGAGGCAATTCCTTGTAGTCCAGTCCGACGCGCTCCTGGTCGCCCAACGCACAGTCGGCATCCAGGATGAAACGGTCCCCTGCTTTCAGCACGATGCGCGAGTCGCGGAACTTGCCCACACGAATCTTGGGGCCCTGGAGGTCACCCAGGATACCTACGGTCCGGCCCAGTTTTTTGGCAATCGAGCGGATCATCTCGATGCGATTCTGATGGTCTTGTTCGGTGCCATGGGAAAAATTGAGGCGGGCAACATCCATGCCGGCCAGGATCATGCGCTCCAGAACTTCGGGGCTGCTGGAGGCGGGGCCGATAGTGGCAACGATTTTGGTACGACGAGGCATCTGCATGAAGCTCCTGTAGGGTGACTTAAAGTTAGTGGGTGCGGGATTCCAGAATGCGAACGGCCGGCAGCTCGCGGCCTTCAAGAAACTCCAGGAAAGCGCCGCCACCGGTGGAAATGTAGGAAATACGGTTCGCGATATGGTATTTGGAAACGGCGGCCAGGGTATCTCCGCCTCCTGCGATGGAGAATGCGGGAGATTCTGCAATGGCCATCGCCAGGGTCTTGGTGCCATCGGCAAATTGGTCGAATTCGAAGACGCCCACAGGACCATTCCAGACGATGGTGCCCGCATTTTTCAGGATTTTGGCCAGGTGCGCCGCAGTTTTGGGGCCGATGTCGAAGATCATGTCGTCGTCGGCTACCTCATCCACGGACTTGAGGGTGGCCTCGGCTGTTTCGGAGAACGCCTTGCCGACGACCACGTCCACCGGAATGGGGACGTTCCCGCCACGCGCCTGGGCAGCTTCGATGATCTTGCGCGCTTCGGGAACCAGATCGGGTTCTGCAAGGGATTTGCCGATCTTCTTTCCTGCGGCCAGAAGGAAGGTGTTGGCAATGCCTCCGCCGACGATGAGCTGATCCACTTTTTGGGAAAGCGTGGCCAGTACGGTCAGTTTGGTCGAGACCTTGGAGCCGGCAACGATGGCGACCAGCGGGCGCGCTGGTTCCTTGAGGGCGCGTCCCAGTGCATCCAGTTCGGCTGCCAGGAGGGGGCCTGCACAGGCGATCGGGGCATACTTGGCGACGCCGTGAGTCGAGGCCTCGGCGCGGTGAGCCGTGCCGAAGGCATCCATCACGAAGATGTCGCACAGCCGGGCCATGCGTTGGGACAGTGTGTCGTCGTCCTTCTTTTCGCCAGGATTGAAGCGGACGTTTTCAAACATCACCACGTTGCCCGGGGCGACTTCGATGTCCTGGTCCAGCCAGCGGGAGACCAGCGGAACGGGGGCGCCCAGCAGCTCGGAGAGGCGCTTGGCCACGGGCGCAAGCGAATGGGCCTCATCGAAAACGCCTTCGGTGGGTCGTCCCAGATGCGACATCAACATGAGTCTGGCCCCGCTCGACAGGGCATGGCGAATACCGGGCAGGCTGGCACGGATCCGGGTGTCGTCGGTGATGGCGCCGTCTTTCAGCGGCACATTGAAATCCACACGAACCAGGACGCGTTTGTTGGCAAGATCGAGGTCTTGCATGCGAATGATGCTCATGATGTTGGCCTGTAAATGGTCGGAGCCGCGTTATGCGGCAGCCATCCATGCCGCCGTGACGTCCAGCATGCGGTTGCTGAAACCCCATTCATTGTCGTACCAGGCCAGTACCTTGACCAGATTCCCGCCAGAGACTTTGGTCAGGCCGGCGTCGAATGTGCTGGAGGCAGGGTCGTGATTGAAGTCGACCGATACGAGCGGGGCCGTGTTGTAATTCAGAATTCCCTTGAGCGGGCCTTCGGAAGCCGATTTCATGATGGCGTTGACTTCTTCCACCGTAGTGGCTCGCGCTGCTTCGAAGGTGAGATCCACCAGGGAAACGTTGATGGTCGGGACGCGAACCGCAAATCCGTCCAGCTTGCCGTTGAGTTCTGGTAGCACCAGCCCCACGGCGGCGGCGGCGCCGGTTTTGGTGGGGATCATCGACATGGTGGCAGACCGGGCGCGATGCAGGTCGGTATGGTACACGTCGGTCAGGACCTGGTCGTTGGTGTACGAGTGGACGGTGGTCATCAGGCCTTTGACGACGCCGATATGGTCATGCAGGGGCTTGACCAGGGGGGCGAGGCAGTTTGTCGTGCAGGAAGCATTGGAGATGACCGTCATCTCGGAGCGGAGTACCTGATGGTTGACGCCGTAAACCACGGTGGCATCCACATCCTTGCCTCCCGGGGCGGAGATGATGACCTTGCGTGCCCCCCCTTTGAGGTGTGCCGAGGCTTTTTCCTTCGTGGTGAACAACCCGGTGCATTCCATGACGACGTCCACCCCGACGCTACCCCAGGGGATTTCGGCCGGATTGCGCTGGGAAAAGACGCGGATGACGTCGCCATTGATGACCATGGCATCGCCCTGTACCGCAACATCAGCGTGGAATTTGCCATGGGCTGTGTCGTAGCGGGTCAAATGCGCGTTGGTTTCGGGGTTTCCCAGATCGTTGATGGCCACGATCTGGATGCCCTGCTTGTTTCCCGATTCGTACAGGGCGCGCAGGACATTGCGACCAATGCGACCATAACCGTTGATGCCGACACGAACTGCCATGGGACTTCTCCTCGTAAGTGCGTTTTTTGGATGGATTGGGTTGGTATGGAGTGTAATAAGCTCAATTATCCACTAGCCAGCGGCTGCGGTCATCTCCCCCGGCGTTGGGGGTATCGAAATAGGTTTGGATTCGCATTATAAAAAATTATGATGAAATTATAAAGCCATTATAAAATGGCCTTATAAAAAATGGGAGGTGAGGTGCATTTCACGTTTCGACAACTTCAAATATTCGAATCCGTGGCACGCCTGCTCAACTTTTCCCGTGCCAGCGAAGAGCTTCATCTCACGCAACCCGCCGTCTCCATGCAGATCAAGCAACTGGAGGATGCCGTCGGGATCCCGTTGTTCGAACAAATGGGCAAGCGCATTTTCCTGACCCAGGCCGGTGAGGAACTGTACCAGCATGCGCGCATCATTTCCCGGCAGATGAAGGACGCCCAGGAAGCCATCGAGAGCCTGCGGGAGGGCGTGAGCGGCCGGCTCGACATCGCGATCATCAGCACGGCCAAATACTTTGCGCCGACGCTGCTGACCCGGTTTTGTGAACTGCACCCCGCAGTTCAGCTGAAGTTATCCGTCAGCAACCGCGAAGGCATCGTTCACCAGCTCATGCACAATGAAGTGGATCTGGTCATTATGGGGCAGCCCCCTGAAGCGTTGGGAGTGGTCACCGAACCCTTTGCGCGTAATGCACACGTCATCGTGGCGCCTCCCACCCATCGCCTCGCCGGGATGAAGGCGCTGACCCTGGAGCGCGTGGCGGAAGAACCCTTTCTTCTGCGCGAAAAGGGATCGGGAACGCGACAATTGCTGGAGCGCTTCCTGTCGTCTCACGGGCTGACCGTCAATGCACGCATGGAAATGAGCAGCAACGAAACCATCAAGCAGGCCGCCATTGCGGGCATGGGCATCGCCTTTCTGTCAGAGCATACGATCACCCTCGAACTGGAGACGCGACGTCTGATTGTCCTGCCCGTGCCGGGATTGCCCATCGTACGCGACTGGTATCTGGTACACCATCGGGAAAAGCGGCTGTCCCCGGTCGCGCGGGCCTTCAAGCAGTTTCTGCTGGAACAGGCGCCACAGATGCTAGGCGTGGTCGCGCAGCCACTCACGCCATTCGTTGAAAAGGGGCGGATGCAGGGCGGCAACCACTGAGCGGTTCCAGGGAGGAGTTTCCCAGAACTGGTCGTGTTCCAGGGTGCAGTAACTTCCCCCGGCCTCCTGCAGGATCAGCGAACCCGCAGCGTAATCCCACAATTTTTGTCCGCCGTGCAGCGAGAGATCGAAGCGGCCTGCAGCGACATAGCACCATTCCAGCGTGCTTGCACCGAAATTGCGTTGGGACGCATAGGGCGGGCGAAAGCTCAATGCGCGCGCCAGCTTTTCGGGCAGACGTTTCAAATCCACTGTAGCGATGGCTTCCCGAAATTGTGGTGCAGAGGCCCGGATGGGTAATTGGACGCCGTTGAGCCAGGCGCCATGTCCCTTTTCAGCGGCAAAAGCCTCATCGGCCACAGGGTCGTAGACCACGCCCAAGACCGGGCGACCTTGACGGATCAGGGCGACTGAAATGGCGAAGTAGGGAATGCCGTGAACGAAGTTTGAAGTGCCGTCGATGGGGTCCACGCACCAGACGCCAGCCTGGTTTTCCTGCCATAACGTCTGCTGCAGGGCTTCGGACATCTCCTCTCCCAGGATGGGGCAGTCATGAAGGGTGGAGAGGACGCTGACCAGAGCTTCCTGGGCGGCGAGGTCTGCCTGCGTAAACAGGCTGCCGTCATTTTTTTTGTCATGCGCCACTTTGAGATAACGGGGCATGACTTCCTGGTGGGCGACCGTTTTGACGGCCGTAATGAGCTGATCGAGCATCGCGTCATGATAGCATGAGGGGGTTATCTGCTCCGACCATGCTCATGACCATTCCTCGCTTTTACTGCGACATCCCGCTGGGGCAATCTGAAGTATTCGGGTTGCCAGAAAACGCGGCCCATCACGCCGTGCGCGTGTTGCGTCTGGGTGTTGGGGACGAGCTGGTGCTGTTTGACGGCTCGGGGGGAGAGCACCTTGTGAGCATCGATCGCATCAGCGGATCCTCTGTGACCGTTTTCCGGCGGGAATTCAGGGCGCGCGAGGCCGAGTCCCCCCTGGCATTGTGGCTGGGTCAGGCCATGTGCGCCAATGAGAAAATGGATTGGGTCTTCCAGAAGGCGGTTGAACTGGGGGTGTCCCGATGCTCCCCCCTCCTTACCGGGCGCAGCGTGGTGCGCCTTTCGCAAGAACGCGCCGAGCGACGCCAGGCGCACTGGCAGCGTGTGGTGACCTCTGCTTGCGAACAGTCGGGGCGCAATCGTGTTCCCCAGGTGGACCCGGTTCAATCCCTGGACCAGTGGCTGGGACAGCTTCCTGCCGGGGGGCTGCGGCTGATGCTGTCTCCCCACGGTGACGTCTCGTTGTCCCAGCTGGGGTCGACCACGGGCACCATCGCGCTGCTGGTGGGGCCGGAAGGCGGCTTGACGGCCGAGGAAGAGATGGCCGCACGCGCAGCTGACTTCAAGGCCCTCAAGCTCGGGCCCCGGGTGCTGAGAACGGAAACGGCGGCGCTGGCCCTGGTGGCAGCGCTCCAGGGGCTGTGGGGCGATTTTGTGGAAGCCCGGGCGCCCCAACCGTTATAATCGGCCCATGACCCGATCAGACTCCTTCGTCAACTGGTTTCGTTCAGCGGCCCCGTACATCAATGCGTTTCGGGACCGTACGTTTGTGATCGCCTTTGGCGGAGAGGTTGTTGCCGACGGCAAGTTCATTGCCTTGACACACGACCTCAATCTGCTGGAAAGCCTGGGGGTGCGGCTGGTGCTGGTGCATGGCGCCCGTCCGCAAACCGAGGCACGCCTTTCCGCAAAGGGCGTTACGCCACGTTATGTCAATGGCACGCGCGTGACGGATGCCCTGGCTTTGAGTTGTGTTATCGAGGCCGCCGCTACATTGAGTTTTGAAATCGAAGCCCTGCTGTCCATGGGTGTGGCCAACTCGCCCATGGCGGGTTCGGACATCCGGGTTGCCAGCGGAAACTTCGTGACCGCTCGCCCGATTGGCGTGGTGGAGGGGGTCGATTTTCAACATACCGGACTGGTGCGAAAAATCGATGCCGTGGGCATTCGCAGGCGGCTCGACGACGAGGAAATCGTTCTTTTGCCGCCATTGGGATATTCGCCCACTGGAGAGATTTTCAATCTGACCGTGGAAGAGGTCGCCACCGCCACGGCGATTGCCCTCGGCGCCGAAAAGCTGATATTCCTTACGGATACCCCAGGGGTGCTCGACAGCCGGGGAGAAACGATTTCTGAATTGACGGCCCAGGAGGCAGAGGCGCTGCTGAAAAGTGGCAAGCCCCAGCCTGAAGACGTGGCGTTTTACCTTCCCTGTGCCGTCCGGGCCTGTCGCAGCACGGTCCCCCGGGTACATTTGATCACCCGCCACGTGGACGGTGCGCTCATCCAGGAGCTCTTTACCCGCGAGGGGATTGGCACCATGGTGATGCGTGATACGCACGATGTCCTGCGTCCTGCCAACCTGGAGGATGTGCCCGGCATCCTGTCCCTGATCGAGCCCCTGGAGGCAGATGGGGTGCTTGTCAAACGCAACCGGGTGCTTCTGGAGGCCGAGATCGAACGTTTTTCCGTACTGGTGCACGAAGGCCGCATCATCGGTTGCGTCGCGCTCTACCCCCTTGCCGACGAGGGGGCCGGCGAATTGGCCTGTCTCGCAATCAATCCCGATTTCAGAAACCTGGGGCGGGGGGACACCTTGCTGCGCCATGTGGAGCAACAAGCGCGCAAGCGGGGCATTCGTCGCCTGTTTTTACTCAGCACGCGGACCGGACAGTGGTTTGCGGAACGCGGGTTTATCGAGACCACCATCGACCAGTTGCCCCAGGCCAAACAGGAGTTGTACAACTACCAAAGGCGCTCCAAAATTTTCGTCAAGCAAATTTCCGACAACCGTGTCGCAAAGGTCAAACCATGAGTCGTACCGTTCACTGCATCAAGTTGCAGCGTGAGGCCAAGGGCCTCGATTTTCCGCCCTATCCAGGGCCGCTGGGTCTGCGTATTTTCAACGAGGTTTCGGAGGAGGCCTGGAAAAACTGGCTCGAGATGCAGAAAATGCTGATCAACGAAAACCGGCTGAATCTTGCAGATGCCAAAGCGCGCCAGTACCTCGCACAACAGATGGAGGCACACTTTTTCGGAGCAGGGGCCGAACAGGCCTCAGGCTATGTGCCGCCCAAGGCCTGAGCGGCGCTTCAGGCGGTGGTAACCGTCCGTTCGATTTCTTCCACCGAGGTGTGACGGACATCCTTGCCCTTGACCAGGAAAATAACGTATTCCGCCATGTTCTTGGCATGGTCGCCGATGCGTTCTATGGCTTTGGCCGCAAACAGGATTTCGATCGAATTTGAAATGGTGCGTGGGTCTTCCATCATGAATGTGATGAGCTGTCGCAGGATTCCCCGAAACGATTCGTCCACGTCCCGGTCATCGCGCAGCACCTGAGCAGCGCTGTTGGCGTCCAGGCGGGCAAAGGCATCCAGTGCGCGTCCCAGCATGTGGACCGCCAGTTGCGCTGCGTGGCGCAGATCTATCGGGCGGGGCGCGTGTAAACGGTCTGGGCCATGAATCAGCTTGGCCATGCGGGCGATTTTTTCGGCTTCGTCGCCGATGCGCTCCAGGTAGATC
>JAJZRV010000087.1 GCA_021850135.1 Pseudomonadota bacterium
ACCGTTGCATGGCACGGAAGCGCTCGATCCCTTCGAGTTCGTCCGGACCATTGCCTGTGCGCGCATCACCATGCCCACCTCGCGCGTCCGCCTTTCTGCAGGACGGGAATCCCTGTCCGACGAAATGCAGGCCCTGTGTTTTCTGGCAGGGGCCAATTCCATTTTTTACGGCGAACGGCTGCTCACCACCGGCAACCCCGACGTGCAGCGCGACCAACGCCTGTTTGACCGATTGGGCCTGCACGCCGAGTGACGCTCGAGAAACACCGGGTCCGACAAAACTTCAACCGAAGCGCTTCCTTGTACGCCGACCGGGCCGTCGTGGCCCGGGAGGTGGGACGGCGTCTGCTGGAGCATTTCGAATTCCTCAAGATCCAGCCGACGCGGATACTGGATCTGGGGGCAGGCACCGGGTTTGCCGGCGATGAACTGCACCGTCTTTTCCCCCAGGCCACCCTGATTTCCCTTGACCTGTCCGACGCGCTGCTGCGCGCCAATCCGTGGCAGCCCCCCCCTTGGTGGCGGCCCTTCGCCCCCCCCGACACCCGGTTTGCGGTATGCGCCAGCGCCGAACAGATCCCGCTGCAGAATGCCAGCGTGGGACTGGTCTGGTCCAACCTGATGCTGCCCTGGTGCGCTCACGATGCGGTGCTGAGAGAGGTCTATCGCGTGCTGGAACCCGACGGACTGTTCATGTTCAGCACACTGGGTCCGGACACCCTGAAGGAGCTGCGTCTCGCCTTTGCTGCGCAGGGAGAGGGTCCCGCCCGTGTCCTCGACTTTGCAGACATGCACGACGTGGGAGATGCGCTGGTCCATGCCGGGTTTGCCAATCCGGTCATGGACCGGGAAGACCTGCAGGTGACCTACCCCGACATCGCGTCGTTGGTGCGGGACCTACGCCACACGGGCGGTTCAAACGCGTTGGCTGGGCGCCCGCGCGGCCTGACGGGACGGATGCGCTGGCGCGCCGTGACGACCGTTTACGAACAACTGCGCGAAGGGGGCGTGCTTCCCGCAACGTTTGAAATCGTCTACGGCCATGCCTGGAAGCCCGCCCCCCGAAAGACACCTGACGGCCGCCCCATCATCGAGGTGCGGCCTGCCTGATCAATACATGGGTTTCTTGATGGCGTGGTCGTAGTTCTCGATCCCCGCCATGATTTCCGCTTTTGCCTCTTCCTGACCCACCCAGCCTTCAATCTTGACCCACTTACCCGGTTCGAGATCCTTGTAGTGCTCGAAGAAATGCGCGATCTGGTTCAGCGTGATTTCCGGCAGGTCTCGCGGACTCTGGATGGTGCGGTAGATGTTGCAGAGCTTGTCCACCGGAACCGCCAGCAGTTTGGCATCGCCGCCCGCCTCATCCGTCATCTTGAGCATGCCTACGGGACGACAGCGCACCACGACCCCGGTGATCAGGGGAATGGGGGTCAATACCAGCACGTCCACCGGATCGCCGTCGTCGGAAAGGGTTTTTGGAATGTAGCCGTAATTGCACGGATAGTGCATGGCCGTAGACATGAAGCGATCCACGAACATGGCTCCGGTTTCCTTGTCCAGCTCGTATTTGATGGGCTCGCCATTCATCGGGATTTCGATGATGACGTTGAAATCATTGGGAATGTCCCGCCCGGCTGGAACTCGATCAAGATTCATAGACAGCGTCCTGTGAATGCGGCAGTGTCCTGCCGCAGGAATTGAACATGTGAAAAATGCAGCGCCCGCAATTATAGCGCTGCCCGGGGTTTCTGGCTTCTGCTAAACTGGGAGCGGCCTTTATTTTCATTGTGGTTCTCTCCGGAACCGGAAGGAAGTCTGTTCATGCATGTTGTCGTCCTGGGCGCCGGGATCCTGGGGGTGAGTAGCGCCTGGTACCTGCGCGAGGCGGGACACCAGGTCACCGTCATCGAGCGTCAGGCTGAGGCCGCCCTGGAAACCAGTTTTGCCAATGGCAGCCAGCTCTCCGCCGGCCACGTGGAGCCCTGGGCAAGCCCGGAGACGTTTCCGCAACTGCTGAAATGGGGGTTTCGGGAAGATGCGCCCCTGCTGTTTCGCCTGCGCGCCGACCCCCAACAATGGCTCTGGGCACTGAGGTTCCTGCGCGAATGCTGGCCCGGCCGAAGTCGCCGCAATCTGATCCAGCTGCTCAACCTGGGCCTGTATAGCCGTGCTGCACAGCATGCCCTGCGGCAGGAGACCGGCATCGCCTACGAGGCCCTGGACCGGGGCATTCTCAACCTGTATCCCACGCATGCGGACTGGGAACGCGGCTGCCGTGCGGCCGCCACCATCACGCATCACGGTTACCCGCGGGTTCGCCTGTCCCATGACGAAGCGCTGGCTCTGGAACCCGCGCTGTCGGCCTCCCGATCGCTCTGGGTAGGGGCCACCTATACCCCTGGCGACGGTTCCGGTGACGCAAGGCTCTGGACCCAGGCGCTGGCAGCCCGCTGTGCCGCGCGCGGCGTCACGTTCCTGTTCAACCAGACGGTGCAGCGACTTTCCACGACGGGACAACGCGTCACGGGGGTTGCGCTGTCGGGACAACGGGGCACCCTGCAGGCCGATGCCGTGGTGGTGGCGCTGGGCAGCTATAGCGCGCCGCTATTGCGTACCCTGGGTTTGCGAATTCCGGTGTACCCGGTCAAGGGATATTCCGCCACCGTGCCCATCGTGGACCCCGCCGCCACACCCACCGTGAGCATCACGGACGATGCGCACAAGATGGTCTTCACACGGCTGGGAAACGCATTCCGGATTGCCGGAACCGCCGAATTCAACGGTTACGACACGACGCTCACGCCTTCTCGCTGCAACGCCCTGCTCGCACGGGCTAAAACCCTGTTCCCCGAAGCCGCCGATTACTCGCAGCCCACCTTCTGGACCGGATTGCGCCCGGCCACCCCCTCCAACTGCCCACTGATCGGGCGCACGCGCATTTCCAATCTGTTCCTGAATACGGGTCACGGAACCCTGGGTTGGACCACCGGATGCGGCAGCGGCAAGGCGCTGGCGGAGATCGTCTCGGGACGGACGCCCGAAGTGGACTTCAGCTTTTCAGGGCCTTGAACAGGAAAGGCAGGCTCCGGTCCAGGCGGTAATCAATGCCGGAATGCGTGTCGTCGAATTCTTCGTAACGATGCGGCACACCCAGAGCCTCCAGGCGTCTGGACAGGATCCGGCTGCCGTAATGGATGTGGTACTGGTCGCGCCAGCCGCAGTCGATGAACAGCGCCTGCAGCGATTTCAGCGCCCTGGCATGATGCGCGACCAGATGAATGGGGTCCTGTTTCAACCAGCGCGCCCAGCGTGCCGGAATGAGTTCCCCCGTCTCCAGGTTGAAGGGCAGGCGAAATCCGTTGGGCGCCCGCGGATCCGGGTCGTAGCTCGCCGCCATGCACACATTCATGAGGGCATGCGATTCCTGGCCCGAAGGTTTTTCCTTTTGCCAGATCATCTCGAGAAACCGCCGCACGCGGCCATCATCCAGCCCCCGCTCCACGCCACGCATCTCGCGGCTGACCTGGATGGGCCCTGCCTTGCGTGCACGCGGACGATGGCGTGCCAGTTCGTTGAGGGTATTGGGCCAATCGCTGCGATAGGCAAAATCGAAATAGGCGTCACCGGAATGGCAGGCCACCCCGCCCCAAACGTCGGGATGCTTCATGCCATGAACCAGGGCACCGTAGCCGCCGGAGGACTTGCCGAAAACGCCGCGATGCTCGCGCGCGGGCAACGTCCGGAACTCGCGGTCAATGAAGGGCACGATTTCGCGGGTGAGGTAGTCAGCGTAGCGGCCGATGGCGCTGGAGTTGATGTACTGATTGCCCCCCAGGGCAGTGAAGCAGTCCGGAAAAACCAGGAGGACCGACCCCATGGCTTTTTCGTGGATCAGGCGCGCCACCCGTTCCGGAATGTTCTCGTCAAAGGGGCGCCAGCCGACATGCGACGGACCGGCACCCAGGTACCCCACGAGATCGTACAGCACGGGAAAGCGCTTGCCCTGGCTTGCGGGCTGGTCATACTGCGCGGGCAACCATACCGGAAAGCGGCGCAGGGTGGGATCGCCCAGCGGATTGTCCGCCAGCACCCGGGACTGGTGTTCGACCCAGACAAGACGCCCCGAGGGACCCTGCGGCCGCTTGAGCGTCATGAAAGGGAAGCCGCCTAGCCGGTCACGCGGCGACGGTACTCGCCGGTGGTGGTGTCGATTTCGATCTTGTCGCCGGTTTCGCAAAAGAGCGGCACGGAGATCTTGAAACCGTTCTTGAGCGTGGCGGGCTTCAGCACCTTGCCCGAAGTGTCACCGCGTACGGCGGGCTCGGTGTACTCGATTTCCCGAACCAGCGAGTTGGGCAGTTCCACCGAAATGGCACGACCTTCGTACAGCGTGATTTCGCCCGGCATGCCGTCTTCCAGGTAGTTGATGGCGTCGCCCAGGCTCTCGGCATCCATGTCGTACTGGTTATAGTCGCCGTCCATGAATACGTAGCTGGGATCGGCATAGTAGGAGTAGGTCACTTCCTTGCGTTCCAGAATGACCTGGTCCAGCTTGTCGTCCGCCTTGTAGACCACTTCGCTGGCTGCGCCCGTCAGCAGGTTGCGCAGTTTCATCTTGACCACCGCAGAACTGCGGCCGCCTTTGTTGTATTCCGTCTTCTGGATCACCATGGGGTCCTTGCCGACCATGATGACATTACCGGACCGAAGCTCTTGCGCCTGTTTCATGATGCACGTCTCTGAAAAGATAAGGAAATTAACTTTAAATTATAACAATTTTTCTACAAATTCCGCAAGGTTATGTGCCAGATCCGGGAAGGCGGCTTGTTGCTTCGACCAGGCCAGGGCATGCGCTTCCAGTTTTTCCCAGTCTGGCAGGAGCGCCTGCCAGGCCGCGCCGATGGCGCCTTCCCCATTCCAGGCCGCGAACAGGGCACGGTAGCGCTGCGCCACGCCCGGTTCCAGACCCTGCAGAAAACAGTCCAGAAAGGCTTTCAGCTTGATCCGGTGCGCCTGCCCCGGTTGCGGATAGATATGCCAGGCCATGGGGCGGCCGGCCCACTGGGCCCGGACGAAGGAGTCCTCGCCGCGCACGAAGTTGAAGTCGCTGACCCACAGCAGCGGATCGTAGTCCACCTGGTCCCTGAAGGGCACCCAGCCCAGACAGAGGGCGCCTTGCGTCGCGACGTTCTGGCCATCGCGGCGTTGCAGGTGCTGCGCCGCGCGCAACGCCAGGGGCGTTCCTTCCGGAACGAGACAGCGGATGGGTTGCGGTCCGCGCACCCAGACGTCGATCAGATCGTGCACCTGCACGGTGTCATAGCCAAACAGCGTGACCACTTTGGTCCGTTCGTCAGGCACCGGCAACCCCAGGGAGCCCCAGAATTGAGCATGCGCCGCAGGCGAGGCATTGAAAGCCTCCCG
>JAJZRV010000088.1:0-4063 GCA_021850135.1 Pseudomonadota bacterium
TCTCACCCGCAAGGGACTGTACGTTCAAATACCCCATTTCTTTCAGGGTGGCACAACAGAGTGCGGCTCGCCCGCTGGTTTTGCAGTAAACCACCAGCTTGAGGTCGCGTGGCGCCAAAGCCGGACTGCTGCTCATTTTGAATTCGATGGTACCGCGCGACAGGTGAATTGCGCCGGGAATATGTCCTGCTGCAAATTCGTCGGCTTCCCTGACATCGATCAGCAGGTCGGCATCCCGAATAGCCGCTTCGGCTTGGTCGAGAGAAATTTCCCGAGTCTGGCTTTTGGCGGCCAGCACCAGGTCGTGGGCAGATTTCATGACAACTCCGGAAGAAGTGGAAGGAATAATGAGATATTCTAACTGGCATCGTTCTCAAACTGAAAATACCTTCGGGAGCATAGGAAGGCGCCGATGATGGTCATTCTGAAACAAACGGTCATGTACCTGGAAACCGAGGATCGCCTGCAATTGCTGTCGCAATGCAATGACGAGTCGGTGATTGCCTTGTGGCTGACGCGGCGTCTCGCCGATCGCATGGTGCAGGCAATTTTTCATGGCCTGGATGCGGCTGTACCCGGCAGTCGGGCAGAAGGTTTTTGGCGCGAAGGCGCGGTGCAGGAAGCTACCGCCGCGGCAGACGAAGCTGGCTTGCACCATCCTGTTCCGGCTGACAACCCCGCACCCCAGCATCTTGTCCTCTCGATTGACATTTCTCCGTTGCCAGACGGACAACAACTGATATTTCACGCGGCTGGGTGCGATGCGAGTTTTGCCTTGGGCGAACTTCCCCTGCTTCGGTGGCTGGGGATTTTGCAGCGCCTCTATCTGCAGGCGGGCTGGGGTACGGCTGACATCTGGCCGACCTGGTTTGAACCGGAAATATCTGGCCGGGACTTGCATGTTCCCGAAGGCACGGTGCTTCATTAATGTAGCATATTGATTATAAATTACTTTTTTTGTTTTTGTGCTGTAGGGCTTTTCCCTATACTGCAGCCAAGCCCGTTCGTGCTACCATCCCCTTCCGCGGTTCCGCCAGTCCTACGATAAAAACCTGGGAGAAACTCCATGCAGTTGATGTGGATATCCGGCCCCACAGGGGAAGTCCGTAAAGTGTCGATCACGGCGCGAGATATCCTTATCTGGGCTTCCGCTTTGTCCTTTGCATTGATCTCCACTGGGTTTCTGCTGTATCTCATCGGCTTTAAAATTGCGATTGAAGTGCGTCCCGATTTGGCGCGCAGCCTGGGTGGGGTCACTACAAAAGCCGAGCAGGATCGCATGGAATCCTTTTACCGGGACCGCTTGGCCGCCATGCAGGCAAGCCTTGATTCGACAGTGCAGCAAATCAAGCAACTGCAGACACTTAAAGACCGTTTCATGATGATGGCCACGCCTGTGCTGTTGCGTGAAAAGCATGGTGCTGCAAGCGATGGGAAAGGAGGGCCGCTGATACCGGTCCTGAGCCCCCCTCCGGCGCTTGATGGTCCTTTGCCAGCTTCTCTTGAAGGGACGCTTCAGGAAGTGACGCGGTTCCAGAAGCTTCTGGATGAAGTACAACAAAATTGGGCACAGCAGCTATCCTGGCTCCAGACTTTGCCTACCGGCATTCCGATCAGTGGGGATTACGGCATTTCAAGTGGTTATGGCCTGCGCAATGATCCTTTTACAGGGGCACTGGCACGACACGACGGACTTGATTTCACTGCCCCTCCGGGAACGTCCATATTGGCGGCGGCAGATGGTGTCGTGACACGCGTCGGACATGATGCAAGCTACGGCAATGTCGTTGAAATCACTCATGCCCAAGGGTTCATGACCCGGTATGCGCACCTGAGTCAAGCTCTGGTCGTACCCGGGCAGCAGGTTAAACGTGGGCAACACGTGGCAAATGTGGGGAATACGGGGCGTTCCACCGGGCCCCACTTGCACTATGAAGTATTTCACAACGGTGCCGTGATCAATCCAGCCCAGGTTCTTTCCCTCAGCCGGGGCTGATACCCAAGGGGGGCGCATGTTCAAAAAAAAGAAATCTTCGGAATTCGAACTGCCTCCCACACAGGAAAAGTTTGATACCCTGATCGGAGCCACCACGGTCATTTACGGGCGTCTTGAATTGTCCGACAGCGTGCGTATCGACGGGAAGGTCGTGGGCAACATTGAAACCGTTAAGGGCAAGCTGGTGTCGGTTGCCATCGGACGCACGGGGGAAGTGTTTGGTGACATTACAGCTCACCGCGTGATGGTTTCAGGAAAGGTCGAGGGAAACATCAACGCGGCTGAACGGGCGGAATTCCACAGGGATTCCGAAGTTCGGGGAGACGTGACTTACGGCATTATCGGAGTTGAACATGGTGCCAAGCTTTTGGGCTTGGTGATTCAGAATCAGGTCAACACCAGCGCTCCTCCTGCTCCCAGCGCCCAGGCCGTGATCAAGGTGGCGCAAGAGAAATAAGCTGTTTCAGACCCGATTTTGGTGGGCCTGCAGTGTTCTACCCTTTTTTCCTGAGTTCGCCCTTGACGATCCCGCCTCGCTGGATGGTGATGCTTTTGTAAGTCAGCTTGCCATCAACGATTGCCCGGCTGCCAATGGTCAGGTCCGAGCAATCCAGTGATCCTGAGAAATTGCCTTTGACGTTCACTGTTTCGCATACCAGGTTGCCGTCCAAGGTGCCCGTCGAGCCAATTTGCACTGAATGAAGAGAAAGCGTTCCGCGTACCGTACCATCGATGGTCAAGTAGCCATTGGAACGAATTTCTCCAATGAACTCAAACCCTTCGCTGATGACCGAAGGTTTCAGGTTGCCATTGGACGCCGATTTTATTCCTAAAGTCCCCGGTATCGGCCCGTTCCCCTTTTCAGGCGTCATGCCGTGCGATTCCTGCGTGGACTGAACGCCATCTTCCTTGTCGCGCCGTTTATTGAACACGGTCAGGCCTCGGAAGTGGAATCAGAATTGCCGGACCCTGTGGGTGCCGCGTAGGCGGGGGCAGCTGGGGCGGGCTCTATCTTTTGCATGGTCCCCTGCAGTTCTCCGCCTTTCTCTATCTCGATCTCGGCGTACTGCACGGTACCTACAATTTTGCCGGTGGAGCGGATGAACAGGGATTTTTTGGCAATGAGGGTGTCGTAGATTTCTCCGCGCAAGTCAATGACGTCCGCCGTGACTTTGCCTCGAATCACCGCAGTGCTGGTGAGAATGAGCTCCCGCGCCGTAATCTCGCCTTCGATATTGCCCGATATGGAGGCGCTTTCCGGCACGATAAACGTGCCATTGAGAATCACGCCCTCGCCTACGGTCAGACAGCCATTTTGATTGGTATCACTCAACGCGCGCCCCCCTCGGAATTTTTGGCATCTTCTTAAAACGCCATAGTTTGTTCTGAAAATGTTCTATGGGGTTATACATGAAAAGTTGTCACGGGGAAATCCGAAAAAAACCGCATTTCCTGTTACGTAGCCCGCATGATGCGATTTTGGCCGGATCGCGCCCCAAATTATTTTTTAAGCCATTGTTTTTATTGTATTTTAAAAAAGTTATTTGCAGATTGCACACCACACGATACAGCTTGGAGATAATTAGGGTTCTGGTATTCAATTATGGTTTTTTGGTAAAGGTTTCCTTATGGTTTTACACCAATTAACACAGGTGTCTGTTTTTTTCCTACAACTTTTAATGTATGATGCAACTTATTGACTAGCCTTGTGAAAAAGCGAACTATTCATATGCCAATCCGGGAATAAGTGCGATGCGACGACGGCTGTTGGTTCTATTGATGGCTTGGGGGTGCCTGTCAGAAGCGACTGCTGCTGAAGAGAGTTTACTCAACCAGTTGACGCAAAAAGCACTGCTGACCAATCCGGATGTTTTGTCACACTGGCATGATTTCAATGCGGCAACCCAGGAAATCAGGGTGGCGCGTGGTGGATATTTACCCAAAGTAGACCTTTCCAGCAATGCGGGGAATGAACGCCTGACTTCCCCACTGTCTCAATTTTACACAATCAGTTCAAACTTTTACCGAGACACCACGACGGTTACCTTGACCCAGATGCTGTATGAC
>JAJZRV010000088.1:4073-5348 GCA_021850135.1 Pseudomonadota bacterium
CGGGATGAGGTGCGCCGCCTTAACCATGTTCAGTTGTCCCGTTATTTTGAATGGCTGGATTCCATGGAAAATTCCGCCCTGGAAACGGCCCAGTCTTATTTCGATCTGGTGCGGCACAAGGCGCTCTACAGGTTGTCCGAAGAAAATTTTGTTTCACACCGTGTGGTTTACGAGCAAATTTTGCTGAAGGTGAAAGCCGGGGTTGGCCGGGCCGTGGATCTGGAGCAAATCAAGGGTCGACTGGCGCTCAGCGAGTCAAACCTGGTGACAGACAACTCCAGTGTTCAGGATGCCAACGCGCGACTGCTGCGCTTGGTCAATGAAATGCCCAAACGTGAAGACGATGGAACGCCGGACATGCTGGTCAAGAAAATTCCGAGTGGCGCGGTAACCGATCAGCTGGCCTCTGCCATCAATGACAATCCGGCAGTGCTCGCGGCCGTGGAAAACGTTCGCGCTGCGCAATCCGATCTGGATGAAAGACGCGGTAAATACCAGCCCAAACTCGACGTCGTCCTTTCCGATTCGCGAGGAAAAAACGTCGGTGGCGTGCTCGGGCAAAACCGGGATGCCGTGGCGCAAGTGGTCATGAGCTGGAACCTGTTCAACGGGGGCTCCGACGCTTTCAGAGCAAACCAGTACACGGAGCAACTGCAGGCGGCCCGTTACAAGCGGGACAAAGCTTGTCGCGATGCCCGGCAGCAGGAGGACCTGGCCTATCATGGCGTTGGGACATTGACGGAGCAACTGGGTTTTCTCGCCCAGCGCAGAGATGCCATCGAAAAGGCACGATACGCCTACAAAAAACAATTCGATCTGGGGCAACGTTCGTTGCTTGACCTGCTTGATTCGGAAAACGAGCTTTACCAGTCCCAGCGCGCCTATGTGAATGCAATCTACGATCGGGCCATCGATGCTGCAAAAGCGCTGGCCGGCATGGGCAAACTGGTCAGCACGTTGGGGTTGACCCCCATGAACGCAGGCGACGTGGCCGGAACGGCAGTTGGCGCAGCCGACCGTCCGGAAAGCTGTCCTGCTTTGGCATCGGCCTCGTTGCAGGACCGAAAACAGGAACTCATCGACCGCGCGCGAGAAGAGCTGCAGCCTGTTGAAACGAGAAAGCAGCTTCCTTTGGACATGCCGCCTTCGAGCGACAAACCCGAAATTATCAAGATTCCTGTGAAGAAATCATCAGAAAAGGCCTCAGCGCCGGCTGATGATGCCAAGACAGGCAACGACAAGCAGTAATGTGATGGAAAATCAGAAACCACCCGG
>JAJZRV010000089.1 GCA_021850135.1 Pseudomonadota bacterium
ATGATTACCCGCTGGCTGCGGGGCCGCCGATGCTACTGCAACCGTGCTTACGGGCGCCGCAGATTTCAGGGCAGGCGGGGGAATACCCAGAATGTTGTCCACTGCCACGATGATTTCACTGGCAAGTCTTTTCTTGCCATCGACAGTCACCAGCTCGGAGGCATGTTTGCTGGAAAGCAACAACAACAGGTTGCTGCGAATCTCCGGCATTGCTGCTTTGACCTTTTCGGGCAACTCTGCATTGTAGATCTTGAAGGACAGCCCGACCTGCAACACCTGGTCTCCCTGTTCACGCTGCAGGTTCACGGTAAAGGGGTCGAGCGGGACGAATATGGGCGTTGCGGAGAGCGTTGTTGACGATTTCTGTTCCTCTCCCGTGGCCTTTCCCTTCATGAAATACCACGCGCCCCCTCCTGCCAGCACGGATACGATGACGGCAGCGATAATGATGAGCAGCAGCTTCTTTTTCGGCTTTGCGGCCGCTGGAGCTTCCGCCTGCTTTTTGTCTTCTCTGGCCATTCCAGGTTCCTTGAGGGTTTAAAGTATGCCTCAGGCAAAAGTATCCACCAGCCCCTGGGTTTGGAGCATGGAAACCGATCTCGTGCCTTGCTGCACAGAGGATACCTCAATGGCGCCACGACTGGATGACGAGGTTTGCCTCCCCCCCCCTGTGAACCCGCTTTGCGTTCCCTGGCGCCCCTGATCGCTGACCGAAGCATTGCCCAGCATGATGCCATTATCCGCCAGCATTTCGCGTAGTTTTGGAAGGGCCTGCTGTACCGCATCCCTCACGGCCGCGTGAGGTGAAGTAAACATGGCCGTGGCCTGATCGCCGCTGACATTGAGCACCACGTTCAAGGGACCCAGATCCGGCGGGTTGAGCTGCAACTCGGCGCTTTGACCCCCATGGCCGGCCATCCAGGTGATTTTTTGCCCCAGATCCTCATTCCAGCGGCTGCTCCCGACCGGGGTATTCACCGACAGATTCTGGGATGCATTGACGGAAACCTGTATCGGGCTGGCAGCGAGACTCTGGGCTTGTACCTGAGCCTGGGCAAGCACTTGCGCATCCCTGGCAGGGTCAGATGCCGTGACTGCCTGCGGCTGGCCTGTTGCGGCCGTACTTGCAACCGTAGCATGCATCTGGACTACGGCTTGCATGGCCGCACTGAATTTCGGTTCCGTGTTTGCTGCGACATTCGCCACCCCCTCGCTAGGCGCAGCACGCTCTGTCACGGCGACGCTGCCCATGGGGCTTTTGGACACTTCTGCCTCGATCTGACCCGGCGACGTCCGCTCACTTGAATTTCCGGCCCCGGCCCTTGAAGCAGGTGTCTCTGACGTAATGGGGGCATGGGTCGCCACGAACTTTGGTTCTGTTGCGACCATGGGTGTTGCCATCAAGGCTAGCATCCCGTTTTGTGTCGCGGCGGTCACGCTGTCCACAGGAGAGATGCTCTGCTTGTCCGTGGACTTGGTTGTTTTGGTTGCTGCGGTGCTTTCAACGACAGGAAGCGCGTTCGCTGCAGGCGCCACAGACAAACTCCTGCTTTTCGTATCGGCTGCACCACCGGCCTCTGTAGCCAGCTGTCGCGCCAGCACGGCATTGAAATCCTCCCCTGCCGGTGGCGTTGCTGCATTGTCCGAATTTCCTGCTGTTGGCTGGGATGATACCGTCTGGGGCGAGGCGCCCTGCGAAGGTAGAACCGGCGGGATGCTGGAGCTGACAGGCAAATTTTGCATGGTCATGGATTCCCGAATCAGGGTTTGTCGGCTGACGCGTCGTTTCTTGCGGCAAAGCGCCCACTTTGCTCATCCTGCATTTTCTGGTCAGCCTGATTGGCCTGCAACCTGACCGATTCGGCATGACGTTGAGCCAGGGTATCGAAGGACTTCATGGCACGCTGCGCCTGGTGGAGTTCATCCTGACCATTCGCAAAGGATCGGTGCGCCTGCTCGATGACACCACGCTGCTGGTGAACCGCCTCGTCCAGCCGATCCAGGAAATTCTGGAAGTTGCGCAAGCCGTTCTGATCCATGCCGCTCTGCGTGGCCTCGCGAAACTTGTTCTGGTAATCGCGACGGAATTGAAGCAACGTTTCCAGTTTTTTCTGTTCGGCTTGCTGCTGCTGATTTAGCTGCCCTAACTTGATCGTCGCGGCATCATTCTTGTGATGCGACAGGTCTACGAGCGGTTGCAATGAAAATGTCTTGGTCATGGATTAACCATATTCCTCATGGATTACCGTGAAACAACTCACCAAATGCCGCTACAGCTGCGGCAAAGGACTCATGCTCATACATCCCCTGGGTGAGGAATTTTTCCATGCGGGGATAGCGCGCAATGCCCTCATCCAGCAGCGGATCCGTACCGCTGATGTAGGCTCCAACACTGATCAAATCACGATTACGCTGATAATGGGCATACAGGTGTTTAAAGCGTTGCACCAGGCTGAAATGCTGCGGTGACACCAAATGGTTCATGGCTCGACTGATGGAAGACTCGATGTCGATGGCCGGGTAGTGCCCCTGTTCCGCAAGGCGCCGCGACAACACGATATGGCCGTCGAGGATGGCGCGCGCACTGTCTGCAATGGGATCCTGCTGGTCATCCCCTTCGGTGAGCACCGTATAGAACGCAGTGATCGATCCGCCGCCCACGGTGCCATTGCCCGCCCTTTCCACCAGCTTGGGTAACTTGGCAAAAACCGAGGGCGGATAACCCTTGGTAGCCGGTGGCTCGCCGATGGCCAGGGCGATTTCCCGTTGCGCCATGGCGTAGCGTGTCAGGGAATCCATGATCAGCAACACGTTCCGGCCTTGATCCCGAAAGTATTCGGCAATGGTCGTGGCGTACGCCGCGCCTTGAAGTCGCATCAGCGGGCTGGTGTCCGCAGGAGCGGCCACCACGACAGAACGTGCCAATCCCTGGGGTCCCAGAATGTCGGTGATGAACTCAAGCACTTCACGACCACGTTCGCCAATCAGGCCCACCACGATGACATCGGCGCTGGTATAGCGCGCCATCATGCCCAGCAGGATGCTTTTTCCGACCCCGCTCCCAGCAAACAGGCCCATGCGCTGGCCCCGTCCCACCGTCAGCAGGGTATTGATGGCGCGCACCCCCACATCGAGCGACTCCCGAATGGGCGCACGATCCAGCGGATTGACCGGGCGGCTTTGCAGCGGCGCCGTCTCTTCTTCCAAAAGGGGGCCCAATGCATCCAGGGGGCGCCCAGCACCGTCCAGCACGCGCCCTAGCAAAGAAGGCCCCACTGGCAAATGGCGCACCATGTCACTGGAGCGGCGTCGGTACGCGCCATGTTTTCCAGAGAAAATGGAGCCCTGAGCTGGTTCGGCCGGGATGACGCGTGCACCGGGAATCAACCCCTGGATATCGTTTTCCGGCATCAGGAATAATTTTTCTCCAGAAAATCCCACGACTTCCGCCTCGACGCGATGCCCGGGCAACTCAATGACGCAGGTGCTGCCCACCGGCATCTTGAGCCCTACCGCCTCCATGACAAGACCCGTCACGCGAGTGAGCTGCCCGCTGATGCGCAGGGGATGGTGCTGCGACACCACACCCTTGGCTGCCTCCAGGCCGCTCAGCCAGTTTTTGAGATGCCGATTGGGCGCGTTCATGTTTCCAGCCAGGCGCTGTCATGCGCAATATGGGCCACTACTTCCTGCCATCGCTTGGGCAGGGTGGCATCGATCTGGCTATGGGCCGTCTCCACCCGACAGCCCCCGCGCACCATGTGCGGCTCCTCGAAAATTTTCCAGCCTGAGTGCGCCAGCTGGTCTCCCATCCCGGCCCGGACCAAGGTCGCATCTTCAGGGTGCAGGACGAGATGTGCGGCGTGGTTGAAATGCGGCAAACTTGCCACGGCTTCATGGACCACCTTGAACAGCAGTTCCGGTTTGACCTGAAGCGCCTGACGCACCATTTGGCGCGCCACTTCCAGGGCAAGGTCGAGCAGTGCCTGAACCACCTGCTGGTCCACCTGTTTTAGCTGCGCGTCCAGATTCGCCATCACTTCGCCTATGCGACGGCCTTCCTGTGCTGCTTGCCGCATTCCCTCCGCATGCCCGGCACGATAGCCCTCTTCATGCGCCAGTTGGTGCATCTGTTCCAGTTCTGCCGCAGAGGGAAGGCCGCTGGCCGCAACCCTTCCAGGATGGCCCGGCGCGCTTGCCCCACCAAAACTGGGCAACTCCCAGCGCTGGTAAGCAGTCAATTGTTCTTTCGGGGTCTCGATCTCAGACATAGGCTTCATCCGCCTTGCCGCCCATGGCAATCTGACCCTCGTCCGCCATGCGCCTTACGATCTTGAGGATTTCCTTCTGCTCGGCTTCCACTTCGCTCAGGCGTACCGGTCCCTTGGCATCCAGATCTTCGCGCATCATTTCTGCCGCACGCTGGGACATGTTCTTGAAAATCTTCTCGCGCAGATCTGCGCCGGCTCCCTTGAGTGCCACGATCAGGGATTCGGACTGGATTTCACGCAAGATGAGCTGGATACCGCGATCATCAATATCGATCAGATTGTCGAAGACAAACATTTCGTCGATGATTTTTTGCGCCAGTTCCGGGTCGTAACCACGCACCGCCTCGATGACCGAGCCCTCCAGCGCGCCCCCCATGAAATTAAGGATCGCAGCCGCAGCGCGCGACCCGCCCTTGATCCGTTTTTTGGCTGCCGCATTGCCGGTCAGCAGTTTGGTCAATACATCGTTGAGTTCGCGTAGCGCCACGGGTTGTACGCCGTCCAGAGTAGCTATGCGCAGGATGACGTCGTTTCGGGTGCGCTCTGTGAGGTTCCCCAATACTTCTGCGCAAAGGTCGGGCTCAAGGTGCACCAGAATCGTGGCAATGATCTGTGCGTGCTCGCCACCGATGAGTTCGGCAATGGAAGCCGCATCCATCCATTTCAGACTTTCGATGCCGCTGGTGTCGCCACCGTGCAGAATCCGGTCAATCAGGCCTGCCGCCTTGTCGTCCCCCAAGGCCCGCGTCAACATATTGCGGATGTAATCCGAGGAGTTCATGCCGATGGTCGTCTTTTTTGAGGCCAGCTGATGAAACTCCTCGAAAACACCAGAGATCTCCTTGCGAGTCAGTCCCTTCAACGCCACCATGGCGGCACTGATCTTCTGTACTTCCTTGGGTTCGAGATGTTTCAGGACTTCGGCAGCCTCGTTCTCACCGATGGTCATCAGCAG
>JAJZRV010000022.1 GCA_021850135.1 Pseudomonadota bacterium
GGGCAAGCAGGTGGCCATTCTCGTACCCACCACCTTGCTGGCCGAGCAGCATTTCCAGAACTTCAGCGACCGCTTCGCCGAATGGCCGGTGCGCATTGCCGAGCTGTCGCGCTTTCGTTCGTCCAGAGAGGTGGCGGCGACGGTGGAAGGCCTGCGCGAGGGCAGGATCGACATCGTCATCGGCACCCACAAGCTGGTTTCCGGTGCGGTGGCCTTTGCCAACCTGGGGCTCGTCATCATTGACGAGGAGCATCGTTTCGGGGTGCGCCAGAAGGAGCGGCTCAAGGCCCTGCGCGCCGAAGTGGACGTGCTCACGCTCACTGCCACCCCCATTCCTCGCACGCTCGCCCTGTCCCTGGAAGGACTGCGGGATTTTTCGGTGATTGCCACCGCCCCCCAGAAGCGCCTGTCCATCAAGACCTTTGTCTATCCCCAGTCGGACAGCATCATCCGGGAGGCCGTCCTGCGCGAATTGAAACGCGGCGGCCAGCTTTATTTCCTGTACAACGAGGTGGAGACCATGGACAACATGCGCGACCACCTCACCCGCCTCCTGCCCGAAGCACGCATTGCCGTGGTGCATGGCCAGTTGCGCGAACGCGAGCTGGAGCGCGTGATGCGCGAATTCTACCACCAGCAGGTCAACATCCTGTTGTGCTCCACCATCATCGAAACCGGCATTGACGTGCCCACGGCCAACACCATCATCATCCACCGCGCCGACCGCTTCGGACTCGCGCAATTGCACCAGTTGCGCGGCCGGGTGGGGCGCTCGCACCACCAGGCCTACGCCTACCTGCTGACGCCGCCGCCCGATGCGCTCACTTCGGCCGCCAAAAAGCGGCTGGAGGCCATCCAGATGATGGAAGACCTGGGGTCGGGATTCTTTCTGGCCATGCAGGATCTCGAGATTCGCGGCGCCGGGGAGGTCCTGGGCGATTCGCAGAGCGGCGACATCCAGGAGGTGGGTTTCAGCCTGTACACCGACCTGCTCAACCAGGCGGTGAAGGCCCTGAAACAGGGCAAGACCTGGGATCTGGAAGCGCCGCTCGAGGTGGCCACCGAAATCAACCTGCATGCGCCCGCACTGCTGCCGGTGGATTATTGCGGCGACATCCAGGAGCGCCTCGTGCTGTACAAGCGGCTGGCCAACTGCGAAATGGAAGAGGACCTCGAGGCCCTGCGTGAGGAGCTGATCGACCGGTTTGGATTATTGCCCGAGCCGGCCCAGGTGCTGCTGGAGTGCCATCGCCTGCGTCTGACCGGGCATCCGCTGGGCATCCGCAAGGTGGATGCCAACGCGGAACACATCGTCATCCAGTTCGGGCGAAATACGCCGCTCGAGCCCCAGGACATCATCCTGCTGATGCATGCCAAGCCGCATTACCGGCTGGCAGGGCCGGACCGCCTCAAGGTGTTGCAGAAGGGTGCGACACCCATGGAGCGCGCCGCGCAGGTGCGCAGCGTGTTGGGCGAACTGGCCGCAACACGCCACAAGCCGGAAACGGTCAAGCCTTGACGGGCATTTTCCCGATCCTGATGCGCCACTCCGCCGGGCCGGTTTCGTGCACGGACTGTCCCTGTGAATCCACGGCCACGGTCACCGGCATGTCCTGCACGTCGAACTCGTAAACTGCCTCCATGCCCATCTCGGGAAAAGCCACCACGCGCGATGCGCGAATGGCCTTGGAGACCAGGTAGGCGGCCCCTCCAACGGCGATGAGGTACACCGAGCGGTGCCGGCGGATGGCCTCGATGGCCACGGGGCCGCGCTCGGCCTTGCCGATCATGCCCAGCAACCCGGTTTTGTCCAGCATCATCTCGGTGAACTTGTCCATGCGCGTGGCGGTGGTGGGGCCTGCCGGGCCCACCACTTCGTCGCGCACCGGGTCCACCGGGCCCACGTAGTAGATGAAGCGGTTGTGGAAATCGAGCCCCGCAGGCAAGGGTTCGCCCCGGGCAAAGAGGTCGGCAATCTTTTTATGGGCCGCATCGCGGCCGGTCAAGAGCTTGCCGTTGAGCAGCAGGGTCTCGCCCGGCTTCCAGCTCGCCACCTCGGCGGCATCCACCCGGGACAGATCCACGCGGCGCGCGTTGGGCGAGGCATGCCACGACACCTGGGGCCAGTCCTCCAGCGAGGGCGGGGCAAGGCTTGCCGGTCCCGAGCCGTCCAGCACGAAGTGGGCGTGGCGGGTGGCGGCGCAGTTGGGAATCATGGCTACCGGCAGGGAAGCCGCGTGGGTGGGGTAGTCCAGGATCTTCACGTCCAGCACGGTGGAGAGCCCCCCCAGGCCCTGCGCCCCGATGCCCAGCGCGTTGACCTTGTCGAACAGCTCGATGCGCAGTTCCTCGATGCGGTTTTTGGGGCCGCGCGCCTTGAGGGCCGTCATGTCGATGGGGTCCATCAGGGATTCCTTGGCCATGAGCATGGCCTTTTCTGCCGTGCCGCCAATGCCCAGCCCCAGCATGCCGGGCGGGCACCAGCCGGCGCCCATGGTGGGCACGGTCTTGAGGACCCAGTCCACGATGGAGTCCGACGGGTTGAGCATGACGAACTTGGATTTGTTCTCCGAGCCGCCCCCTTTGGCGGCTACCGTCACGTCCACGGTGTTGCCCTGGACCAGCGACACATGGATCACCGCCGGGGTGTTGTCCTTGGTGTTGGTGCGCCTGCCCGCGGGATCGGCCAGGATGGAGGCGCGCAGGGGGTTGTCCGGGTCGAGGTAGGCGCGCCGCACCCCCTCGTTGATGACGTCCTCCAGGGGGCGGCGGGTGTCGAAGCGCACGTCCATGCCGACCTTGAGGAACACGTTGACGATCCCGGTGTCCTGGCAGATGGGGCGCCGGCCTTCGGCGCACAGGCGCGAATTGGTCAGGATCTGGGCGATGGCATCGCGCGCGGCGGGAGACTGCTCCTGCTCGTAGGCGGCGCCCAGCGCCTTGAGGTAATCCACCGGGTGGTAGTAGGAAATGTATTGCAGGCTGTCGGCAATACTCTGGATGAGGTCGTCTTCACGAATGGTGGTCACGGCGGCAACTCCCGGGAAATAAAGTCGAGACTGGGACTTTACCAGAATGGGCGCCCCTTGCCCTTATGTATGACATAAGAGTCTCTCCGGCCCATAGCGGCTATAATGCGAGTTCCTTGCCTGTCTCAAGGGCGGGAAATTCATAATTCGAATAAATTGAGAGGGAGGTTTCATGTCCACCGAAGCATTGCTGCAAGAAAACCGCGTCTTTCCGCCGGCGCCGGGCTTTGTGTCCCAGGCCAATATCTCCGGCATGGACGCCTACCACGCCCTGTGCACCGAAGCCCGGCAGGACCCCAACGCCTTCTGGGGGCGTCTGGCGCGCGAAACCCTGCATTGGCATCGTCCCTTTACCCGGGTGCTGGACGAATCCAATCCTCCCTTTTACAAATGGTTTGAAGACGGCCTCACCAACGCCGCTTACAACTGTCTGGACCGCAACCTGCAAAACGGCAATGCGCAGAAGACTGCCCTGATTTTCGAGGCGGATGACGGCACCGTCACCCGCATCACGTATCAGGAACTGACCCGGCGCGTCTGCCGCTTTGCCAACGGGCTGAAGGCGCTGGGCATTGCGAAGGGCGACCGGGTGGTCATCTACATGCCCATGTCCATCGAAGGGGTGGTGGCCATGCAGGCCTGTGCCCGCATCGGCGCCACGCACTCCGTGGTGTTTGGCGGGTTTTCCGCCAAGTCGCTGCAGGAACGCATCGTGGACGTGGGCGCCACGGCGCTCATCACCGCCGACGAGCAGCGGCGCGGCGGCAAAAGCCTGCCCCTCAAGACCATCGTGGACGAAGCCCTGGCGCTGGGCGGCTGCGAAGCCCTGAAGCATGTGGTCGTCTACCGGCGTACCGGCGGAGACATTCCCTGGGTTGCCCCGCGCGACCACTGGATGCACGACGTGGAGGCCAACCAGCCCGACGCGTGCGAACCGGAATGGGTCGGCGCCGAGCATCCGCTGTTCGTGCTCTACACCTCGGGGTCCACCGGCAAGCCCAAGGGCGTGCAGCATTCCACCGGGGGCTACCTGCTGTGGGCGGCACTGACCATGAAGTGGGCTTTCGACATCAAACCCTCCGATGTTTTCTGGTGTACCGCAGACATCGGCTGGGTGACGGGGCACACCTACATCGTGTACGGCCCCCTGGCCGTGGGGGCCACGGAAATCATTTTCGAAGGCGTGCCCACCTATCCCCATGCCGGGCGCTTCTGGGAGATGATTGCGCGCCACCGGGTCAACGTGTTCTACACGGCGCCCACCGCCATCCGCTCCCTTATCAAGGCCGCCGACACCGCCCCCGACACCCACCCGCGCCATTTCGACCTGTCGAGCCTGCGCCTGCTCGGCACGGTGGGCGAGCCCATCAACCCCGAAGCCTGGATGTGGTACTACAACAACGTGGGGAACACGCGTTGCCCCATTGTGGACACCTTCTGGCAGACAGAAACCGGCGGGCACATGATCACGCCGCTGCCGGGGGCGACGCCGCTGGTGCCGGGCTCGTGCACCCTGCCCCTGCCCGGCATCGAGGCCGCCATCGTGGACGAGACGGGGCATGACGTCCCCAACGGCCAGGGCGGCATCCTGGTGGTCAAGCGTCCCTGGCCCTCCATGATCCGCACCATCTGGGGCGATCCCGAGCGCTTCAGGAAAAGCTACTACCCGGACGAGCTCAAGGGGTATTACCTGGCCGGCGACGGTGCCATCCGCAACAAGGACACGGGATACTTCACCATCACCGGCCGCATTGACGACGTGCTCAACGTTTCCGGCCACCGCATGGGCACCATGGAAATCGAATCGGCCCTGGTGGCCAACCCCCTGGTGGCGGAAGCCGCCGTCGTGGGCCGCCCCGACGACATGACGGGAGAAGCCATCGTGGCGTACGTGGTGTTGAAGCAGGCCCGCCCCTCGGGCGAGGAGGCCCGGAAGATCGCGGCCGACCTGCGCAACTGGGTGGGCAAGGAAATCGGACCCATCGCCAAGCCCAAGGAAATCCGCTTTGGCGACAACCTGCCCAAGACCCGCTCGGGAAAAATCATGCGCCGGCTGCTGCGCGTGATCGCCAAGGGAGAGGAGGTGACCCAGGATGTCTCGACCCTGGAAAACCCGGCCATCCTGCAGCAACTGAAAGAAACCCTCTAGAGGACCGCCCCGGGTGAGACTGCTCAATCGATATCTTGCCCGGGAGGTCCTGTTCGGCACGGGCCTCGTGTTCACGGCCCTGCTGTTCCTGTTTTCCTTTTTCGACCTGATCCACGAACTCAACGACCTGGGCAAGGGCAGCTATCAGCTCTGGCAGATGTTCGTGTTCGTGCTGCTGGCCCTTCCGGGGCATGCTTACGAACTGTTTCCCATCGCCGTGCTCATCGGCACCCTGTATGGCCTGAGCAATCTTGCGGCGCATTCGGAGATCACCGTGATGCGCGCTTCGGGCATGTCGCGCAACAAGCTGGCCGGGGCGCTCATCCGGGTGGGGCTGCTGTTCGTGCTGGCGGCGTTTTTGCTGGGCGAACTCGTCATGCCGATTTCCGAGGAGGCAGCGCAGCAGTGGCGGCTCAAGGCGCTCAATAATTTCGTGGCCACCCAGTTCCGCTCCGGCATCTGGGTCAAGGACCGGGGCAGTTTCATCAACGTGCGCGAGATGATGCCGGACAATTCCCTGCGCGACCTGCGCATCTACGACTTCGATGAAGAGCACCGCCTGCGGCGCATCAGCACGGCAAAGAAGGCGGTGTATCTGCAGGACCACCAATGGCGCCTCACGGACGTGGAGCGCACGCTGTTTGGCAGGAACGGGGTCGAGGTGCAGCACGAGTCCAGTACGGACTGGGATTCCATTCTCACGCCTGAAGTGATGTCCACGCTGCTGGTGGAGCCCGAACAGATGTCCGTGTGGAACCTCTTTGCCTACATCCGCCATTTGCGCGACAACAGCCAGCAAACCGTGCGTTTTGAAATCGCGCAGTGGAGCAAGCTGCTCTATCCGTTTTCCATCCTGGTGATGATGCTGCTGGCGTTGCCCTTTGCCTTGCAGCGGCCGCGCTCGGGGGTGGTGGGGGTTCGCATCATGATCGGGATCGGACTTGGCCTGGGGTTTTATCTCACCAGCCGGTTCTTTTCCTATCTCGGGCAACTCAATGACTGGAGTCCCATCATCAGCACGCTGGCCCCCAGCCTGACGTTCCTGCTGGTGGCATTTTTACTGGGGTGGTGGACGGAGCGTCACGCCTGAACGCGCGCTTCGCGAACGAGGCGCAGTCCCAGCAGGCGGTCGTGCAGAAACTGGCCTTCGCGATCCAGCAGGGCCCAGACGAGGCTCGCTCCGGTCAGCAGGCCCGGCCAGGCCAGCAGATAGCGCAACAGGCAGCGTGACCAGGAGGGCGGGTGGCCCTGCGCGTCCACCAGGCGCAGACGCCAGGTCTTCATGGGCACGGTCTGGCCGGAACGGTGCCAGAAATAGCAGAAATACAGGCCCATCACCAGGAACAGGTAGATCTGGTAGGCCGTGCGGAATTCGGGGTGTTGCCCATAGCGGGTGAGCATGACGAAAGGCAGCCCGGCCGCCATCAACACCCCCCCCACGATCAGGGCCTCATAAACCATGGAGATCAGGCGAGGCAGCAGCGGCAGGCGCACGGGGCTTACCGGGCCGGGGCGGCAGGCGCCGCGGGAGCAGGGGAGGGGCCGGACGGTGCGGGAGTGGCCGGTTGGCCCGCCTGCCAGCGCGATTTGACGGCCTCCTTCTTTTCGGGGGGCAGTTTGTGGAATTTCTTGAAATTCTGCCGGGCTGTTTCGCGTTCTTCGCGCGGCAGACGGGTCCATTCCGGAATGCGGGCCTTGAAGCGGGCCTGTTCCTCGGGCGTCAGCTGGGGGTAGTGTTTTGCCGCATTGATGAGACGGCTGCGCTGCAATTGCGACAGGTTGTCCCAATCCTTCTCGGCCGGGGCCAGGATGGATTTCTGCTCGGCGGTGAGGGCGTCCCAGCGCGGTCCCGGCTCATGGGGCCATGCCGGGGCGGCGACCAGCGCCATCACAAGCGCGCAGGCCGTCAGCGCGTTTCTTGCAGCCATGCGCCAAAATCTTTCTGGGCAAACGCCTGCGGGGGGATTTCGCTCGACAGCAGCTTGGCATCCAGCTGACCGTTGTCGTCGTCGGCATCCTGGTCCTGTTGCCAGTAGTTGATGACCAGAAGGGCGGCTGCCAGCATCAGGGCGGCGAGCGTCATGCGCAGGAGCGGGTGGTGTCCGTCTTCCAGGGCGTGCCCTTCGCTGTGGACGGCCGGGGCGAGCCGCAGCTGTTTGACCGGGACCCGCGACAGGGCGGCAAAACGGGCTTCGTGCAGGCGGCCCACGACGGCCGGATCGAGCTCGCGCACCCCCTGGTCGAGGCGACGCGCAATCCGTTGTGCAATGTCGAATTCGTTCATAATGTAATGCCTTTGGCGGAAAGCAGGGCCGACAGCTTATGCACCGCGCGGGAGCAGTGGGTCTTGACGCTACCCTCCGAGCATCCCATGGCGGCAGCCGTCTCAGCCACATCCAGTTCTTCCCAGTAACGCAGCAGGAAGGCTTCCCGTTGACGGGCCGGAAGGTTTTCCAGAGCCGACTCGATTTCCCCCATGATCTGCCTCTGGCTGAGCTGGTTTTCCGGGAGGGGCGAGCCCTGGCCCGCCACCGCGCCTTCCAGGGTCTCGAGCAGGTCGGAGTCGTCCTCCTCGTCACTGCCCTTCAGGCTGCTCAGCAGCGGGGTCCACCAGGAACGGATCTTGTTGCGGCGAAAGTGGTCCCGGATGGCATTCTGTAAAATGCGCTGGAACAGGGGGCCAAGCTCCTCCAGGGGCCGGGCATGGTACTTTTCGGCCAGTTTGAGCATGGCGTCCTGCACGATGTCGAGGGCGGCCGCCTCGTCACGCACCGCATAGACGGCGTGTTTGAAGGCGCGGCGTTCAACTTCTGCCAGGAAATCGGACAACTCCTGATGGGAAGCCAGGGGGTACTCCTCCAGTGAATTTTGCAGATGGTAACAAAGCCCCCCCGGTTTTGCTTGCCAATCCACGGTCCGGCAGGGGGGCGAGGGGCGTCAAACCTTGACCAAACGGTGCATAACCTTTAACCTGCAAGGTTTTCGATGGTTGAACCATGCGACTGACCGGTGCAGAAATCACAATCCAGTGCCTCCAGGAAGAGGGTGTCGAATTTGTGTTCGGATACCCCGGCGGGGCCGTACTCTACATTTACGACGCCCTGTTCAACCAGGACAAGGTCAAGCACATTCTGGTCCGTCACGAGCAGGCCGCGCTGCATGCGGCCGATGCCTATGCCCGCGCCAGCGGCCGCACCGGGGTGGCCCTGGTCACCAGCGGCCCGGGGGTGACCAACGCCGTCACCGGCATCGCCACCGCTTACATGGATTCCATCCCGATGGTGATCATTTCGGGACAGGTGCCCACCCCGGCCATCGGGCTCGACGCCTTCCAGGAAGTGGACACGGTGGGGATCACCCGGCCCTGCGTCAAGCACAACTTCCTCGTCAAGCACGTGGACGAGCTGGCCAGCACCATCAAGAAAGCGTTCTATGTGGCGGCCTCCGGCCGGCCCGGCCCGGTCCTGGTGGATATCCCCAAGGACGTGTCGCAGCATATCGCCGAATTCGTGTATCCCAAGTCGGTCACGATGCGTTCCTACAACCCGGTCACCAAAGGCCATTCCGGGCAGATCAAGAAAGCCGTCCAGATGCTGATGGAAGCCCGCCAGCCCATGATCTACGCGGGCGGCGGGGTCATCCTGGGCAATGCCGCAGAGCAGTTGACGAAGCTCGTGCGGGACCTGGGCTTTCCCTGCACCAATACCCTGATGGGGTTGGGGGCCTATCCCGGAACCGACCCCCAGTTCGTCGGCATGCTGGGCATGCATGGCACCTACGAGGCCAACCTCGCCATGCAGCACTGCGACGTGCTGCTTGCGGTGGGCGCGCGTTTTGACGATCGCGTCATCGGCAACCCGCAGCATTTCTATTCGGAAGGCCGTCGCATCATCCATGTGGACATCGACCCGTCTTCCATCTCCAAGCGCGTGCGGGTGGACGTGCCCATCGTGGGCAATGTGGCCGACGTGCTGGAAGAGATGCAAAAGCTTGTCAACGCCTCGCCGGTGCGCCCCGATGCGGCAGCACTCAAGGACTGGTGGAAGCAGATCGGCGAATGGCGTGCGCGCGACTGCCTGCGTTACGAACACAGCAGCAGCATCATCAAGCCGCAGTACGTGGTGGAAAAACTGTTCGAAGTCACCCGCGGAGACGCCATCGTGACCTCGGACGTGGGCCAGCACCAGATGTGGGCTGCCCAGTACTACAAGTTCGACAAGCCGCGGCGCTGGCTCAATTCCGGCGGCCTGGGCACCATGGGCTTCGGCCTGCCTGCCGCCATGGGCGCGCAAATGGCCTTTCCCGAGGCGACGGTGGCCTGCGTGACGGGTGAAGCCAGCATCCAGATGTGCATCCAGGAGCTTTCCACCTGCAAGCAGTATCACCTGCCGGTCAAGATCATCAACCTTAACAACCGTTATCTGGGCATGGTGCGCCAATGGCAGCAGATCCTGCATGGCAACCGCTATTCCGAGTCCTATATGGACGCGCTGCCCGACTTTGTGAAGCTGGCCGAAAGCTATGGGCACGTCGGCGTGCGCATTGAAAACCCGGCGGATGTCGAGCCGGCACTGCGCGAGGCCTTTGCCCTGAAGGATCGGGTGGTGTTCATGGACTTCATGACGGACCAGACCGAAAACGTGTTCCCCATGGTCAAGGCCGGGCAGGGTCTCACCGAGATGCTGCTGGGCGCCGAAGACCTGTAATCGTGGAAATCAATCAACCTATGCGGCATATCCTGTCCCTCCTGCTGGAAAATGAAGCCGGCGCCCTGTCGCGCGTGGCCGGGCTGTTCTCGGCGCGCGGCTACAACATCGAATCCCTGACGGTGGCGCCCACCGAAGACCCCACCCTGTCGCGCATGACCATCGTGACGAGCGGGTCGGAGGAAGTGATCGAGCAAATCACGAAGCAGCTCAACAAGCTCATTGACGTGGTCAAGGTGTTCGACCTCAACGAAGGCAATCACATCGAGCGCGAGTTGATGCTGGTCAAGGTGCGTGCCGAGGGCAAGGACCGTGAGGAGCTCAAGCGCACGGCCGACATTTTTCGCGGGCGCATCATTGATGTGACGGACCGTACCTACACTATCGAGCTGACCGGTCCGCGGGACAAGCTCGATGCTTTTCTGGATGCCATCGACCGCAGCCAGATCCTGGAGACCGTCCGCACGGGCGCTTCCGGGATTGGTCGAGGCGAATGGGTTTTGCGTGTTTAAGACTGAAAGACTGGAGATATCGCATGAACGTGTTTTATGACAAGGATGCCGACCTGTCCCTGATCAAGGGCAAGAAGGTGACGATCATTGGTTACGGCTCGCAGGGCCATGCCCATGCCAACAACCTCAAGGATTCCGGCGTGGACGTCACGGTGGCGCTGCGCGCCGGCGGGGCTTCCTGGAAAAAGGCCGAAGCGGCCGGCCTCAAAGTGCGCGAAGTGGCCGATGCAGTCAAGGGTGCCGATCTCGTCATGATCCTGTTGCCCGACGAATCCCAGCCCGAAGTCTACAACACGGCCATTGCCCCCAACATCAAGCCGGGCGCCGCGCTCGCGTTTGCCCACGGCTTCAACATCCATTTCGGGCAGATCGTGCCGCGTGCCGACATTGACGTCATCATGATCGCCCCCAAGGGCCCGGGCCACCTGGTGCGCTCCACCTACACCCAGGGCGGCGGCGTGCCCAGCCTGATCGCCGTGCACCAGAACGCCACCGGGCGCGCGCGCGACATCGCGCTCTCCTACGCTGCGGCCAATGGCGGCGCACGCGCCGGGGTCATTGAAACCAACTTCCGCGAAGAAACCGAAACCGACCTGTTCGGCGAACAGGCCGTGCTGTGCGGTGGGACCACCGCGCTGGTGCAGGCGGGTTTCGACACGCTGGTGGAAGCCGGGTACGCGCCTGAAATGGCCTACTTCGAATGTCTGCACGAGCTCAAGCTGATCGTGGACCTGATGTACGAAGGTGGCATCGCCAACATGCGCTACTCCATTTCCAACACGGCCGAATACGGCGACCACACCCGCGGTCCGCGTATCATCACGGACGAAACCCGCGCGGAAATGCGGCGCATCCTGAAGGAAATCCAGACGGGACAGTTTGCCAAGGAGTTCATCCTGGAAAACCGTGCCGGCGCAGCGTCACTGCACGCCATGCGCCGCATTGGTGCTGAGCAGCAGATCGAGAAGGTGGGCGGCAAGCTGCGCGACATGATGCCCTGGATCAAGAAAAACAAGCTGGTTGATCAAAGCAAGAACTGACCGCTTGAACCCGTACCCGCACCCCATCATCGCCCGTGAAGGGTGGTTCTACCTGGGCCTGGCCAGCGCTGTGGCGCTGGCCGTCCAGGTCCTGGCAGGAATCGTCTGGGCTGCGCCCTTCTGGCTGGTGACCCTGTTCGTCCTGCAGTTTTTTCGGGATCCGGCGCGTCCGGTGCCTGCGGGGGACCAGTGGATCCTGTCGCCGGCGGATGGCCGCATCGTGGCCGTGCTCCCCTGCACCGATCCCTACCTGCAGCGTCCCGCCGTCAAGATCAGCGTGTTCATGAATGTCTTCAACGTGCATTCCAACCGCAGCCCGGTGGCGGGGACCGTCCGGCAGGTGGTGTATCACCCGGGGCAGTTTCTCAACGCCGACCTCGACAAGGCCTCCGAGGCCAACGAGCGCAATGCGCTCGTGCTGGAAACTCCGGCAGGGCGCGAGCTCACGTGCGTCCAGGTGGCCGGGCTGATTGCCCGCCGCATCCTGTGCTATGTCAAGGTGGGGGACGTGCTCCAGCCGGGACAGCGCTATGGCTTCATTCGTTTCGGGTCGCGCGTTGACCTGTATCTCCCGCCCGAGGTTCGCCTGCGGGCCGCAATTGGTGATACTGTAAAGGCCACGACGAGTATCCTGGCCGAATGGCCTTCATCCTGATTTGCGCTGAGGGTTGACCGTGCTGCTGCCTTCCGACTCACCCAAACCCCTGATTGATGCCACCGCGCGCCGCCGGGGAATCTACCTGCTGCCCAACCTGTTCACCACGGCCGCCCTGTTTGCCGGATTCTTTGCCATCGTGCAGGGCATGAACGGCTATTTTGAGATGGCCGCCCAGGCCATTTTCATTGCCATGGTGCTGGACGGCCTGGATGGCCGCGTTGCGCGCCTGACGCGCACCCAGAGCGCCTTCGGTGCCGAGTACGACAGCCTCTCGGACATGGTCTCCTTTGGCGCTGCCCCGTCGCTCGTGATCTACGAGTGGTCCCTGCGCGGCATGGGCAAGCTGGGCTGGCTTGCGGCGTTCATCTATTGTGCCGGGGCCGCATTGCGGCTGGCGCGCTTCAACACCCAGCTGGGTGTCGCGGACAAGCGCTGGTTTACCGGACTGCCCAGCCCCGCGGCTGCAGCCTTGCTGGCAGGGATGGTATGGGTGCTGCAGTCCGTCTACGAAGTGGAGGGCGGGCGCATCCACTGGCTGGTCTGGTGTGTCACGGTTTTTGCCGGGCTCTCCATGGTCTCGAACGTCAGGTTCTACAGTTTCAAGGACCTCAACCTGCGCCGCAGCGTCCCCTTCTGGGCGGCCCTGCTCGTCATGCTGGGGTTTGTGGTGATTACGCTGGACCAGGCCCGCGTGTTGTGGGGATTTTTCCTGGTCTATGCGTGCTCGGGGTATGTGTTATGGGGCGTGCGCAGCGTGCAGCGCTGGCACAAAAGAAACAAGGGCATCAAAAACAACGGTATGTCCAATCAAAGAGAGGGGGATTCATGAGATTTTCAGGAACGGCACTTGCACTTGCGCTGATGATGACGGGAACCACGGCGCTGGCGGAAAACCAGATTGGCTTCTTCCACGAAAAGGTGGTGGAATCGATCACCATCCAGGCTGACCCGGCCAAGGTCTGGGCGCTCGTGAGTGATTTCGAGGGCGTGGCACACTGGAATTCCACCGTGGCAAAAAGCACGGCCATTGATGAGGACCGCGAGTACCTCACGCGTGCGGTGACCTACAAGGAGGACATCGGCAAGGAAGTGGATGTGCTGGATGACCGCAGCGATGCCGAGATGTCGCTCCACTATCACGTGACGGCCAATCCCTGGCCCGTCTCGCGCTACACCGTCTCGATGCGCGTGACGAAGGGCGCCGTGCCGGGCACCTCGGTGGTGGAGTGGCGCGGTGCATTCGATGTGAAGGGCATCCTCGCCGGCGGCGACGACAACAGGGAGCGCTCCGGACCGAATCCCGGCCCCATCGTGTTCGGCCTGGACATCCAGACCTCCAACGATTCGGCTTACACCACGAGAACCTACGTGCGCGACACGCGGACGGTCAAGCTCATCTCTGACCTCTATCGCGCGGGGCTGGACAGCCTCAAGTGGGTGGTGGAGCGCTGAGCAAAAAAAGAGGCGGATCTGACGATCCGCCTGCTTAAAAGGGCTAGTACCCTGACTGCACTGTCTGCGATTTGAAGATAGCAGACACGCCGCAAAAGAGTGTTTTATTTCAGTTGCAAAATTGTAAAAAAATATAACCCCATGCCGCGTCGCCGCAAGCGCCTCGCCGCCCTCGTCCTCTCCCTTTACCTGGCAGGCGCACACGCCCAGGGCGAAGCGGTGGTGGCGGCTTCCCATCCGCTCGCGGCACAGGCGGGCGCCGCAATCCTCCAGCAGGGGGGCAACGCGGTGGATGCCGCCGCAGCCATCCAGTTTGCGCTCAACGTGGTGGAACCCCAGTCCTCGGGAATCGGCGGCGGGGCGTTCATCCTGGTCTACCTTGCCAAAACCCATGAGACGGTGGTCCTCGATGCGCGCGAAACGGCGCCTGCCGCGGCGAGCGCCGACCAGTTTGCGCGCCACACGTTCGAGGAGAATTCCGTCAACGGCATTGCCGTCGGGGTGCCGGGAACCCTGGCGGGGTTTGCCGAGGCCGAGCGGCGCTGGGGCCGTAAAACGCTGGCCGACGTGCTGCAGCCTGCCATCGCGCTGGCGCGTCAGGGCTTTGCGGTCACCCCCTATCTGGCTTACGAGCTGGGCAGCCCGCGCGCTGCGCTCCAGCCCGAAACCCGTGCGTTGTTCCGCAATGCGGCGGGAGCGCCCCTGAAGGAGGGCGACTGGCTGCGCCAGCCGGATCTGGCCCGCACTTTCGAGCGGATTGCTGCCGAAGGCCCGGCCGTGTTCTACCAAGGCGAGATCGCACGCGCCATCGTGGCGGCCCAGCATCGTTCCACACTCGGACCGGAGGGAGTGGGGCGCATGACGCTCGCGGATCTTGCGGGCTATCGGGCCGTGACCCGCGCGCCCCTCATCGGGCATTACCGGAATTACACGCTCGTGACCATGCCCCCGCCGTCCTCCGGCGGGGTGGCCCTGCTGCAGGCCCTGGGGCTGCTGGAACATTTTCCCTTGGGACGCATGGAGGATTTTGGCGCAGGCGAGCTGGGGGCAACCCATGTGACGATCGAGGCCCTGCGTCTGGCCATGGCGGATCGCGCGCTCTGGATGGGCGACCCCGACGCCACGCCGATTCCGCTGGCGCGCCTGCTGGACAGCCATTACCTGCATGAGCGGGCGCGGGCCATGGACGCGGTCCGGCGCATGCCCGAAGCGGGGCCGGGCCGACTGCCGGAGGGAACGCATACCACCCATTTCTCGGTGGTGGACGCCGAAGGCAACGTGGTCAGTTGCACCAGCACCGTGGAAGAGGTGTGGGGCAGCGGCATCCTGGTGCCAGGTTACGGATTCCTGCTCAACAACGAACTCACCGATTTCAACCGGGTGCCGCGGGCGGGGCCCCAGGACCCCGGGGCCAACGACGTGCGCCCGGGAATGCGCCCGCGCAGCAGCATGACCCCCACGCTGGTTTTCCGCGATGGACAGTGGCTGCTGGCCTTCGGCTCGCCTGGCGGCGCAACGATCATCAGTTCGGTGCTGGAAATGACGCTGGACCTGCTGGACGATCACCTCACGGGCGAGGCTGCGGTGCGCATGCCGCGTTTTGCCGTGCTCGACGGTGCCGGGGAGACACTGATCGAACCGGCCCTGTCCCACGTGCTGGTGGATGCCCTGCGCGCGCGCGGGCACCGGTTGACCCTGTCGCCGGACCCCATCGGGTCGGTGCAGGTGGTGGGCGAGGATCCGGTCACGCACGCGCGCTGGGGTGCTGCCGACCCGCGTCGCGAGGGCACGGTCGTTCGCTTCTGATCACCGCGACGCGCAATGTCGCGCGCGCCGCTTCAATGCTCCCCGAACTGTTCGTGCCCCACGATCCCCAGCCGGGTGACGCCCAGCCGTTGCGCCGTAGACAGCACCATGGCGACGGGCGCGTAGGTTGCGGCACGGTTGGGGCGCAGGTGGATCTCTGCCACGTTGCCCTGGGCCACCACCGTTTTGAGACGCGCCTCGAGGTCGGCCCGATCGGCGATGCGTTGTCCGTTCCACGACAGGACATCGTTGGCGTCCACGTCCAGGACCACCACCGGTGGCGGCGTGTGCTGTGCGGGCGAGGGGCCATTGGGCAGGTCGAGCTGGACCGAGTGGTTCTGGATCGGGATGGTGATGATGAGCATGATCAGCAGCACCAGCATCACGTCGATGAGCGGCGTGGTGTTGATGTCCAGCATCACTTCGGGTTCGTCATCGGCGCGCCGGGAGGGGGGCAGGAGGGCCATGAAAGCGGTTCTCAGTGCGCCGCCACCGGCGGCTCGGTGACGAAGCCCACCCGGGTCAGTCCTGCGCGCTGGCAGGCCAGGATGATGCGCCCGATGGGGTCGTACTGCGCCCGCTGGTCGCCGCGGATATGCACGGCAGGCTGCGGGGTCAGCCGGGCGCGTTCATCGAGCCGCTGCTGCAGGGTGCGCAGGTCCACCGGCGTCTGTTCCCAGTACACCACGCCAGCCCGGTCCACCGACAGATGGATGGTTTGCGGCTGGGGCTGGTTGGGCTGGCTTGCCTCGCGCGGCAACTGCAGGGGGATGGTGTGGGTCACCACCGGGATGGTGATGAGGAAAATGATCAGCAGCACCAGCATCACATCCACCAGCGGGGTGGTGTTGATGCTGGCCAGCATCGCGTCCTCCCCGTCGTCGGCGCGGGGGCCCGTCATGAGCGCCATGTCAGTTGCCGCGGCCCGTCTGGCGGGTGCCGCCCAGCAGGACCCCGTGCAGGTCGGCGCCAAAGACGCGGATCTGGTCCAGGACGATGCGGTTGCGCCGGACCAGCGCGTTGTAGCCCAGCACGGCAGGCACGGCCACGGCCAGGCCCAGCGCCGTCATGATGAGGGCTTCGCCCACGGGCCCCGCCACCTTGTCAATGGAGGCCTGGCCGGCAATGCCGATGGCCGTCAGCGCGTGGTAGATGCCCCAGACGGTGCCAAACAGTCCCACGAAGGGCGCGGTGGAACCGACGGTGGCAAGAAACGTGAGGCCCTCCTGCAGGCGGTTCTGCACTTCCGCCACGGACCGGTCGAGCGACAGGGTCACCCAGGTGTGCCGGTCAATCTGTTCCATCAGCGGTCCCTCGTGGTGTTCCATGGCGCGCGTGCCGTTTTCCGCAATGCGGCGGTAGGCGCTGTCCGGGGACAGGCGCTCCAGTCCCTCCTGCACCGACTGCGCGCTCCAGAACCGGGCGCGGGCCTCGGTGCCCTGGCGCAGCAGGCGGTTTTGGGCCAGCAGGCGGGTGATCAGCAGGTACCAGCTGCCCATGGACATGACCACCAGAATCAGCAGCGTGGCACGCGCAATCCAGTCGCCGCTGTGCCACAAGGCTTCCAGTCCGTAGGGGTTGGTGACGATTTCGGGTGACATGGGGCAGGCTCCAGGCTATTGGTCCAGTTTGAATACGAGTTCTTGATCCACAAAAAATTCCTCCGCGCCTTTTTCAAAGCGAAAGCGCCGCACGTAGTCCAGCGCCACGGCATCGAACAGGCCAGGGGGCGAGGCCTGGCGCACGGAGGCGCCGGTCACCTCGCCGCTCGGGGCCACGGTCAGGCGCAGCAGCACCCGCCCGGACAGGCCCTCGCGGCGCGCTTCGCGCGGGTAGCGGCGCTGCAGCTCTTCCACGGGGGGAATGTAGATGGGGTTGACCCCCACCCGCAGGCGGGATTTGGGGGGCGTCGGCGCCAGCGGCGCGGGCTGCGCCGGCAAGGGCGCCTGGGGCAGGCTGATGGCGTGGCTTGGCGCGGCCGGTGCCACGACCTGGGGCGGGGGGGCTACGGCCGGCAGGGGGGCTGCAGGGGGCGCCACCGGGGTGGGGCGGGGTTTGGGGGGCGCCGGGGCAGGCGGCTGAGGTTCGGCCAGCAGGGTCACCTCGAAGGCCGGGGGGCGCGTCTGCACGGTGTGCGGCGTGAGGCCGCTCACCAACGCGTAAAACAGGCCCACATGCAGGGCCAGGACCAGCAGGACACCCACCCAGCGCTGTTGGGCATTGCCCTGACGTGCCGCATCGTTCATCCGGCCATTATACGCACAAGTGAACGGGGGGCCGGAGGGTCCGATCCGGGCACGGCTTAAAACTTGCAGAACCGGTTGATTTGTCGCTATAATGCCCGGCTTTCCCGATGACATCAGAGTTTTGGAGAACCGCATGGCTGTAACCGTCGCCCAAAAAGCGCAAATCATGAGCGAATACCAGCGCGCCCCGAAGGACACCGGCTCGCCCGAAGTCCAGATCGCCCTCCTGACCGGGCGCATCAATGACCTGACCGGGCATTTCAAGATTCATGTGAAGGACCACCATTCCCGGCGCGGCCTGCTCAAGCTGGTCAGCCAGCGGCGCAGCCTGCTCGATTACCTCAAGCGCAAGAATGTTGACGGCTACCGTCAGCTGATCGGGCGCCTGGGTATTCGCAAGTAACTCCGGGGAAGTCCTTCCCCTAGAATATCCCGCGCGGTGTGGTCCCCAATGATCGCACCGCGTTTTCTTTTTTGTGACGCTTGCCTTCAATGAGGACTTTCGCGTGAATCCGATTCGTAAAACTTTTCAACTGGGCCGCCATCAGGTGACTCTCGAGACGGGCGAAATCGCCCGTCAGGCCGACGGCGCCGTCATGGTCACCATGGAAGACACCGTGGTGCTGGTCACCTGCGTGGCCCAGAAATCAGCCAAGGCCGGCCAGGATTTTTTCCCCCTGACGGTGGATTATCAGGAACGGTTCTACGCCGGCGGGCGCATCCCCGGCGGTTTCTTCAAGCGCGAGGGACGCCCCACCGAGAAGGAAACCCTGACCTCCCGCCTCATTGACCGTCCCCTGCGTCCCCTGTTTCCCGAAGGCTTCTACAACGAAGTCCAGATCATCGCCACGGTGATGTCCAGCAACAATGAAATCGACTCGGACATTCCCGCCATGATCGGCGCCTCGGCGGCTGTGGCCCTGGCAGGCATTCCCTTCAGCGGCCCCATCGGGGCCTCGCGCGTGGGTTATGCCAACGGCGAATACATCCTCAACCCCACGGCGACCGAACTGACCACTTCCCAGATGAATCTGGTGGTGGCCGGGACGAGCGAAGCCGTACTGATGGTGGAGTCCGAAGCCAGCGAGCTGCCCGAAGACGTCATGCTGGGCGCCGTGGTGTTTGGCCATCAGCAGATGCAGGTGGCCATTGACGCCATCAACGCGCTGGCCGACGAAGCTGGCAAGGATGCCTGGGACTGGCAGCCGCCGGTCAAGGACGAAGCCCTGATCGCCCGCATCAACGAGATTGCGCTGGCCGACCTCAAGGCGGCCTACAGCATTCGCGCCAAGCAGGAACGCACCGCCCGGGTGGGCGAGATCCGCAAGAAAGTGCTGGAGGCCGTCCTGCCTGCCGATGCCACGCCAGATACCCAGAACCACATCAAGAACCTGTTCGGCGACCTGGAAGCGCGCCTCGTGCGCACCCAGATCCTGGACGGCGAACCGCGCATTGACGGACGCGATACCCGCACCGTGCGCCCCATCACCATCCGCGTCGGCGTGCTGCCGCGCACCCACGGCTCCGCCCTGTTCACGCGCGGCGAGACGCAGGCCCTGGTGGTGGCCACGCTGGGGACCGGTCGCGATGAGCAGATCATTGACGCTCTGCAGGGGGAGTACAAGGATCGCTTCATGCTGCATTACAACTTCCCGCCCTATTCCACCGGCGAAACCGGACGCGTGGGCAGCCCCAAACGGCGTGAAATCGGCCATGGCCGCCTTGCCAAGCGCGCCCTGGTGGCCACCTTGCCTACCCCGGAAGAGTTTGGCTACACCCTGCGCGTGGTCTCGGAAATCACCGAGTCCAACGGCTCCAGCTCCATGGCTTCGGTGTGCGGCGGCTCGCTCGCCCTCATGGATGCCGGCGTTCCGGTCAAGGCCCATACTGCCGGTGTGGCCATGGGTCTGATCAAGGAAGGCAACCGCTTTGCCGTGCTGACCGACATCCTGGGCGATGAAGATCACCTGGGCGACATGGACTTCAAGGTGGCGGGCACCGACCGTGGCGTGACCGCGCTGCAGATGGACATCAAGATCACCGGCATCACCAAGGAAATCATGCAGGTGGCCCTGGCCCAGGCCAAGGAGGCGCGCATGCACATCCTCGGCATCATGAAGCAGGCCGTGCCCGATTCGCGCCAGGAACTGTCCACCTACGCGCCGCGCATCATCACCATCAAGATCAATCCGGAAAAAATCCGCGACGTGATCGGCAAGGGCGGCGCCGTGATTCGTGCCCTGACCGAAGAGACGGGGACCACCATTGACATCCAGGATGACGGCACCGTCAACATCGCCTGCCTCAGTTCCGAAGCCGGCGCGCTGGCCAAGAAGCGCATCGAGGAGCTGACGGCCAACGTGGAAGTGGGCAAGGTCTACGAAGGCACCGTACTCAAGCTGCTGGATTTTGGCGCCATCGTCAGCGTGCTCCCGGGCCGCGATGGCCTGCTGCACATTTCGCAGATCGCCAACGAGCGCGTCAATGCCGTGGCGGACCACCTGAAGGAAGGGCAGCAGGTCAAGGTCAAGGTGCTGGAGGCCGATGAAAAAGGCCGTCTGCGCCTGAGCATGAAAGCCTTGCTGGAACCGGCTGCCGAGCAGCCTGCCCCGCAGTAAGCCCCGGGCTGGTGCATTTCAGCCAGAAACTGGTTGAAATGCACCACCAATGTGGATCCAAAGAAACGGCCTCCCTGTGAGGCCGTTTTCCAAAAAAAAGCCGGATTCTGTTTAAGAATCCGGCAACTAGATCCACAATAGGAGGCATCAGAAAACAACCCGCTCGATCCTCACCGGGAATACGCAGCATTTATCGTGCCAGTGAGTCATTGCAGCGGCGTTTCCAGGCGGATGCGGTACTTTTCCATGCGGTAGCGCAAGGTCATGCGGGTGATCCCCAGACGGCGGGCCGCCTCGGAAATGTTGCCGTGGCTCGCCGCCAGCGCCTGCTGGATCAGGGTCCGTTCGGCATCTCCCAGCGTCACTCCGCGCCAGTCCTCCGGCAAGGCCTGGGCATCTTCTTCCCGGTTGGGTGGCAAGGCAAAGGCCCGTGCCGTCAGCGGGGCATCGCCCGAGAGCAGCACGGCGCGCTCCGTCAGGTGCTTCAATTCCCGCACATTTCCCGGCCAGTGGTAGTGGCCCAGGGCCGCCAGGGCATCGTCGCCAAAGCGGGGAGCGGGCAGGCGATAACGCTGCGCCGTCTGGTCGGCGTAATGGCGCGCCAGCAGCAGGATGTCCTCGCCGCGCTCTCGCAGGGGGGGCAGGGTGAGGGTGAGCACGTTCAGGCGGAAATACAGGTCGGAGCGGAAGGCGCCCTGTTCCACCTGCTGGCGCAGGTCACGGTTGCTGGCGGCCACGAAGCGTGCATGGATGGGCCGCTCGTGGACCGAGCCCACGCGGCGCACCCGGCGCCGTTCGATCACGGTCAGCAACTTGGCTTGCAGGTCGAGCGGCAGTTCGCCGATCTCGTCCAGGAACAGGGTGCCGTTTTCGGCGGCTTCCAGCAGGCCGGTGCGCGCCTGCAGGGCGCTGGTGTAGGCGCCTTTTTCGTGGCCGAACAGTTCCGCCTCGATCAGGTCGCGCGGCAGGGCGGCGCAGTCCACGTGGATGAAGGGGGCGGCGTGATTGGCGCTTTCCTGATGCAGCAGGTGCGCCACCACGTCCTTGCCCGAACCGGTCTCGCCCTGGATCAGCACCGTGGGTCCTGCCGCCTCCTCGCCGGACAGTTTGCCCAGCTGGCGGATCTGCTGGCGCAGGGCGCGGATTGCGGGGCTTTCCCCCAGCAGGACCGTGCCTTCGCGGCTGCGCGCTTCCCGCTCGCGGGACCAGGACAATTGCCTCTGGACGCCGGAGCGGTGCAGGGTGGCCGCCACGGCAATGACCATTTCCTCGAGGTCGATGGGTTTCTTGAGGTAATCGGCAGCGCCCTGTTTCATGGCCCGGACCGCATCGGCCACTTCGCCAAAGGCGGTCATCACGATCACGGGTGTGGGCTGTGCATCGCGGCCCTGCATCAGGGTGGCCAACTGCTCCAGGCCGTCGCCGTCCGGCAGGCGCAGGTCGAGCAGGACGAGGTCGGGGGGCTGCCGGGCGGCGTGCGCCACACCCTCGCCCAGGGTGGCGGTCAGGGTGCAGGCATAGCCCGCCTTTTCCAGGCGCTTTGCCACCGCCCGGGCAAACAGGGCTTCGTCCTCGATGATCAGAATCTGCGTCGTGCTCATGCCAGGGGTAGCCATAACAGGGCTTGCGTGCCCCCTTCGGGGCGGAGGGTGAACTGTACACCGCCGCCATGGATTTCAAATACCTTGAGCGCAAAGGGAATGCCCAGCCCGGTGCCGGTGCGCTTGGTGGTGGGGCCCGGGGTGAGCGTGCCGGTCTCGGGGGCGGAGGCCAGCCCCGGGCCCTCGTCGCATAGCGTGAGGCTGATGCGGGCCGCATCGGCCTGGAGGGCGAGCGTCACGGTGCCGCCGGGCGGAGAGGCCTCGATGCTGTTGACCAGGAGTCCGTGCAGGGCCTGTTCCACCAGCTCCGGATCAATCGCGGCCGAGAGCGGTGTTGCCGGGTCCTCCAGCACCATGCGTACGCCACGATGGCGCGCCAGGGGCTCGGTCATGGCCATGAGGTCGGCAATCAGGGGAACGAGCGCCGTGTCCTGGCGCTTGGCCTCGAGCGGATGGAGATAGGAGAGCAGCGATTCGGTCCAGCGTTCCAGGCGATCGCAGCTGTCCATGATGCCCTGCAGCCCTTCGTGCATTTCGGGGGGCAGCTGGGGGTCCCGCAGGACCTGGGCGGTGGCCCGGATGCTGGCAAGGGGGTTGCGGATGTTGTGGGCCACGATGGGCACGAGCGATCCCAGCGTGGCCTGGCGCTCCGCGCGCACCAGTGCCTTGCGGCTTTGTGCGAGATCATCGGCCATCTGGTTGATGGCATCGGCCAGGGTGACGAGTTCCAGCGCCCCCTGGCGCGGCACGGGGTGGGCCAGTTCGCCCGCTGCCAGGACGCGGGTGGATTGCAGCACCTGCGACAGGGGCTGCAGGAAATGTGTGCGCAGGAAGCGCTGGGTCAGCAGCCACAGGCCGATGGCCAGAAGAATCGGGACGATCAGGAGTAGCGGCGTATAGCGGGCCAGGGAGGACAGCTTTTGCTGCAGGGTGTCCTGTTGCTGTACCAGAAGGCGGTCAATCTGGCCGAAGGCCGCTTCGTAGGCGCGGATGCCGCCGGACTCCAGGTCCACGTCCAGGACCCGCTGCAGCAGGTGCTCGTCGGAGGGTACCGGGCCAAAGGCCACCAGGTCGGTATGCAGGTAGATTTCGCGGTAGGCGCGCTTCAGCTCATTGACCGCATTGGCCTCGTCCCCCGGGCGCGCATTCTGCGTCAGGCGTTTGAGGCCCGCTTCGATCTGCTGGCCGAATTCACGATACTGGGACTGGGCCTGCGGATCGTCCAGGAAGGCGGCATCGAACACTTCCTTCATCTGCCGGTAGAGGGTGCCACGCATGGCGTCCACCTCGTGCAGCATGCCCTGCAGGCGCAGCGACTCCTCGGTGGTGGTCTGCCAGAGGTACAATCCTCCCGCACCGAGCAGACTGGTGCAGAACACCAGCGCCAGGTAGATTGCAGAGTAGCGTAAAGTAATCTGCTGGAGGGAGCGGGGCAGGTCCATGGCGCGGACTAGTCTATCAGAAGCCGCTTGTGTTAGAATGCGCCGTTTAGGTGGGTCGTGTCGGCCCTCGATTGTCCACTTCGGTTCAATGCCATGGTAGAAGCAACCCTCAAGCAATTTGCGCCTTACGTCCCCAAGAAGGGGGAAGCGTACATGAACAAAAAGCAGCTGGACCATTTCCGCCGTTTGCTGGAAGGGTGGAAGTCCGAGCTGGGCGAAGATATCGACCGCACGGTCCATACCATGCAGGATGAGGCCACCGTCTTTGCCGATCCCAACGATCGTGCCAGCCAGGAATCCGACATGGCGCTCGAGCTGCGTAACCGCGATCGCGAACGCAAGCTGATCAAGAAGATTGACGAGACCATCGCCAAGATCGATGCCGGCGAATATGGCTACTGCAACAGCTGCGGCGTCGAGATCGGTCTGAGCCGCCTGCAGGCCCGGCCCACGGCAAGCCTGTGCATTGACTGCAAGCAGCTGGAGGAAATGCGCGAGCGGCAGGTGGCCAAGTAACGGTCAGGTTGCTCCTGGCCCGCCAGAAAACCACATCGGACGATGTGGTTTTTTTATGGGCGCGTCGCAGGCCGCAGCAGGGCCCACTGGATTTCCCAGTCCGCCAGGGGAGAGCGCTTGAAGCCGCTTTTGGCAAACTGCTGCCAGCGGCCGATGACATAACACAGCAATGCGTTGGCATACGCACTGGTGGGTGTGTCGGCAGGGAGTTCGGCGCCGGTAGCGGCGATGCGAAGGCTCTGGCGCAGGGTGGCTTCCAGGCGGTCGTGGACCTGGTTGATGCGCGCCTGCAAGCGCTCGTTTTCGTGGACCAGGGCATCACCGATCAGCACCCGGGTCATGCCCGGATTCTTGTCGGCAAAAGCCAGCATCAGGGCCAGCGTGGATTCCACCTGGTCCAGCCCCAGGGGCTTTTCGGCAAGGATGCGGTTGATGCGGCTGAACAGGGTTTCCTCGATGAACGCGATCAGTCCCTCGAACATCTGGGCCTTGCTGGCAAAGTGGCGGTACAGGGCGGCCTCGGAGAGCCCGAGCCGACGCGCCAGGTTGGCCGTGGTGGTTTTTTCCGCCTGGGGTTGTTCCAGCATGGCCGCCAGGGTCTGCAGGATCTCGTTGCGCCGTTCGCCGGGTTTTGTGGTCACGCTTTTCGCTCCTTGACGTTGCTCTGTGGGTGGCAACTGAAGTGCGGATGGTACACCACACTGTCCAGGGAGGGCAGCCGGCCATGCTAGAATGGCCGCATTTCATCGCGCTACCCTACAGACCTAAGGATACGATTGTGGCAGGACATTCCAAGTGGGCCAATATCAAGCACAAGAAAGCCGCGGCTGATGCCAAGCGCGGCAAGATCTTTACCCGGTTGATCAAGGAAATCACGGTGGCGGCCCGCATCGGCGGCGGTGACGTCGGCAGCAACCCCCGGTTGCGCCTTGCCGTGGACAAGGCCTTCGACCAGAACATGCCCAAGGACACCGTGGAACGCGCCATCAAGCGCGGCAGCGGCGGCCTGGAAGGCGTCAATTACGAAGAGGTGCGCTACGAAGGCTACGGCATCAATGGCGCAGCCGTCATGGTGGATGGCCTGACTGACAACAAGACGCGTACCGTGGCCGACGTGCGTCATGCCTTCACCAAGTTTGGCGGCAACCTGGGCACCGACGGCTCGGTGGCCTTCCTGTTCACCCATTGCGGCCAGATGATTTTTCCGCCCGGCACCGATGAAGACCGCCTGATGGAAGCGGCGCTCGAAGCCGGGGCCGACGACGTCGTGTCCAGCGAGGACGGCAGCATCGAGGTGATCACCCCGCCTTACGAGTTTTCGGCCATCAAGGCCGCGCTGGAACAGGCCGGGTTCAAGCCGGAGTTTGGCGAGGTCACCATGAAGCCGCAAAACGAAACTGAATTCACCGGCGACGACGCAGTGCGCATGCAGAAGCTGCTGGATGCCCTGGAAAACCTGGACGACGTCCAGGCAGTCTATACCACCGCCGTGTTCTCGGAATAACCGGCAGACGAAGGAGACGCTCATCCGCATCTTGGGCATTGATCCGGGATTACGGGTCACGGGATTTGGCGTGATTGATACGGAGGTCACGGGTGCGGGGCTGCGCTACGTGGCGAGCGGCTCCATCCGCAGTCCCCTGCAGGCCCCGCTGCCCGAACGCCTGAAGGCACTGTTCGACGGCATGACCGAAGTGATTGACGCGCATCAGCCCGATGCCGTCGCCGTGGAGATCGTATTCGTGAACGTCAACCCGCAATCCACCCTGCTGCTCGGCCAGGCCCGTGGCGTCGCCATCGCGGCCGCCGTGGCGCAAGGCCTGCCGGTGGCGGAATATACGGCGCTGCAGGTCAAGCAGGCTGTGGTGGGGCACGGGCATGCGCGCAAGGAACAGGTGCAGGACATGGTGATGCGGCTGCTGCAGCTGGTCGAAGCGCCCCCGGCCGACCCCGCCGACGCGCTGGCCTGCGCCATCCGCCACGCGCATGAAGGGCGCCAGCCGGCGGCGCGCCCGCTGGCGGGGCTCAAGATGCGACGCGGTCGCCTGGTGTTGCGATGATCGGTCGTCTGGCCGGCGTGCTGCTGCAGAAGAATCCGCCCCAGATCCTGCTGGAAGTGCAGGGGGTGGGGTACGAGCTGGACGTGCCCATGAGCACGTTCTACGACTTGCCGGCCCCGGGGCAGCCCGTGACGCTGGTCACGTAGCTCGTGG
>JAJZRV010000090.1 GCA_021850135.1 Pseudomonadota bacterium
GATCTCCTGCCTGATGTCCGCCGAGACCATCCAGATGCAGGGCGAGCCTCACCTGGTGCTGGTGCTGCAGGACATCACCGAAAAGAAACGCTACGACGACCTGATCTGGAAGCAGGCCAACTTCGACCTGCTCACCAACCTGCCCAACCGCTACATGTTCTATGACCGCCTGGATCAGGGTATCAAGAAGGCGCACCGCGATGGCGACCTGCTGGGGCTGCTGTTCATTGACCTCGACCGTTTCAAGGAGGTCAACGATACCCTGGGGCACCATATCGGCGACGTGTTGCTGGTGGAAACCGCGCGCCGCATCCGCAACTGCGTGCGGGAAACCGACTCGGTGGCGCGCCTGGGGGGCGACGAGTTTACCGTGGCCCTGTCGCAGATCCACGATGCCGGGTATGTGGAGAAGATCGCGCAGAACATCCTGTCGCGGCTCGCCGAGCCCTTCCAGCTGGATGACAGCCAGGGGCAGGTGTACATTTCGGCCAGCATCGGCATCACCCTGTACCCGCTCGATGCGCAGGACGTGGACCAGATGCTCAAGAATGCCGATCAAGCGATGTACGCAGCCAAGAACGCGGGACGCAACCGCTTCAGCTATTTCACGCCGGCCCTGCAGGACAAGGCCCAGTACCGCCTGATGATGCACAACGACTTGCGCTCCGCCCTGGGGCGCGATCAGTTCGAGCTGTATTTCCAGCCCATCGTGGACATGGCTTCGGGGCGCATCGTCAAGACCGAGGCCCTGCTGCGCTGGAACCATCCCCGCCAGGGGCTGGTGGGCCCGGCAGAGTTCGTGCCCCTGGCCGAGGAAACCGGCCACATCATCGAGATCGGGGACTGGGTGTTCAGGGAGGCGTCACGTTACGCCAAGCGCTGGGGGTCCCTCTGTCCGGAATTGCAGATCAGCGTCAACATGTCGCCCGTGCAGTTCCACAGCGAAATGCAGCACGTGCAGGCCTGGCTTTCGCACCTGCTGGACCTGGGGCTGTCGGGGCGCAACGTGGCCGTCGAGATCACCGAGAGCCTGCTGCTCGGCGCCGATGCCGGCGTGGCCGAGAAGCTGCTGGCTTTTCGCGATGCGGAGATCCAGGTGGCCATCGACGATTTCGGGACCGGGTATTCCTCGCTTTCCTACCTCAACAAATACCACATCGATTACCTGAAGATTGACCAGGTCTTCGTGCGCAACCTGGTGGCTGACGCCAACAGCCGGACCCTGTCCGAGGCCATCATCGCCATGGCCCACAAGCTGGGACTCAAGGTCATCGCCGAGGGCATTGAAACGCCGGAGCAGCGGCATTTTCTGAAAGCCGCCGGCTGCGACTTCGGACAGGGGTATCTCTATTCCCGGCCGGTGCCCGCGCCTCAATTCGAGGCGCTGCTGACGCAGCCCGTGCCCTGGTGAACGTGAACGAAGCCACGACCCCGGCGCCCACCTTCGGCGAAGCCCTGCGCTACTGGCACCGGTTGGGCTGGACCAGTTTTGGCGGGCCGGTGGCGCAGATCGCGATGATGCACGAGGACCTCGTCGTGCGAAAACGCTGGGTGGACGAGGCCCATTTCCAGCACGCCATGAATTACTGCATGCTCCTGCCGGGTCCCGAGGCACAGCAGCTCGCCACCTACGTGGGTTGGCTGTTGCACGGCCTGCGCGGTGGCCTGGCGGCCGGCCTGCTGTTCATCCTGCCCTCCATTCTCATCCTGCTGGGGTTTGCCACCCTTTATGCGCACTATGGGCAGGTGCCCGGCGTGGCGGGGTTCTTCATGGGCCTGAAGCCTGCCGTGCTGGCCCTGATCGTGATGGCGGCCGTGCGCATCGGCCGGAAAAGCCTGCGTGAGGACGTTCACGTGTGGACCGCATGCGCGGCCGCGGGGCTGTCGGTAATTCACGTCCCCTTTGCCCTCATCCTCCTCGCGGCCGCAGTCGCGGGGTGGGTGTGGCGCACGCATTATCTGCCTGCGGCAGGGGCGCAGGCGCCGCAGCTTGCGGCGCTGAAGGTGCCGGGTTCCAGCGCCGTGCGCGTGCTGCTCGTCGGTGCCGGCCTGTGGCTGCTGCCCCTGGCGGGGGCGTATCTGCTCGGTTCGCAGGGGGAGTGGTTTCGCAAGCTGGGGTTTTTCTACACCGGCACGGCGCTGTTCTCCTTCGGCGGCGCGTACACCGTGCTGCCGTACGTCTGGCAGGGCGCCGTGCATGACCACGGCTGGATCACCACCACCCAGATGATGGATGCGCTGGCGCTGGGCGAGACCACGCCGGGGCCGCTGATCATGATCGTCGCGTTCGTGGGTTACCTGTCCAGCTGGAACCACCTGCACCTGCTGGACTGGACGCGCGACCTGTACGCGCTGGCGGGCGGCGTGGTGGCCGTGTGGTACACGTTCCTGCCCGGGTTTCTTGCCATCCTGGTGGGGGCGCCCTGGGTGGAGCGGACACGGCACCTGCCCAACATCGGCGCCCCGCTGATCGCGATTTCCGCGGCGGTGGTGGGGCTGATCGGGCTGCTGGCGCTGCGGGCCTTGAGTCATGTGGTGGGCGGTGCGGGCCTGGCCGTCAACGGATTGATGGCAGGTCTTGCCGTGCTGTCGTTCTACCTGCTGTATGCGCGCCCCGCGATTCCCGTCTGGGCCGTGGTGCTGGGTTCGGGAGCGATCGGCGCGCTGGTGACCGGTTTTCAAAGGTAGAACTGTCGTAAGAAAAGGAGTATGTTTTCCTGGGTCGGCATTCGAATTCATTTTCAGGAGGGGCCCATGTCCACGACACCCGAGCAGCTGCTCAAGGCGCAACAGGATCATCTTGAACGGCTGATGAGCCTGTCCAAGGTGCTGCTGGATAGCACCGAAAAGGTTTCCGAGGCCCACATGGCCGCGGTGCGCGAGCAGATCGAGGCGCTGCACCGGCACGCCACCCGGCTTGCCGAAGCCAAAACCCCCAAGGAGTGGTACGAACTCCAGGTGGAGTTTCTCAACCCGGCCGGGGACAAGGCCAAGGAACACGTCGCCAGGACCTACACCATCTCGAAGGAGACGGCCCAGGAAATTGCCGGCATGGTGGAGGCCCAGATCAACGAATTCAATCACAAGGTCAACGATGCCTTCGGCACGTTCGCCAAGCTGCCCCAGGGCTACGAGCCCCTGAGCGCTGCCTTCAACTCCCTCATGGCGGCAGGCAACAGCGCCTATGCCGCGGCGCAGAAGACGGCCAGGCAGGCCATGGACATGGCCGAAGCCAACGCGCGCGCCATGCAGGCCGCGCTGGAAAAAAAGCACTGAGCCCTCAGGCCCCGGGCTTTCTGGTTTTTTCGACGATGGGGGCCCCAGCGGCCTTCCAGGCGCCAAACCCCCCTTCCATGTGGGCCACGCGGGCAAGGCCCATGTCCTGAAGGGTCCGGGTGGCCAGCGCACTGCGCCAGCCTGCGGCACAGAACAGGATGAACTCCCGCGGCTCGCCAAAGACCGGCTTGAAGTACGGCGACTCCGGGTCTACCCAGAACTCCAGCATTCCCCGCGCGGCATGGAAGGCGCCGGGGATGGTTCCTTCCCGTTCCAGTTCGCGCACGTCGCGCACGTCCACCAGCAGGACATCCGGATCCGGAAGCCTTTGCAGCACCTCGGCCACCGAATAGGTGGTGATCAGCGCGTTGGCTTCATCCACCAGTGTTTTGTAGCCGCGCTTCATGGGTCACCTCGACAGTGTTGGGCGTCCGGACATTCTACGGGACATTCGCAGGCAAGAAAAAAGGCGACGTTGCCGTCGCCTTTCGTCACACCATCACCAGCCGGAGCTGGCGTCAGTGATTACTTCTTGTCAGCCTTGTCGGCTTTCTTTTCTTCTTTCTTTTCTTCTTTTTTGGCTTCTTTCTTGGCTTCTTTCTTGGCTTCTTTCTTTTCAGCTTTCTTTTCTACCTTCTTCTCTTCCTTCTTGGCTTCTTCCTTCTTGGCAGCAGGAGCAGCGGCAGGAGCGGGAGCATCAGCGGCAAAAGCGGTAGCAGTAAAAGCGGCCAACAGAGCAGCGATCAGAGCGGAACGGATCATGGTATTTTCCTTTTTTAGTGACTCACTATTGGGATTACCCCCTCGAGGGGTGCAGTATCATAGCAGTTTTCGAAATGCAATGGCTGCAATGTCCACAACGGCCAGTGAACCCATCGGTTGACACATTTCGTCACTTAAAAAACGAAAGGGTGGCGCAAACGCGGCCGGGGGTCAGCTGTGCAGGCGGCTGCTGCGGGGGACCCCGCTCATCAGGTATTCCATCTGGTCGGCCAGGATCCGGCGGTTCTTGAGAATGAAGTGCTCGTAGCGGTTGGGGGCGTAGGGCACGTAGAGCAGGGACAGCCCGGCCTCCTCGGGGGTGCGGTTGGCCTTGCGGGTGTTGCAGGAGCGGCAGGCCGTCACCACGTTGCTCCACTGGTTTTTGCCGCCGCGCGAGACGGGCACGATATGGTCGCGCGACAGGTCGCGCACCGCGAAACGCTCCCCGCAATAGGCGCAAAGCTGGCGATCCCTGTTGAATAACAAGGGGTTGCTGAGTCCGGGGCTGTTTGTCAGCAGGCGCGCGCCATGGACGCTGCCCTTGATGGCGATGATGGATTTGGTTTCAATTTCGGAGCGCTGGCCGTCGCGTCCCCATCCGCCGTGGAACGTGGCCACGCGTTCTCCCAGCGACCAGGCCACCATCTGCTTGGCGTGGTAGGTGATGGCTTCCTCGATCTCGACCCAGGCCTGGGGCAGCCCGGACATGTCTACAGTCAGAATGAACGGATCCACGGTTTCGCCCTGCGTTTGTAAATGCACGACCGGCCGGGGTCAACCCGGGGGCCGGCAGCCACTACTTCCAAAATTCTAGCCCAAGCCCATCGCCCTGGGAACCGCTCTGGGCGGTGAATTGAAAACTTTTTTCAATTTTTTTTGCGCAAACCATTGACCGTAACGTTACGGGCTGTATAATTGCGGTTTTTCGTCGCTCGACATCGCAGTTTGGATGCAAAACGACATGCTCTTTAAAATACAGATAACCGATAGGTGTGGGTGCTGCGGGTGCAAGTAATACGCAGTACCCACGAGAAGTAAATCCGTCTAGGAAACTTTGAGTGGTCCCCTGGAGACGGGGGAAAGCAACAACAGAGATTGAACTGAAGAG
>JAJZRV010000023.1 GCA_021850135.1 Pseudomonadota bacterium
GATCGTGCTGCGGTATCCCGTGGTGCTGGTGTTGGCCAGATTGGAGGACAGGGAGGCCTGGCGCTCCATGACATGGGAGGCGCCCGTCATCGCAGTGTAAATCAGGCGGTCCATGGGATCTCAGCGCTATCTCAGGTTGACCAGCGTCTGCTGGATCTGATCTTCGGTTTTGATCGCTTGCGCGTTGGCCTGATAGATGCGCTGGGCCGTGATCATGTTGACCAGTTCGGCGGTCAGATCCACGTTGGAGGCTTCAGTCGCGCCGGACTGGATGACCCCCAGGCTTCCCGTGGAAGGGGCTCCCACCAACGCAGCGCCAGACGTGGTCGTTTCAGACCAAAGACTGTTGCCTTGGGGTGCCAGGCCCTGCGGGTCTGAAAAATTGGCCAGCACGATCTGTCCCAGGTTCTTGGATTGGCCGTTCGAATAACGGCCCTGAATCACGCCGTCCGCGCCCGTGCTGAACCCGCTCAATTGACCCGAGGTGAAACCGTCCTGGGTAAGCTGGTTGACGCTGAAAGCCGCACCGTACTGCGAGGTGCTGGAAAAATCCAGCAGGATGCTTTGTGGCGTGGTGGCGCCATTGGTCAACGGAACGGACACATTGAACTGGCCCGTTTTCAATGGCGCGGCTGCGGGAGGGTAGACCAGGGTGCCGCTGGAATTGAACGCCAGCGTGCTGATGGGCGTGTTTGCGGCAGGCACCGTATTGCCGTCCACAGTCATGTAGGCACTCCATGAGGACGTGGCAGTCGGAGTTGCCGTGGTCACGGCCGCAGGAACTGCGCTATCCAGGGCAAAGTACACCATGGCCACATGGCTGTTGCCCAGACTGTCATAGATCGTCATTGGGGTGGAGTTGTTGAACGAGGTCGGATCCGTCGGAAGGAAAGCTGCGGTAGGCGCAGTGGAACCGGAATCCAGATTTACCCCTACAACGCCGCTGGTGGTGGCACGGGGGCTGAGGCTGGCGGTCGGAATGTTGATGGGGGCCGGGGAGGTCGCAAGGATCTTGCCGTTGGCGTCAGCCTGATATCCGGTCAGCTGGATACCCTGGGCATTGACGAGGTCGCCATTCTTGTCCAGCTGGAACTGGCCGTTGCGGCTATAGGAGATGCTGCCGTTCTGGCTCATGCGAAAAAACCCCTGCCCGTTGATGGCCATGTCCAGCGAGTTGTTGGAAGCGGAAATGTTGCCTTGGGAAAACTGCTGTGCAATGGTGGAAATTTTTGTCCCGATCCCGGCCTGGTTGGCGCCTGCCCCGTTCAGCGAAGCCGCAAAAACGTCTGCAAATTGCGCCGTGGATTCCTTGAACCCGACCGTGTTGGCGTTGGCGATGTTGTTGCCGATGGCATCCAATTGGCTTGATGCCGCATCGAGACCGCTTAATCCTTGTTGAAATCCCATGTTTTTCCCCCGATGACTACTTGACCATTGCGACAGAAGAGAGCGCTACGAGGCCCAACGCCCCGACATTCACGGAAGCACCTTGCGCCCCCAATGTGACTGAATCCACCGTGCCGGAAGACAGCGTTGTGGCGGCACTCGAGTTGCCGCCCTGCGTTGCCGTGGCGGTGATTTTGTAGGTACCAGCCGCGGCGCTAGTGCCCGAATCGGTCAGCCCATCCCATGTGAAGGGGACCACGCCAGCCTTCTGGGCACCCAGTTGCAAAGTGCGCACCGTATTGCCGGCACTGTCCTGGACCTTGACCACCAGGCTGTCGGCGGGCTGGCTGAGTTGTACGCCTGCAGTGGCCGGTGTGTTGGCCGCAAGGCTGATGGTGTTGCCCGGCACCAGGACGCTATGGCCGATCAGACTGGTTGCCGAGGACATGGACTGGCCCGTGCTCATGCTGGTGCTCAGCGCCTGCAACGTTGAATTGAGTTTGTTGATGCCATCCACCGTGCTGATCTGGGCCAACTGGGACGTCATCTGGCCACTGTCCATCGGGTTGAGCGGATCCTGGTTTTGCAGTTGCGTGACCAGCAGGGTCATGAAACTGTCCTGCAGGCCGGTAGCCCCCGTTGCTGCGCTGGCGGCGTTGTTGGCCAATGAGCTATTGGCGTTGTTGAGCGAAGTAATCAGGTTGGCGGCAGGATTGACGCTTTGCGTGGAGGTGACCATGGTGTCGATTCCTATTGTCCGATCGTGAGGGTTTTGAGAAGCAGCGCATTGGAAGTGTTCATGACTTCCACGTTGTTCTGGTAGGAGCGCGAGGCCGAAATCATGTTGACCATTTCTTCGACGACGTTGACATTGGGCATCGTGACGTACCCGTCCGCGTTGGCCAGCGGGTTGGCCGGGTCGTAAACCGTTTTCATCGGGGTGGGATCGTTGACCACGGCATTGACCTTGACCCCCGTTCCCGCCTGTCCTTCCAGCGGGGTGGCACTGAATACCACCTGCTTGGCGCGGTAGGGTTGCCCGTCTGCACTGGTAGCGCTGTCGGCATTGGCCAGATTGCTGGCTACCACGTTGAGGCGTTCGGACTGGGCGGTCAGGGCGGAACCGGCAATGTTGAAAATGCTGAACAATGACATGAAGATCACCCCTGTAACGCGGTCAGGACATCCTTGACCTGCTGGCTGATGAATTTCAGGCTGGCTTCGTAACGGATGGTGTTTTCCGAAAATTGCGCGCGTTCCGCGTCCATATTCACCGTGTTGCCGTCCGCGCTGGGTTGTACCACGGCGCGGTACTGGACCGGTGCACCCAAGACACTTTCACCGGCATTGCCTTCCAGATGCTGCGGGTTGGAGCCAGACATTTGCAGCGTCCCCAAACTGTTTCCCAGGGCACCTTGCAAGGCGCTGGCAAAATCGATGTCGCGCGCCTGGTAGTTTGGCGTGTCCGCATTTGCGATGTTGGAGGCGATCAGTTCCTGGCGCGCTTCTCTCAGACGCAATGCAGTCTGTTGAAATTGAAGCGCTTGGTCGATTCGGCTGGTCATGGCGAAGGGCGGTCCGGGTTCCTGATAACGGAGTTGAAGCCCATGATAAGGAACAGGCTGAAAACGTCATCACCAGATTAAAGGCAGGATAAGGGTTCAATTCTCTCCTTAAAAAGCTTCCCAGACCGGGCAGTCGCGACTGACAATGGCGGTTATGAAAAATGCACGATTTGCCTTGATTCTGTGGCTGGCCACATGGGCCGCCCAGGCTGCCATGCAACAAGACCATCAGGCGATCATCGCTGTTGTGACCCGTTTTATCCAGGAACAGACCCGGTCGCTTTCGGGGAATGTGACCGTCCAGGTCGATGCGCTCGATACGCGTCTTAATCTTGCAGCCTGTTCTGCGCCCGAGGCCTTTATCCCCCCAGGAGGGCATTTACTGGGACATGGTACGGTCGGAGTGCGCTGCCTCAAGACCCCTGAGGACCCCGGCTGGACTGTTTATGTTCCCGTTCAGGTGACGCTCAAGACCACGCTGCTGGTGGCACGAAAGTCCCTTTCGGCAGAGAAAGTCCTGACTGCAGACGATTTTATTGAGCAAAGCGGGGAGGCTACACGGGCCGACTTGCTTACCAGCCCTGCTCAGGCGATTGGAAAGGTCGTGAAACAAGGGGTGGGCGCCGGGCAGGCATTGAGGCAGGACATGGTGCGCGATGCCTACACCATCAGGCAGGGGCAAACGGTTCAGGTGCTGGTAGAGGGCAAAGGGTTCAAGGTCAGCTCCGAAGGTCAGGCCATGAACAATGCGGCGGAAGGGCAGAGCGTCCAGATCCGCTCTGCATCAGGTCGTCTGATTACGGGGACCGCGGGCGAAAACGGCACCGTCAGGGTCAGTCCGTAGGGATTTCCGTTGCGGCAAGCGCAGCCGCTTTGTCCAGCACAGCACGGGCTTCCCGAATGACTGCCTTCTCACCTTCCTCACCGTTCTGTAAGGCGGCGATTATCGTGCGGGCACTGACACACAGGCGAAGGGCGCTGACAGGAATGCCGTGACGGTTTCCGCAGAGCACCGGTTGACCCAGCCTGCCGCGCAGGGCGGCGGGCGGCCCCTCGGGAAGCCGTTGAAAAATCTTCAGGGTTCCCTCGCGGGTCAGCGGCCTCCATCCCCGCGAGTTTTGATGGTAGAGCAAAAATGGAAAGATCGTCTGGATGGCATCCCAGGTGTTGTCGGCTGCCACGGGTTGCCGCGTCAATGGGGCGACCGGGAGGCTTTCCAGTTGGGGATGCTGCGCGATATAGCGGATGATGGCTCCGGCAAAGCGCCCAAGAAAACCGTGGACCCGGTCTTCAGGAAGATTACGAAATTGGCGCAGCGACTGCAGCGCGGCTTCCCAACGCAGGAGCGGGCCCATGGAACGGGTTTCTGGTGCGAGTGCCCCATGCAGTCTGGCGGCAAGCACCGAAGGAATGAGCAGGGCACCCGAGAAAGAGGGGCCTCCCACAAATTTTGAACCGGTCAGCGTCACGGCGAATCCACAGTCCAGGTAAGCGCGCAAGGTGGCGCTGGAAAGACGGAATTGGCAGGCATCCACCAAAACGGTGATGCGTTCCGGCGCATGTTGATGCAGTTGCGCAATACAGCCCGGGCTGGGGGCAATCAGACCACTTTTTGAAACATCGGTAAGGACGATCAGCACAGGTCGTTCTGCCGCGAGGGCTGAGAGCGTCAGGGACGTGACCTCGGCGTCCATGGCGGATGCCGCCCTCGGTTGGCCGTCCGGTTCCCGAACATTGACGGAGATGACATGGCCGCGATGCCCGGTCGCCAGGGCTGCGGGGACGCCGCTGCCCGATTCAGCGGGTTCCGCCATGACGATGAGCGGCTCGCTTTCGGCAGGATAGAGGTGTTGTGCGGCAACGCGATGCGCGTCGGTCCCGGAAGGCGCAAGAATGATCCTGATGTCCGGCATCCCGGATAAACCACAAAGGTGGGCCAACTCCTGACGAATGCGATGCGCCTCATCGGCCATTGCGTGGGACAGCGTCGTACCGCCGTTCCGGGCGAGTAGTTTTTGGCGCAAGGCTTCCGCTGCTGCAAAACCTTCGGATGAAACGACCGAAGCGGTACAAGAACCGAAGTCCAGTAATTCGGGATCGGGAAAAGGCGCGCAACCATAAGGGTTTTTGTGGTACGGCGGGGTGGTCTCGATCCGGACATCCCCCCCCTGGGTCAACAACTGGCTGGTTTCGCTCAACGGACTCATCGCATGGCCTGGGCCAGCAATGCCCTGAATGCGGTGAAGACCTTATGCATTTGCGGCTGCTTGTAGGGAAACAGGTCCACAGGGTCCATGGCATGGACCACGGCGCTGCTGTCGACCTCGAATACCAGCAGTTTTCCGTCTTTGGCTTCAGCGCAATCCATCACCAGATACTCCAGCCCCAGTCGTTCATGAATGCTGCGCAGGGCATGTTGATGCCGGACTGCAAAGCCTTGATCGAAGTCGGCCATGAAGCGCGCCTCTTCACGACGCTTCATGTCGGACTCGGTCATGCCCCCGTTGAGATAGTGGATCATCCAATGGTCGGACAATGCCATATGACTGGCATAGGGGCAGCCGTCGATCAGGACCACCCGGTATTTTCGGAACAGGCCGTCTGCGCTGCGATAATCCACAAAGGGGGACAGATAAAACTCGGGCTCGGGTTGAGATGACAGGTATGCCAAAATATCCCGGGGCGCCTCAGCCTTGATGAGACCCTTGCCTGCATGGGAATCGATCGGACGCACGATCACCGGGAATTCGGCTTGATCGAGAACGGTGCCAACAGGCCATTCTGCGCATGCGATCCGTTCCAGGTCCCCGCGCTTGACGCGGACCGCCTTGGGCATCGTCACGCCCGGCGCGTCCGAGAGAAGGTCGCTCGACTCGTTGCGCGACAATCGAAGAATGCGTTCCGGCGAATTCAGCAACGGGCGCGGCCAGACCCTGGCCAGATCGGACAATGCCCGCAACAGCGGGAGGCTGCGGTCTGCTTCGCCTACCGCGACGAAAGCCACATCGTGATCCGGTAATGTTGGTGGAAAGGGGAGTTCCGGGGACAGGTAGAGCAGCGTCAACTCGATATCGGAGTCCTGCACCAGAAATTCGAGCGGCGTGTTGGCTGACAAGTCGCCGGGGATCATCAGTGCCAGCAGACGGATGGCAGGCTGCTCCCTGGCAGGCAAGGTGTAGATTTGCTTGAGTTGCAGTGCCTGTTGCTGAACGCTGAGGGCGATGTCATGGCTTCCCTTGAGATGCAGGATGATGGACAGGTCCAGCAACGCCTCGGCGTTGGAAACATCGGGATATGACCCCACACTTGCGATCAGCTGGTTTCCCAGCGGGGTCAGATCGATTCCCCGAAAGGCCATTGTCATCAATGCGGCCAGTCCATGGAAGCCCGTGTTCATGATTCCTGTTCCGACAAGGGCGCCGTATCGCATTCGGCGCCAAAAGCAAGCACTGCCTTCAGCAGAGCATCAATGTCGCCCTTCTGGGTGCGATGGTTGACGATGGCAGTCCGGATGGCAAGGGCGCCATGGATGATCGTGGTGGAAGGGACAGCAATGCCCGATTCGTGAAGGGACGTGACGATTCGGGCGTTGACCGGATCGGGCCGTTCGCAGCGGTAGCGAAAGCACACGATGTTCAGGGAAACGGGGGCCAGCAGTTCCAGCGCCGGGGTTTCCAGGATGCGGTCCTGAAGGTAGCGCGCAAGTGCGCAGGTGTGGGAAATGACGGCTCCGATTTGCCTGGCACCATAGACCTTGAGGGTAAACCAGGTCTTGAGGGCGCGAAATCCGCGGGACAAATCAGGACCATAGTCACAGGGCCACGGGGACCCCGCTGCGACGCCGCGGGTTTCTCGCCTGAGATATGCCGCTGGAGAAGCAAAGGTCTGGTAGTGCAGGGATTCATCGCGGACCAGGATGAATCCGGCGTCATAAGGCACCTGGCCCCATTTGTGAAAATCGAAAGCGATGGAGTCGGCCTGTTCGATGCCGACCAGACAGGGGGCCATGTCGGGGGCCAGGCGGGCCAGGGCACCGTAGGCGCCATCCACGTGGAACCAGAGGTTCTGTTGGCGGCACAGGTGGGATAGCGCCGCGAGGTTGTCCACAGCACCGACATCCACGGTTCCTGCAGTGCCAGCCACGAAGAAGGGGATCAAGCCGGCTTTTCGATCTGAGGCGATGGCAGATTGAAGCTGGTCCAGATCCATCTCGAACCGGTGGTTTGTCGGAATGATTCGAAGTGCATCGGTGCCCAGTCCAGACAGATCCATGGCCTGGGAGATACAGCCGTGGGCCGCGGCGGAAGTATATGCTGTCAGGCGTTTGTTGCCGGCCGCGATGCCCTGCTGGCGCACGGTGGGGCCCAGGACTGCCGTCTTGGCGACCAGCACGGCAATCAGGTTGGCCATGGATGTGCCGGTGACGAACAGCCCGCTTGCCGTTTCCGGGAAATCGAACAGGGCGCGCATCCACTCCAGAATCTGATGCTCCACCGCCACAGGAATCTGATCCCGCCCTCCCAGGTTGGCATTGAGCCCTGCCGCCAACATTTCTGCCAGCATTCCCACGGGGGTTCCGCCGCCATGAACCCAACCCATGAACCCTGGATGTGCATTACCCACCGCATAAGGCAGGATGTCTGCCATGAATTGCCGATGCACTGCAGCGAGATCAGAGGGTTCCAGGGGGAGGGGTTCGTGAAACCGGTTGCGTACCTCGGCAGGAATCGGCTGCCAGACCGGGCGCTCGCGCAGATGCTCCAGGTAATCCAGGATGTCGTCGAGCATGCGATGCCCCTGGGATCGCAGGTCGTTCCAGTCTGTGGGGTCGAGCGATTCCTGGCTCATCGGCTAGGCCGACAGGTTGAACCCCCACTTCTGGGGGTCTTCAGGGCCGACGATGGCATCCTGAGCGTCGGACAGATCCACCAGCTCAGGCGGAATATGGGCATTGGCCTGCTCCGAAAAAAAGACTTTGACTATGGGGGTGATCAAACTTTTCCCGTTCTGATCGACCACGACACCCAAACGCCCTGATTTTAACTTGACCAGGCTGCCGACGGGGTAGATGCCCACGGTTTTGACGAAAGCGTGAAAGATCCTGAGATCGAAATGGCCTTCCTGCCATTCTGCCATTTTGCGGATCGCCATGGCGGGTTCCCAGCCCTTTTTATAACAACGTTCGGAGGTAATGGCGTCGTATACATCACAGACGGCACCCATCCGGGCATAGAGGGAGAGGTCGTTGCCTGAATGTTTCCCTGGATAGCCTTGCCCATCCGTTCGCTCGTGGTGATGCAGGCAAACCTCCAGGACTGCGTCGTTCAGGCGTTGCGTGCCTTCCAGGACTTCAAAACCCAACTGAGGATGGGATTTGATGGTGTCGAATTCCGCCTCGGTCAGTCGCCCAGGCTTATTGAGTATGGCGTCTGGAATCAGCATTTTTCCCACGTCATGCAGCAAACCGGCCATGCCAAGGTGGCGCAATGCATCGCCTTCTATTCCCAATTGCTTGCCCAAGGCAATCATCAGGGCGCAGACGGCGACGGAATGCAGATAGGTGTAGTTATCCTTGTTTTTGAGACGCGCGAGGCTCAGCAACGCCCCAGAGTTACGTGAAATGGACTGGTGAATGTCTTCCACCAGATCCACGGCCTCCTCGACTTGCAGGGCCCTGCCCATGCGGACCTCCTGGAACATCGAAGTGACGGCCTGCTTGGCGCGGGCGTGGATGCGCCTTGCCTGTTCGACTTCTTCCTGGAAGGATCTGCGCGCTTCGGCGGGGGGGGCCTCCGAGGCTTCATTCAGCACTGCCTCGACCTGCGTCCGTGCCACTTCTTTGCTGATGGCAGCAGTGGTAGGCGCAACGTCCAGCCCCCTGGCTGTATCGATCCAGACTTCCTTGATGCCGCTGGACTGGAGTGTCGCCAGGTCTTCCCGGGAATCGAGTTTGAACGTACTTTTCCAGAAAGGGTGTTCCATCCAGCTGCCGCAAATCTCATGGATGTACATCCCCAGACGCAAGTCGCGGACCTGAATTTTTTTCACGGCGTGTCCATGGTGTGGAGGACCGGTTTATTGGGCAAGGGCATCATTCGAAGCTCGCGCATTGGAGCATGACCCGTTGGGCCATTTTCTGGATCGGAACGATTTCATCAACGCCGCCTAGAGCAATGGCTTCCTTGGGCATGCCGAAAACGATGCTGGTGTGCTCGTCCTGGGCAAAATTGTAGGCCCCGGCCTGTTTCATTTCGAGCATTCCCGCCGCCCCATCCTTACCCATGCCTGTCAGGATGACGCCGATGGCATGCTTCCCGGCCACACGCGCTGCGGACTGGAACAGGAGGTCCACGGATGGGCGATGCCGGTTGAATGGCGGGTTTTTACTGAGTGCTGTGACGTAAGTCGCACCGGATTTATCCAGCAACAAATGGGAATGGCCCGGAGCGATATAAGCGTGGCCTGGGAGGATGGGCGTACCGTGCTGCGCCTCCTCCACCGAAATGCTGCAAAGGCCGTCCAGTCTGGCGGCAAAGGAGCGCGTAAAGGTTTCGGGCATATGCTGCACGATCAGGAGCCCTGGGGCATCGGCAGGAAGCGCCTTGAGGAATTCCTTGATGGCTTCGGTTCCGCCCGTGGAGGCGCCCACGATGATCAATTTTCCAGAGGAGAATGTCAGACAGGCCTCCGCCAAAGTCATTTTGCCGCAGGTTCTGCGGGACGGAGGGTCGCGATGACCTGCGCTACGGGCAGATGAAGCAGTTCGCTAATCTCCTGATAATCGTCAGGCAGGGCTGCATCATCCCAGCCGTTGGCGGAGTGTCGTGCCAGATTGACGGCCAGCACCACATTGCGGACCCTGACCTGCTGTGCGTGCGCATCATCCATCAGGGAAGCCAGCAATGTAGGTAGCGACCACTGCTGGGCAAGCAGAAGTTGCAGCGCCGAAATGTGAAATCCCAACACCATTTCCTGTGCTGCGCGGCTGCGCAAGGATTTATCGTTTTGCTGCGCGTTGCGGATCTGAAGCATGTCTTCGGGCGCAAAACACCACAGCAGAAATTCGGCGAGATCGTGCAGCAAGGCTGCGATGTACACTTCGTCGAAATGCATGTCATTGAGGCGGATGGCCCACTCAACGGCATAATTGGCGGCTCGCTGCGCGCGCTGGATGACGCGCATGAGATTTTCCAGTGCCTCAGGCTGGCCCTCCAGCAGCGTTTCAATCGCGGGCTGCGGGTGAACATTGTTGTAGAAGGGGTCCATGCCCAGCATGAGCACGGCCTGTTCCACCTGGATGACTTCGGCGCTTTGCCGTTTGTGCTTGTGTTGTTGGAGGTAGTGCAGCAACTTGACCGTCATCAGGGGGTCGCGCAAGACGACGCGGGAGACGTTGCGGGCGCTGAGGAGCTCCTCGTTCTTGCGTAAATCAGCCAGATCCTGGGCGGTTCGGGCGAGTACCGGGATCTCGGCATGACCAAGGAAGGTGGCCCAGTCTTGCAGACTTCGTTTTTCTGCTGTTTGCACGCAGTTCCCCCTATCCTTCTCCCCGTAACCTTGGGGTTTTCGGCTATTTTTTGGAAAACTTTAGGGGATTGGTGCTGATGAGAGGAGTCGAACCTCCGACCTACTGATTACGAATCAGTTGCTCTACCAACTGAGCTACATCAGCCCCGGGGATCCGGGATTATACCGGAACAGACGCGCTTCGTCAGGGCTCGAACATGATATCCCTGGATGATGATTGAAGGTGCTGTCCGCCATCCACGTAGAGTGTGGTTCCTGTCACGGCATGGGCGGAGGCCAGGTAGACGGCAGCCTGGGCGATATCTTCTGGAAAAGAGGCCCGGCCGAGCGGGGTGTTGTGATGCGCCAGGGCAAAATCCGCCTCGGTTTGCGGCCCGGAGGGCAGCGTAATTCCGGGGGCAAGGCCCACCACGCGTAGGCGTGGGGCGTAAGACTGGGCAAGCAGCCGGGTGGCGGTTTCCAGTGCGGCCTTGGACAGCGTGTAGGACAGAAAGTCCGGGTTGAGATTGATGAGTTTCTGGTCCAGGAGGTTGATGATGACGCCTGGGGGTTCATCGCGCGGTGCGCCGCCCGGTAGGTCATACGCCTCGTACAGATGGCGGGACAACGTCAACGGGGCGCTGAGATTGACGGCCATGTGCTGCTCCAGCATGTCGGGGCGGAGGGTGAACGCATCGTCGAACTCGAACAATGAGGCATTGTTGACGAGGCAATGAGGCCGGCCGAAGCGAGCGACGCATGTTGGGATCAAGGCGGCAGCTTCGGAAGGGGAGGCGAGGTTGGCGCAGATCGCCAATGCAGAACGGCCCATTTTCCGGATCTGGGTGACCGTCGCCTGGGCCTCGGTGTCCGAATGATGGTAGTGAACCACGATGTCCCAGCCTGCTTCCGCAAGTGCGAGAGCCATGCTTTTTCCCAGTCGTTTGGCAGCCCCGGTGATGAGGGCGATGCGTTGGAGACGGTTCATTTCAACAGGCTGTCCAGGGTTTCGGGTTGAATGCCAAAAACGGTGTCGAGTGCCGACAGTGATCCCGCAGGCAGGACATTGTCCACCCGCATGGAGGCGAGATTATCGCGTGACATCAGCATGGGGCCGGGGAGGTGCTCCAGCACCCAGGCCTGTAGGGTTCCCAACCAGGCGGGCAGTGGAATGATGGGACGCGCATGGCCGGCACGTCGGGCCGCGAACCGGACCAACTGAGCTAGCGTCAGGATTTCGGGGCCGGTGAGGTCGTAGCTCTGACGTACCGTCTGTGGCATCGCAAGTGCGCGCACGACAGCCTCGGCCACATTCTCCACGCTGACCGGCTGAAATCTGGCTTCAGCACAGGCAAGCGGCAGGACGGGAAAACGGGTAGCCAGTTTTGAAAATAGATTGATGAAGTTGTCGCGCGCCCCAAAAATCACTGAAGGTCGAAAAATGGTCCAGTCCAGATTGCTGGAACGGATGCGTTGTTCCCCTTCGCCTTTGCTGCGTTGGTACATGGAAGGGGCTGCACGGTCTGCGCCCAATGCGCTCATGTGCAGCAGGCGCCGGACGCCCGAGGACTGCATGCCATCGATGATTGACTGGACCAGGTCTACATGCACCGCCTTGAACCGTGGCCCGTAGGGCGCGCCGGGTTTGTCGTGGAGTACGCCCGCCAGATTGATGACTGAACCCGAGGCGCCTGTTTGGCGGAGGAGGGTTTCCATGAATTGTGGGTCATGGACGGAGCCTGCCACCCACCGGACCAGAGGCGTTCTGGAGTTTTGATCTGCGCCTGCAAGATGGCGCGTGGGAATGATGACCGGATACCCCCGTTCCGTTAAACGGGCTGCCACAGAACGTCCGACAAACCCGCTACCGCCAATGAGGAGGACAGGAGCCGGCATGAATGTCGTCAGCGCGGATCTTTACTGGCGTCGGATACGAACGACGATGTCTACCCCTTCCTGGACCATTCCGGGAGGGAGGTTGGGCAACCCTTCCACGCAGAGCGCTTCGGATTCGATATCCATCAATGTGCCGGAATCCACGTCGAAGAAATGATGGTGTGGGGTTGTGTAGGTATCGTAAAACACGCGTTCAGGGTCAATGATCACTTCGCGAACCAGCCCCTTTTTTTCGAATAAATTCAGGGTGTTATAAATGGTCGCTTTGGAGACCTCGGCGTGATTCTGGTTGACCTGTGCCAACAGTTGCTCGGCAGAGAGGTGCTGTCGACGCGAAAAGAGTGCTTTCGCAATGACCAGGCGTTGATGCGTCGGAATGATGTCGTGCCGCCGCAGCAGCTCGGCAACATGGGAACGATCCGGGGTCAAGGTATCCATGGACGAGGGCTCAAGTTCTGTTGGTTGCAACATAGTTGGCTCAATATAGCCCGGATTGCAACAAAATTTCAATTACCCCAATGCCTTAGGCAAGGGAAAGACGACGTTTTCCGGTGTACCCTCCAGTTCCTGGACTTCGCCAGCCCCCAAGGCCTGGAGCCGTTCAATGACTTCAGTCACGAGTACTTCGGGGGCAGAAGCTCCCGCGGTCACGCCAATCCGGGTTTTTCCAGCCAGCCACTCCGGTCTGAGGTCTGCGGCCCGATCCACCATGTAAGCGTCGATGCCCCGGTGGGCAGCCACTTCGCGCAACCGGTTGGAGTTGGAGCTGGTGGGGGAGCCTACGACGATGACCAAGTCTGCCTGGGTTGATAGGGCCTTGACTGCATCCTGACGGTTTTGGGTGGCGTAGCAGATATCGTCCTTGCGGGGCCCCTGGATTGCAGGGAATCGGTGGCGCAGGGCCTGAATGACGCGCTGGGCGTCGTCTACCGACAAGGTGGTCTGGGTGACATAGGACACTTCATCTGGGCGCTCGATGGCGAGGTGGGCGACATCTTCGGGGGTCTCGACCAGATAGATGTGGTCGCTGGCCTGGCCCAGCGTGCCTTCCACTTCCGGATGACCGCGGTGCCCGATCATGACAATTTCGCGCCCTGCCGCGTGCAGGCGCGCCACTTCAGTGTGTACCTTGGTGACCAGCGGGCAAGTCGCGTCGAATACATGAAGTCCGCGCGCCTCGGCTTCTGCCCGAACTGCCAGCGAAACGCCGTGGGCACTGAAGATGACGGTTGCTCCGGCGGGCACTTCACCAAGATGCTCGATAAAAACGGCCCCCTTGCTTTTGAGGTTGTCCACCACGAAGCGGTTATGAACCACCTCATGGCGCACGTAAATGGGGGCGCCGTAACGTTCCAGGGCCCGTTCCACGATCTCTATGGCGCGGTCCACGCCGGCACAAAACCCCCGGGGGTTGGCCAGCACGACAGGAATGGGGGCGCGCGTCTGTGGCATCAGACGTCCTCCCCGCTACTGTCCACCCATCCAAAGCGCTCTTCCTTCCAGGGGTCTCCTTCGTTGTGATAACCGCGAACTTCCCAGAATCCGGGGCGATCGCGCTCATGCAATTCGAGGGCTTTGAGCCACTTGGCGCCTTTCCAGGCGTAACGCTTGGGCACGATGATCCGTACCGGTCCCCCATGGTTGCGCGGGATGGGACGGCCCGACCAGCTGTGCGCAATGATGACATCGTCGTCCAGCAAGGCCACCAAAGGCAGATTGGTGGTGTAGCCGTCATAGCCGTGCAGCGTGACAAACTGGGCCGCATGCTGCGGGCCGGCCAGCGCGAGCAGGTCGCGGGCCAGGACACCGCGCCACTCCATGTCCAGTTGGGACCAGCGGGTGACGCAGTGGAAATCGGAGACTGACGTGGTTTGGGGCAACGCTTGATACGCCGCCCAGTCCAGATCCAGTTCGCGTTGGACCAGTCCGAAGACGCGAAGGCGCCAATGATCCAGGGGGACATGGGGCTGAATGCCCAGGTCCAGGATGGGAAAATCGTGAACCTCGGTTTGGCCTTGTGGGATACGCGCGTTGGCGTTGATGCGACCGGGTTTCATCTCCCGTCGGGTTACGGCGATTTTGGCTTGGATGAGCTTGTTCCAGTCCGTCATTTCCTTGCCTTCAGGCTGTCCCAGAGCAGGACGGCCACGCCAAGGGTAATGGCCGAATCTGCCAGGTTGAACGCAGGCCAATAATGATTGCCCACATGCCATTGGATGAAATCAGTTACGGTGCCGACCCGCACGCGATCCAGCAGGTTGCCCAGCGCGCCTCCCATGATCAGGCTGAGACCAAAGCAGAAACGGCGATTATCCGCATGGCGATGGATCAGCATACCCATGAACAGGAGGGCTGCCAAGGCGATGCCGCTGAAGAAGTAGCGCTGCCAACCGCCAGCATCGGCCAGGAAGCTGAAGGCGGCACCTTCATTGTGGGCCAGAACCAGATCAAAGTAGTCGTTGACGCGGTGGAGTGGCGTCGCTTCCATCCATGTCGTGATCCAGTGTTTGCTGACCTGGTCCACCAGGGCTACACCGAGGGCCAGACCGATCCATTGTGCAATTTTACGCATGGTGACGGGCTTCGCCGGGGCCGGAGAGGTTGGCGATGCAACGCCCACAGAGCCCTGGAAAATCAGGCTGCCGGTTGACGTCTTCGCGATAATGCCAGCAGCGTTCGCATTTGACGTGTTTCGTGGCCTCCACATCAAGGCCGATTGTGGCGGGGGCAGGTGCATCGGGGAGCATCAGGGTAATGGATTGGGCTTCAGGCGGCATTGCAGCCTGGCTGCTGTCGAGAACGGTGACCTTGGAAGTGATGAATACAAAACGCAGATCATCGCCAAACTGGCGTAGCCACGCCAATGTGCTGCCCGTGGCGTAGAGGGTGACTTCACCCGCCAGGGAGGAGCCCAGGGCCCCTGCTGTTCGTAACTCTTCCAGTCGCTTCTGGACCTGACTGCGCAGCAGCCGCAAACCCTCCCAGGAAGACACTCGGGCACGCTCATCGGAGATTTCAGGCAGAACGTGCCAAGTCTGCAGGAAAATGGAGGCGGCCAGGTCAGGCGTCGTGCCCTGTAAGGTTGCCCAGACTTCCTCGCTGGTGAAAGTCAGGATTGGGGCCATCAGTCTGACCAGGCTCTGGGTGATCTGCCATAACGCATTTTGTGCGGCGCGTCGGGCGATTGAATGCGCTCCGGTGGTGTACAGGCGATCCTTGAGGATGTCGAGGTAGAACCCACCCAGGTCCTCCGAACAAAATGTCTGAAGGCGTTGGGCGACGAGGTGAAACTCGTACCGGTCATAGTCCTCAAGGGCCTGCTGCTGGAACTGTCGTGTCAACGCGACGGCGTAGCGGTCGATGTCCAGCCACTGATCGGGGGGGAGCGCGTCCCGGCTGGGGTCGAAGTCGGCGAGATTGGCCAGCAGAAAACGCAGCGTATTGCGAATCCGGCGGTAGGCCTCCACCACACGCTTGAGAATTTCGTCAGACAGATTGAGTTCGCCCGAATAATCCGTGCTGGCGACCCAGAGTCGCAGATTATCAGCCCCCAGGGTATCCATGACTTTCTGCGGAAGCACGACATTACCCAAAGACTTGCTCATTTTGCGACCCTGTCCATCCACCACGAAGCCGTGGGTCAGCAGGGCGTGGTAGGGCGCACGGTCGTCCAGGGCGCAACCGGTGAGCAGGGAGGACTGAAACCAGCCGCGATGCTGGTCGGAGCCTTCCAGATACAGGTCTGCGGGGTGATGGAGTTCGGGGCGGCGGCGCAAGACCGAGAGGTGCGTCGTGCCGGAGTCAAACCAGACATCGAGCGTATCTGTCAGCTTGCGGTAGTTGCCGGCATCGTCGCCCAGCAATTCGGCAGCGTCGAGGGCAAACCAGGCTTCGACACCGGCCTGCTCGATTTTCCGGGCCACCTGCTCGGTCAGGGCTTCGGTGCGGGGATGCAGTTCACCTGATGTGCGATGAACGAAAAACGGAATGGGGACGCCCCAGGCACGTTGGCGGGAAACGCACCAGTCTGGGCGGTTTTCGATCATGGCGGAGAGGCGCGCGCGTCCCCAGGCGGGATAGAAACGCGTATCGGATACGGCCTTGCGGGCGCTCTCGCGCAGCGAAGGCCCCTGTCCGGGCAGCTGGTCCATGGTAATGAACCATTGCGGGGTCGCCCTGAAGATGATAGGCGACTTGTGACGCCAGCAATGGGGATAGCTGTGGGTCAACGGCGCGGCGCTCAGGAGCCGATGATTCGCCTTGAGCGCTTCGATGATCACGGGATTGGCAGCCCACACTCCCATCCCGCCCACCAATGGCACGGAAGCCATGAACAGGCCGTCGTCACCGACCGGATTGTCTACTTCGAGGTGGTAGTGCAGCCCCACGGCGTAATCCTCCACCCCGTGGGCGGGAGCCGTGTGGACCAGGCCCGTGCCGGCTTCCACGGTGACATGTTCGCCGCAAATGATGGGAGAGGGGCGCTCTAGCAATGGATGCTGCAACTGCAGGTGTTCCAGCGCGCGTCCCCGAACCGTGCCCATCACGCCCTGGGATTGCAGGCCATAGCGGGCCAGGCTTGCTTCCATGAGATCTTTGAGCAGAATCAGTGCGCCACGATCCGTATCCACCAGCACATAGTCGAGATCAGGATGGACGCTGACGGCGCGGTTGCCGGGAAGGGTCCAGGGCGTGGTTGTCCAGATGACGGCATAGGCGGGACGATCTCCCAAAGAAAGGCTGAATGCCTTCTCGAGCGCGGTACGGTCGGCCACCGGAAAGGCAACGTCAATGGCAATGGACTGGCGGTCTTCATACTCCACTTCGGCTTCGGCCAGCGCCGATCCGCAATCAAGACACCAGTTGACCGGCTTTCTACCCTGGACCAGATAACCGCGCTTCCAGATTCCGGCCAGGGCGCGCACGATGTCTGCCTCGGTTTTAAAATTCATGGTGAGGTAGGGGTTTTCCCAATCCCCCAGCACGCCCAACCGGATGAAGTCGGCTTTCTGGCGTTCTACCTGTGTCGTTGCGTAGGTGCGGCAGAGTTCACGAAAACGGGCGGGGGCGATAGCCTTGCCGTGGGTCTTCTCGACCTGGTGTTCAATGGGTAAACCGTGGCAATCCCAGCCCGGAACGTAAGGCGCGTCAAACCCGGACAGGGTTTTGCTTTTGACGATGATGTCCTTGAGGATCTTGTTGACTGCGTGGCCGATGTGGATATCCCCATTGGCGTAAGGGGGGCCGTCGTGCAAGGTAAAGTGGGGGCGGCCCGCACAATGCTCGCGCAATTTGCGGTACCGCTGTTGTTGCTGCCAGGCCGCAAGCCAGACGGGCTCGCGCTTGGCAAGGTCGGCCCGCATCGGGAAGGGGGTTTCAGGCAGATTGAGCGTTTTCTTGAAATCGGTCATGTTGAATGGTCGGTTGCTTGCGCAAAGTAATCCCGGGCCGCAGCGACATCGCGCGCCATCTGCCGGGTCATCGTTTCCAGGCTGTCAAATTGCACCTCATCGCGAATCTTGTGCAGGAAATGCACGTGGATTCTGGTGCCATAAATCGTGCTGTCAAAGTCAAACAGGTGTACTTCCAAAAGCCATTCTCCGCTGTTGCTGACCGTGGGACGTGTCCCCAGGCTCGCAATGCCGGGCCGGGGCGAATGGCCCAATCCGCTGACGGAAACCGCAAAAATGCCCGACAGGGGAGAGACGCGTTTGTTGAGACGAATGTTGGCCGTAGGGTACCCCAACGTGCGCCCCAGCTGTTGTCCGGCACTGACCCGGCCGCTCATGAAAAAAGGGCGTCCCAGCAACTGTCTGGCCAGGTCCATGTGTCCGGACGCCAGGGCTTCTCGTACGGCGCTACTGGAAACGCGCTGCCCCGCAGCCATGATGCTGGACAGTGCAAAACATTCAAAACCCTGGGCAGCGCCCGCGTGCTGCAACATTTCAAAATCGCCGGAACGCTGTGCGCCGAAGCGAAAGTCATCGCCCACAAGCAGCCAGCGTGTGCGCAGTCGCCCGACCAGCCATGCCGTGATGAACGTTTCTGCTGGCATGGTGGCCAACGACTGGTTGAAACGCAGGACAGTCACCTGATCAATGCCCGCTGCGTCCAGCAACTCCAGTTTTTCGCGCAGGGTTGTCAGCCTGGGAGGCGCTTCAGTGGGCGAAAAAAATTCCCGCGGGTGCGGTTCGAAGGTCACGACACCCGTGGGCAGACCCAGTGAGCTTGCCGCTACCCGCAGGGCGTGCAGCATCGCCTGGTGGCCCAAATGGACGCCGTCGAAATTTCCGATGGTGAGTGCCATGGGCCTGTCACTAACGGCTGGGGTCCCCAGGTGAATGCGCATGACGCTGGCAGGCAAAGCGTTGATTCTATCGTCAATAGGCCGGGTTCTGCCAGTGGCGGCTCCCTCCGGGCGGCCTAGAAGAAGAGTTTTGCGGCGATCAACAGCAGCAACGTGGCAAGCAGCGGGCGCGACAGCTTTTCCGGGATATGCGCGTTGAGATGGGAGCCCAACCATATCCCGGGGATGGATCCCAGCAACAGGTTGACCAGGAGACCTCCGTTGACGTGTCCCAGGGAAAAATGTCCCAGTCCGGCCAGCAAGGTGAGGGGGACGGCGTGCGCGATGTCGGTCCCCACGATCCTCGGAATGGGCATCCTGGGGTAGAGCGCGATCAGGACTGCGGTCCCTACGGCGCCTGCGCCCACCGAGGAGATCGTCACCAGTGCCCCGATCAATGCTCCCAGAGCAACCGTCAGGGCGACCGGATGGGCGTCGGCATCGCCAGGCTGCAGCATGCAACGGTTGCCCCGCAAGCCGCACAGCAGGGCCCCTGCGGTCAGGACGAGAGCGGCTCCCAGCCCGTACCGGACAAAGGGCTCATAGGCTTGGATCGGCTTGAACCCGCGCAGTAGCCATAACGTGAGCAGACTCGCGGGGGCGCTTCCCAGGATCAGCAGTCGCGCGGCCTTCCAGTCCACATTGTTTTTGCGGGTGTGGACCCATACGCCGCTGGCCTTGGTTGCCGCGGCGTAGAGCAGGTCGGTCCCCACGGCCGTCGAAGGGGAAATGCCGAACACCATGACCAGCAGCGGGGTCATCAACGAGCCGCCCCCTACTCCGGTGAGGCCGACCAGAAACCCGCCGAGCAAACCCGAAATTGCGTAAGACCATTCCATAAATACGCCCTTGGCGCCTTGGGCGCACGACATGGAAGATCATGTTAACAAGAGGCCTATAGATATATTAAGTAATATTGTGTTAGCTTTATGTAACTCGAAGTTCTATCGGAGGGGAATGATGAAGCTCCAGCAATTGCGTTATCTGGTGGAAGTTGCGCAGGCTGGCCTGAACGTTTCGCAGGCAGCAGAGAATTTGCACACCTCTCAGCCCGGTGTGAGCAAGCAGATTCGCTTGCTGGAGGACGAGCTGGGCGTGGATATTTTCGTGCGCAACGGCAAGCGCGTGGTCAGCGTGACGGAACCGGGCCGGCATATCCTGGCCATTGCCCAGCGCGTCCTGCTGGAAGCCAAAAACCTGAAGGAAGCCGGGCGTGAGTTCAGCAGTCAATTTACGGGCAACCTGACGATCGCCACGACGCATACGCAGGCCCGCTATGTCCTGCCCCAGGTGATTGCCCGGTTTTCCGAGCGCTATCCCCTGGTCAAGTTGACGCTGCACCAGGGCAATCCGGTCAATGTGGCCGAGGAAGTTGTTTCAGGGCGCGCTGATCTTGCCATCGCCACTGAAGGATTGGATCAGTTTGCCGATTTGCGGGTCCTCCCCTGCTATCAATGGAACCGCAGCATTGTGGTGACGCCGGGCCACCCCTTGCTGGAGCGCCCAAAACTGACCCTTGAGGAATTGGCGGCCTTCCCCCTGATCACCTATGACTTTGCCTTCACCGGAAGGTCGAAAATCAACCAGGCGTTCGAGCAACATGGGCTGACGCCCAACGTGGTGCTGACCGCACTGGATTCGGATGTGATCAAAACCTACGTGGAACTGGGCATGGGGGTGGGGATCATCGCCGCCATGGCATTCGATCCCGCGCGGGACCGGGGATTGCGCGCGCTGGATGTGAGTCATTTGTTTGAAAACAGCACCACGCGCATCGGGATTCGGCGCGGCGCATTTTTGCGTCAGTACACTTTTGACTTCATCGCATTATTTGCGCCCCATCTGGACAAGACCGTGGTGCAGCAGGCGCTGGAAAGCGACGAAGCCTGAAAGCGGGCGGGCGTCTAGGCGCCGTTTTTTGAAAAATCCTTGAGGCGGAATCCCAGCAGCCAGAGCACGGCAAAGTAGGTGGCGGCGGCTGCGGCCACGAGCGGCACAAGATAGGCGGCATGCAGCAGGCTCGATCCGGTCAGCCAGCGCGACTGCGTTCCCTGGAATAGGGTCAACACGGCGGCCATCGCCCCGAGGGCCACCCCCAGCTTGGCTAAAAACGGTCCCCAGCCGGGCCGGGGATGGTACAACCCCCGGCGGCGCAGCCCAAGATAGAGCAGGGCAGCGTTGAGGCAGGCGCCCAAGCCCGTAGCCAGCGCAAGGCCCGCGTGCTGGAACAGGTTCATGAACACCAGGTTCATCAGCTGGGTGACCCCCAGGACCAGGATGGCAATTTTGACTGGCGTCTTGATGTCCTGGCGTGCATAGAATCCCGGCGCCAGAATCTTCACTGCAATCAGGCCGGTTAGCCCCAGGCTGTAAGCCATGAGCGCGTTACGGACCATCAGCACGTCATGAGGCTGAAAGGCACCGCGAAAAAACAGGGTGGAGACCAGGGGAACCCCGGCCACGGCCAGTGCCACGGCTGCTGGCAACGTCAGTACCAGTGTCAGGCGCAACCCCCAGTCCAGCAGGTCGGAATAACGTGACTCGTCTCCGGCAGCATGATGGGCGACGAGACTGGGTAGCAGGATGGTGCCCAAAGCGGCGCCAAGAAGGCCGGTGGGGAATTCCATCAGCCGATCTGCGTAAAACAGCCAGGACACGCTTCCAGTAGGAAGGTAGGAGGCAAAGATGGTGCTGATCAGCAGGCTGATCTGTCCGACCGAAACGCCGACCACGGCGGGGCCCATCAGCTTGAGGACGCGCAGCAGCCCCGGCTCATGCAGGTTCCATCTGAAGCGGGGCAGCATCCGGATGCTGCGCAGAAACGGCCATTGGAACAACAGTTGCAGGGCGCCGCCCACCAGGGCGCCCCAGGCCAGTGCCATGATGGGCTGTTTAAACCAGGGCGCGGCTACCAGGGTGAAAAAGATGAACGACAGGTTGAGCAACACCGGCGTGAATGCGGGAACCCAGAACCGGTTCCATGTGTTGAGCACCCCTGCTGCCAGGGAAACCAGAGCGATGAAAAAGATATAGGGAAAAGTGACGCGCAGCAATTGGGTGGTGACTGCAAATTTGGCGGGGTCGGCCTCGAATCCGGGCGCCGACAGGGCCACGACTTGCGGTGCAAACGCAACACCCAAAATGCTGGTGAATAGCACGGCGACGGTTAGTGCCGTGGCGACATGGTCTATCAGCCGGTGCGCGGATTCTTCGCCATGACGCGTTTTGGCGGCGGCCAGGATGGGCACGAATGCCTGGGAAAAGGCCCCCTCGGCAAACAGTCTTCGCAACAGGTTGGGAATGCGAAACGCGACGAAAAAGGCGTCCGTCAGGCCTCCGGCGCCAAAAACATGGGCCACTGCCGCATCCCGGATAAATCCAAGGATCCGTGAGAGCAGCGTCATGCCGCTGGTATGGGCCAGAGCTTTGAGAAGGTTCATGGGACAGCGGCAAGGGTAACACAGATTGATTTTTCCCTGAAAACCTCATAGAATCTTCGGTTTTCCACCAAAACATTACGTGGGGCGTGTCCATGACAGGCCGCTCCCGGTTACAGGAGCCTTCACATGGCAAATTCCGCACAGGCCGAAAAACGGGCCAGACAAGCCGAAGCACAACGTGCTCACAACATGTCCTTGCGCTCCACCCTGCGTACCGCCATCAAGAAGGTGCGCAAGGCCGTGGCTGCAGGTGACAAGAGCGCCGCACAGTCGGTGTTTCAGTCGGCTACCAGCACGATCGACCGCATTGCCGACAAGAAAATCATCCACAAGAACATGGCCGCTCGTACCAAGAGTCGCCTGTCCGCAGCCGTCAAGGGCATGGCCGCCTAGTCTGCGACGACACGACGAAGTACGGCAGGATTGGGCGGCGGCGATAGCAATATCGCCGCCGATTTCATTTGGAAAGCGCGCCCGTCGCGCAGGGAATGCTTCATGAGCCACTTGATGAACACTTACGCAAGATTGCCCATCGCCTTTACCCGGGGCGAAGGGGTTTGGCTGTGGGATGAAGCGGGGCGTCGCTACCTGGATGCGCTGGCAGGGATAGCAGTCAACGGCCTGGGGCACGGGCATCCCCGATTGGTCAAGGCCATCGCGGATCAGGCGGCCCAACTGATTCATACCTCGAACATCTACCGTGTCTTGCGCCAGGAGCAGCTGGCAGACCGGCTTTGTGAGCTGTCAGGCATGGCGCAAGCCTTTTTCTGCAGTTCGGGCGCAGAAGCCAACGAGGCTGCAATCAAACTGGCGCGCCTGTACGGGCACCAACGCGGCGTGGAGATTCCAACCATCGTTGTCATGGAAAAAGCCTGGCATGGTCGCACCATCGCCACATTGTCGGCGACGGGAAGCCGCAAGGCGCAGGCGGGGTTCGAGCCATTGGTGGCAGGTTTCGTGCGCGTACCCTACAACGATCTCGATGCCGTGCGCGCCGTGGCTGAACATAACCGCAACATCGTCGCCGTATTGCTGGAACCCATTCAGGGCGAGGGTGGCATCAACGTGGCGGATATCGCCTATCAGCAGGGCCTGCATGCGTTATGCCGCGAGCGGGGCTGGCTGTACATGGTAGACGAGGTCCAGTCCGGCATTGGCCGGACGGGGAGCTGGTTTGCCTTCGAGCATGCCGGCGTCAAACCCGACGTCATGGCGCTGGCCAAGGGCCTGGGGTCCGGGGTGCCCATCGGCGCATGCCTGGCAGACGGTGCTGCGGCAGACGTGTTCAAGCCGGGAAATCACGGCACGACCTTTGGCGGTGGGCCGTTGGTGTGCGCAGCCGCGTTGGCAACGCTCGACATCATGGCAGAGGAGGGCCTGCTGGCCAATGCCGCACGCCAGGGTGCGCGCCTACAGGACGCGCTTGAGACGGGCCTGAAAGGCGTCGCAGGTGTCGTGGAAATTCGTGGGCAGGGGCTCATGCTTGGCATCGAACTGGATCGGCCCTGTGCCGAAATCGTGAAGCAGGCGCTGGAGGAAGGGCTGCTGGTTAATGTCACCTCCGACAAGGTGGTGCGCTTGCTGCCCCCGCTGATCCTGGAAGATGGGCATACCGATCAGATTGCCGCAATTCTGGTCCCCATCATCAAACGTTTTCTGGGTGCCTGATCGTGAAACATTTCCTCCAGTTCAAAGATTTCACGCGCGAGGAATTCGAATATCTTTTCGAGCGGACCAAACTGATCAAGGCCATGTTCAAGGCCTACACCATCTATCATCCGCTCAAGGATCGCATGCTGGCCATGGTGTTTGAAAAGCAGAGTACGCGGACCCGGGTTTCGTTCGAAGCGGGCATTCACCAGTTAGGCGGTTCGTCGATCAACCTCACCACGGGGGAGACCCAGTTGGGCCGGGGCGAACCCATCGAGGACGTGGCACGTGTCATTTCGCGCATGGTGGATCTCGTCATGATCCGCACTTTCGACCAGTCCATCATCGAGCGCTTTGCCGCCTATTCGCGGGTTCCTGTGATCAACGGGCTGACCAATCAGTATCACCCGTGCCAGATCCTGGCCGATGTGTTCACCTACATCGAGCATCGGGGTTCCATCAAGGGTAAGACGGTGGCCTGGATCGGCGATGGCAACAACATGTGCAGTACCTGGCTGCAGGCTGCGGCCATATTCGATTTCCGGTTGCACGTGGCGTCTCCAGAAGGCTATGCCATCAATACCGGATTGATTGCCCCCCAGGAATTGCCGCACCTCACTACCTTTGCTGATCCCATGGATGCGGCACGCGATGCCGACCTCGTGACTACCGATGTCTGGACCAGCATGGGTTTTGAATCGGAAACCGACGAGCGAAAACGGGATTTTGTCGATTTTCAAGTTGATGCCGAAATGATGGCCGTTGCGCGTAACGATGCGCTGTTCATGCATTGCCTGCCGGCGCATCGTGGCGAGGAAGTTTCGGCGGAGGTGCTGGAAGGGCCCCAAAGTGTCGTCTGGGATGAAGCCGAGAACCGGCTGCACGCCCAGAAGGCCTTGATGGAATATCTGATACTGGGCCAGGTGGCCCAACACTGAGGACGAACAGATTCATGAGTGATATCAAGAAAGTAGTGCTGGCCTATTCCGGCGGACTGGATACTTCCGTCATCCTCAAGTGGCTGCAGGACACCTATCAGTGTGAGGTCGTGACCTTCACGGCAGACATCGGTCAAGGCGAAGAACTGGAACCGGCGCGGATCAAGGCCGAAAAATTTGGCATCAGACAAATCTACATTGACGACCTGCGCGAAGAGTTCGTGCGCGATTTCGTGTTTCCCATGTTTCGCGCCAACGCGGTCTATGAAGGCGAATACCTGCTGGGCACCAGCATTGCCCGTCCCCTGATTGCCAAGCGCCAAATCGAGATTGCACGCGAGACCGGCGCCGATGCGGTATCACACGGTGCCACCGGCAAGGGCAACGACCAGGTGCGTTTCGAGCTGGGCTATTACGCCCTGGAACCCGGCATCAAGGTGATTGCGCCCTGGCGCGAATGGGACCTGACGTCACGCGAAAAACTGTTGGCCTATGCCGAAGCACACGGCATCCCTGTGGAAATGAAGCACAAGACCGGGGGCAGCCCTTACAGCATGGATGCCAACCTGCTGCATATTTCCTACGAAGGCAAAGTGCTCGAGGATCCTGCGCGTGAACCCGAAGAGGATATGTGGCGCTGGTCGGTTTCAGAT
>JAJZRV010000091.1 GCA_021850135.1 Pseudomonadota bacterium
CGGTCCTGTTTGAAGGCATCCCGCAGCTGCTCGCCGCACTCGAAGCCCGCGGCCTGCCCTGGGGCATCGTCACCAACAAGCTCTCCCGCTTCACGGACCCCCTGGTGGCCCAGTTGGGGCTGGCCGAACGCGCTGCCTGCGTGGTCAGCGGGGACACCTATGCCAAACCCAAGCCGTACCCCGACCCCCTGCTGGGCGCCGCGCGCGAGATGGAACTCATGCCTGAGCGCGTGCTCTATGTGGGCGACGACGAACGCGACATGCAGGCGGCCCAGGCGGCCGGCATGGGCGGCGTGATTGCCCGCTACGGCTACCTCGGCGCCGGACGCCCGCCGGAAGAATGGCACGCCCTGGGATCCATTGACCAACCGCAGCAACTGATGACGTACCTGCCCCATGACCACTGATGCCCGCCGCACCGAACTGCTTGCTCCAGTGGGCTCACTGGAGATGCTGGAGACCGCCTTCCGCTTTGGCGCGGATGCGATTTACGCGGGGCAGCCGCGCTACAGCCTGCGCGTGCGCAACAACGATTTCGGCAAGATCGAGAACCTGGCCGCCGGCATTGCGCGGGCGCATGCCCTGGGCAAGCAGTTCTACCTGGTCAGCAACGTGCTGCCCCATAACGCCAAGGTCCGGACCTACCTGGCCGACATGGCGCCGGTCGTGGCCCTCCAGCCCGACGCCCTGATCATGGCGGATCCGGGCCTGATCATGATGGTGCGGGAACGCTGGCCGGAGATGCCGATCCACCTGTCGGTACAGGCCAATACCGTCAACTACGCCGCCATCCGTTTCTGGAAGCAGATCGGAATTTCGCGGGTCATCCTGTCGCGCGAACTGTCCCTCGACGAGGTCGCCGAAATCCGCCAGGAATGCCCCGACATGGAACTGGAAGTGTTCGTCCATGGCGCGCTGTGCATCGCCTATTCCGGGCGCTGCCTGCTGTCGGGTTACTTCAATCACCGCGACCCCAACCAGGGCACCTGCACCAATTCCTGCCGCTGGGACTACAAACTCAAGCCAGCGGGAGAAAACGCCACCGGAGACGTCTACCTCCTGGAAGAAGCGATGCGCCCCGGCCAGCTCATGCCCATCGAGGAAGACGAACACGGCACCTATATCCTCAATTCAAAGGATCTGCGCGCCATCGAGCATGTGCAGCAGCTGGTAGCCATGGGAGTGGATTCCCTCAAGATCGAGGGCCGCACCAAATCGGCCTACTATGTGGCGCGCACCTGTCAGTCCTATCGCCAGGCCATTGACGACGCCATCGCCGGCAGGCCGCTGGACCCGCGCCTGTTGAGCGCGCTGGAGGGCCTGGCCAATCGCGGCTACACCGCGGGATTTTACGAGCGCCATCCCGACCAGGATTACCAGAATTACCTGCGCGGCCATTCCGAATCGGAGCGCAGTCTGTATGTGGGGGATGTGTTGGGTTACGAGGCCGACGGCATGGCCCGCATCGCGGTCAAGAACCGCTTTGGCGTTGGCGACCAGCTGGAGGTCATCCATCCGGGAGGCAACCTGGAAATCCGTCTGGAAACGCTTTTGAACCGGGAAGGGGTTCCCGTGGAAGTGGCCCCCGGCAGCGGCCATGAAGTGCGCATGCCGCTGCCCGCTGGGCTGGAGCGGGCGTTTATCGCCCGCTTTGTGTAAGGCTCAGGACTTCTTGAGCGGGCAGGTGGAAAACCCGAACAGCTTGTAGGCCCCGCAAAAGCCGAACAGCCCCGTCAACAGGGGCAGCACGCCAATCCAGCCCCACACGCCAATCCTGTCCGTCGCTGCTGCAGCAATCAACGCCGCACCCACCACCACGCGCAGTACCCGATCGATGCCACCCACGTTTTTTTCCATGATTGTTCTCCAGAGTTGTCAATCGTTGTCAGACTGCCTGTTCTGCACCCGTGCAGCCTGATTCTCACCCCACATGGCATTGAGAATTGCCAGCAACACGGCAAAACCAATTCCTAACACCCAGGCAAAGTACCACATCTCGCACTCCTTTTGGCTTGGCTCGATTCAATAGGCAGAATGGTCGTTTTTCTGCACGTAGGCCGCCGTCACCTTGCCCGCCATCACCCGGTAGGCCCAGGCCGTATAGGCGATGATGAGCGGCATGAAGATCAGCGTGGCCACCAGCATGATGCCCAGCGTGCGCTGGCTCGACACGCTGTCCCACACCGTCAGGCTGGCATTGGGCATGGATGAGGACGGCATCACGAACGGAAACATGGACACCCCTGCAGTGCCGATGACGCCCGCGATGGCCAGCGACGAGGCCACGAACGCAAGTCCGGTACGACCGCGCGAGAGCATCAACAGGGAGAGCAATGTCCCGGCATAGGCCAGCACCGGCACCCCCAGGGTCAGCGGCACCTTGTGGTAATTGGCCAGCCACGCGCCGCTCTCGCGCACCACGGTCTTGGCGATGGGATTGGACAGTGCTGCCGGATCCACCACGGAAGTGATGACGTAGCCCGGAATGCCCTTGGCCAGCCACAGGCCCGCCGCACTGAACGCCGCCAGCATGAGCAACCCCGCCCACAGCGCGGCCTGCCGGGCACGACGGTGGATGTCCCCTTCGGTGCGATGGGCCAGGTACACCGCGCCATGGAACGTGATCATGGCGGAACTGACGACACCCGCCAGCAACGCAAAGGGATTGAGCAGTTGCCAGAACGAGCCCGTGTAGGTGGACACCAGGCTGTCGTCAAAACCGAAAGGCACGCCCTGCAGGAGGTTGCCGAAGGCCACGCCAAAGATCAGCGGCGGCACGGCGCCGCCCACGAACAGACCCCAGTCCCACGTGCTGCGCCAAGTGGCGTCGTGGATCTTGCTGCGGTAGTCAAAGCCCACCGGCCTGAAAAAGAGCGCCCACAGCACCGCCAGCATGGCCCAGTAGAATCCGGAAAAAGCCGTGGCATACACCAGCGGCCAGGCCGCAAAAATGGCCCCGCCGCCGGTGATGAACCACACCTGATTGCCATCCCAGTGCGGTCCCACCGTATTGATGACCACCCGCCGTTCCACGTCGTTGCGGCCCACGAAGGGCAGCAACGTGCCCACGCCCATGTCGTGGCCGTCCATGATGGCAAACCCCACCAGCAGGACGCCCACCAGGAGCCACCAGATGATCTTGAGTGTTGGATAATCCAGCATGATCGCTTTCCTCGTCAGGTTGCGCAGCGGCCTAGTGGGTCGTTGCCGGTTCGTTGAGATAACGGCCCGTCCCCAGACTGCCAGGCCCCAGGCGCGCAAACTTGATCATCAGGTACATCTCCACCACCAGCAGCAGGGTGTAGAACCCCACGAACCCGGCCAGCGAGCCGTACAGGCTTGCCGGGGTCAGGGTGGACACCGACAGGTGGGTGGGCAGCACCCCGTAGATGGTCCAGGGCTGCCGGCCGTATTCCGCCACGAACCAGCCCAGCTCGCAGGCCAGCCACGGGGCCGGCAACATCCATAGCGCCCACTTGAGGAGCCAGCGCTTGCCCTCGCAGCTGGCGCGCACGGTGCTGACAAAGGACACCACGAACAGCCCCAGCAGCAGGACGCCCATCCCCACCATCAGGCGGAAGCTCCAGAACATGGGGGCCACGCGCGGCACGGTGGCATCTACGGCTTTCTGCAGGATTTCGGGGGTGACCTCGTCCATGCGGGTGACATATTTCTTGAGCAGCAGGCCAAAACCCAGGTCGGCCTTGTGCGCCTCGAAACTGGCCCGGGCGGCGGCATCCTGGGGATTCCTGCGCAGGCGCTCGAGCGACTGCACGGCTTCCATGCCGGACAGGATGCGTGTGCGGTTCTTGTCCTTGATCTGGTGAATGCCCGGAATTTCGCGCGTGGTGGAACGCGTGCCGATCAGCCCCATCACCCAGGGAATCTCCACTGCCCAGTCGTTTTTGCCGGCGGCCTCATTGGGAAGGGCCACCAGGTTGAAGGAAGCCGGCGCAGGCTGAGTCTCCCACATGGCTTCCATGGCGGCCAGCTTGGTTTGCTGGGCTTCGCCCACCGTGTAACCCGACTCGTCGCCCAGCACGATCACCGACAGCACCGAAGCCAACCCGAAGGCGGACGCCACGCGAAAACTGCGTTTCGCGAATTCCACGTCCCTGCCCTTCAGGAGGTACCAGGCCGAGAGGGACAGCACGAAAGTGGAAGCCGTCACATAACCCGCCGATACGGTATGGACAAACTTGGCCTGGGCATCCGGGTTGAGCAGCATGGCGCTGAAATCCACCAGTTCCATGCGCATGGTGGTGTAATTGAACTCCGCCCCCACCGGGTTCTGCATCCAGCCGTTGGCGATCAGGATCCACAGCGCCGACAGGTTGGTACCCACGGCCATCAACAGGGTCACCATGAGGTGCTTGGGCCGGGACAGGCGATCCCAGCCAAAGAAGAACAGGCCGATGAACGTGGACTCGAGGAAGAAAGCCATCAGGCCTTCGATGGCGAGCGGCGCACCGAAGATGTCGCCCACGTAATGGGAGTAATACGCCCAGTTGGTGCCGAACTGGAATTCCATGGTGATGCCGGTGGTGACGCCCAGGGCGAAATTGATGCCGAACAGCTTGCCCCAGAAGCGGGTCATGTCCTTGTAGATGGTCTTGCCGGTCATGACGTACACGCTTTCCATGACCACCAGGATCCAGACCATGCCCAGCGTCAGGGGGACAAACAGGAAATGGTAAAGGGCCGTCACGGCAAACTGCAGCCGCGACAGATCCACCAGTTGTTCACTGATCATGATGATCACCTCCGGTGTTTACAGTTTGTGTCTCGTTGAGCCGCAATGCGGCTGCCATGCCTGCGCCATC
>JAJZRV010000092.1 GCA_021850135.1 Pseudomonadota bacterium
ATCCTCATAGGCCACTTCGGCCGCAAAATATTCGCAATAGCGGTGGCCCAGCATGACGCCCAGCCCCGTAGACGCCCCGCCAGTGGTCAGGCGGCTGGCCGAAACCCCCAGGTAGTTGTCCAGGCCCTTTTCAGCGTGACCCTCTTCCGCAAAAGCCGGAACAACGGACAGACACAACAGCGCAGTCACAGCAAATCGTTTCATCCTCCACAACCCTCTTTGTCGTTATTTGATCGTTTCTTAATGCTCCGGACGCAGGCGTCCCGGGCTCCTGTGCACCAAAATGCAGCAGCCCTTATACCATACCTGGCCTGGGGTCAGCGGGCGGGTTTGCGTCCCGGTGCCGCCGGGGGGATGTATCCTGACGCCCGGCACAAAATCACCTGGACGGGTTTTCCATTGTGAAAACGCGTCACGTCGCAACAGGTGATCAGCCTGCGCTCAGAAAGCTCTGCCAACGAATTGCGCACGCGGTCTCGCGTGAGTTTCAGTTCCTTGGCAATTTCAGAGTCGAGGAGCTGTCCGCTTTTTTTGATGTGGTCGAAAATCTGCGCTGTGGTCATGGCATGAGCCTTATCAATGCCGGTGTGGCCTGGCAAGTGAGTCGTGGAAAAAACAAAGCCCGGCGGGTGCCGGGCTTTGTTGTTGCCGGCAGCAAGCTGCGCCAACAGGGTACCGGTTACTCCGGGCGGATGTTGGAAGCTTGCTTGCCCTTGGGGCCGGTCGTCACGTCAAAGCTGACGCGCTGACCTTCCGCCAAGGACTTGAAACCTTGCCCCTGGATTGCGGAGAAATGGGCGAAGTAATCTTCATCGCCGTTCTCAGAAGTGATGAAACCGAAACCCTTGGAGTCGTTGAACCATTTAACTGTACCGATTGCCATGTCTTGAATATCCTGAAAATAATAAAAGGGGGCTGCCCCTGGTCGGGCGAGCGTCAAGACAGCGGGATGATGCGGGGAGAAATTTCCGCGACAGCGGATACTGAACCTAACAGCAACTGCACTACTTGAAGATCGCACACGCCATTATGCTATAAGTTGCAGGGAATTGCAAGAAATCTTTTTTTACAGGAAACCAGCCCCCCTCCCCCGTAAATCTAGTGACCCGAATCAGCGGCGCGCGATCTGAAGAGCAGGAGCCAGACCAGCATGAACGTGACGAGCGCTGCCGAAGCGCTGTAACGACTCAAGGCCAAGCCGCCGGCACTGACCGGCTTGTCCAGAAAGTCGCCCACCACCGCACCCAGCGGCCGCGTCAGGATGAAGGCGGCCCAGAACAGCGCCGTCCTGGAAATCGCGGTCCGGAAATACGCCCCGACCACCACGGCAATCAGCCCCGCAAAAAGCACCGCGCCGCCCCCATATCCCAGCCCCGCCGAATCCGCCGCCCAGTCTCCCAAAGCCGTTCCCAGCGTTTGCGAGAACATGATGGTGACCCAGTAGAAGATTTCGGTCCTGGAATCGCTCACGCTGCGAAAGGAGACGTTGCCCAGGCTTTTTTTCCAGATCAGCAGCGATCCTGAGAGCAAGGCAAGGAGCAGGATGGTGCCCCCGGCATAGCCAATGCCCAGGGAGCGGTCGGCGAAATCTGCCAGGGTCGTGCCCACCGTGGTGGTGGCGATGATCGTAATCCAATAGAGCAGCGGATGAAATTTCACGGCTTTCACTTGAGCGCTCACTGCCAGCAGGAAAATCACTGCAAAAATCAGCGTGCTCACCAGGTAACCCAGGTCGAGAGACATGGACACCGCATCACCCCCCGTCTCTCCCAGGGTGGTGGCGGCGATTTTGACGATCCAGAAACCCAGGGTGACTTCCGGAACTTTGCAAAGTGAATTTTGAACAATAAAGGAATTCTGGGCCATAAAAATCCTGAACAAGGGTGCGGAAGGCAAACCCCGCCCATGTTGCCGGAAAAATATTTCACAAAATGCGATAGCAGAAACGGGTCATTGAATCCTGTTCATGAAATGTGACGGTCGAACCGTCCACATGTCCACTGAACGGTCGGGAATCGCAAAAATCATAGCCGGTGAAATGAGTGCTGCTCAGGATGATTGAAATGAAAACCTTCTGGCCCTGATCGTAGAGCTGCTCAGGGTGGCCTGTAATGTAGCAGTGCCGATGATGGTCGAGTACCGACACGTAGTTGTGATTCACTGACCCGCTGAACGCATAGCTTTTGCAGCAGGCATAGTCAAAGACGCCCATTCCCGCCTTTCCGCTGGCCAAAGCCGCCGCGATATAGGCCATCCCCGCCCTTATGTGTGGATGCATCCGCCACCTCCAGCCTCCAAGCCGCCCACCGTTTTTGGCCCTACTAACGCTTTCATTATATGGAGATTAACAAATATGAATAATACATAACCTCAAGAGATGATATTAATTCTGATGATTACCCGGCAAACTGCCAGGCCAGCTCCTTCGCAAATTATAGGTCAGTTGAAATCTATAACTTTAACTTATCAACAAGAGGCTGCCCCCCCATGAAAACATCTTGTGCCGAGCTCTGCCATGAAACCCCGCTCCTGCAACATCCGTTACGCTGCCAGTTTCAGGGGCGGCTGCAACGAAATGTCGCCTTGCAATGCCTCGATGCTTCCGAATGGCGAGACCTGGAAAAAATCCTGTCGATTGTGGAAATCGACAAGGATGAAACCCTGCTGACGCAGGGTTGCAGCGAAATGGGGCAGTTTTTCATCCTGGAAGGACTGCTCAAACGGGTGGTGACCAACAAGCAAGGCAAAGACATGACGCTTCGCTTCTCCGGCGAAGACGAGTTCGAAACCTGTTATGCCGCCTGGACTCTGGGCACACGCGCTCCTTACAGCATTGTTGCGCTCAGAAAAACCATCGTTGCCAAATGTTCCATGCCTTTCTGGAAGCAGTTTCTGGACGATCACAAACGGCTCAAGCATGATTTTGAATATCAGGTCATGCGTCACATGAGCGACATCATGGCCCATACCATCACGCTTCACCTGCTGGATGCGGCAGGAAGAATGGCCCGCTTCCAGCGCAAGCACCCTGCGTTCATCCAACAGCTGTCAAAAAAAGATCTGGCCCAGTATTTGAATATCGCCCCGGAAACCCTCAGTCGGCTGAGTCATCACGTTCACAATTAGACCCGTTGGTCGGTAATTCCCTATCAGAGGAACTGCATCGCCTGGCCGGGTCGTTGCTTTTATTCTTTAATTCATTAGAATGTTTGAATGAATAAGCGATCCTTCAAAGACCTCCTGTACGAGCAGGTGGCCCGTGTTGGCAGCGCCGTGGCCAGCCCCAAGCGACTGGAACTGCTGGAAGTGCTGGCCCAGGGCGAGAAAACGGTTGAGCAGCTGGCCAACGAATTATCCATCGACATCAAACTCGCCAGCGCCCACCTCAAGCGCCTGAAAGCCGCGCACCTCGTGACATCCCGGCGGGCCGGAAAACATGTGGTGTACCAGCTGAGCGGCGACGACGTGGCCCTGCTGTGGGTCCAGTTGCGGCAGGTGGCGGAAGAACATCTGCTGGAACTGCGCCTGGCACTGGAGCGGATGGTGGCCGCCCCCGAACAACTCACCCCCATGGCGCGCGAAGGATTGCTGGAGCGGGCGAAGCGGGGCGAAATCATCGTCATCGACGTGCGCCCGAAACCGGAATATGACCGGGCCCACCTGCCTTATGCCCGCTCCATGCCCTTGTCGGAACTGGTCAGCCGCATTGCGGAACTGCCGCGCAATCGGGAAATCGTGGCCTATTGCCGCGGCCCCTTCTGCCTCATGGCGGACGAAGCCATTGAACTGCTCAAGGGAAAAGGGCGTCGGGCGCACAAGCTGTCCGATGGCGTGAGCGAATGGCTGGCGGCAGGCCTGCCACTGGAGTCCACAGACACTACACAAGAATAGGGAAGGGATTGGCCCTGACCATCATGTCCCGAGGGGGGCTAACCGGAGCGTTGCCATGAAAACCACGTTGTTCATTCTCAATGAAGCCCCTTACGGCAGTGAACGGTCCTACAACGGGCTGCGGCTTGCCGGCGCCCTCTCTGCCCTGCCGGACCAGCAGGTGAACGTTTTTCTCCTGGCCGATGCCGTCAGCGTCGCAAAAGCCGGACAGAAAGTGCCGGAAGGCTATTACAACCTGCAACTCATGCTGGGCAAGGTCCTGCGCAAGGGCGCCGTGCGCCTGTGCGGCACCTGCATGGATGCGCGCGGACTGGCGGATTCGGAACTCGTTGAGGGGGCACAACGCTCCACATTGGCCCAGTTGGCGCAATGGACCGCGGAAGCAAGCCAGGTCCTGGTTTTCTAGGAGGGAGCATGTTCTTCAAGCAATTGGCGACGCGGGAAGCGTCCTTGTCCTATTTCTTCGGTTGCGCCGCCGTGGGCAAATCCGTTGCCGTGGACGTGGTTGACGGAGATGAAGACTGGTTTGTGGAAGAGGCACGCCGGGCCGGCGTGCTGATCAATTACGTATGGATAACGGGAGCAAAAAGGCGTAAACGCGTCACCACCGAATTTCCATCCTGGAAAAATTCCAGAGCGGCGCCCTGGGGCGCCAGCAATGCACGCACCAATTCAAGGCCGGTACCGCCCCCTTCGCCTGCCCCAAAATCAAAACCTGCCGGCAGGCGCGCTGGCGAATTGCGAATCTCGACAGCGGCGTGTTTTTCGAGCGCAATGCCGACTGGGGCGGCACGCCGCTGGTGCAGACCCTGGAGCCGCGCCTGTACT
>JAJZRV010000093.1 GCA_021850135.1 Pseudomonadota bacterium
GGCCCACGGAAAAAATTCCGGACTTTGATGCGATGTATGCGTCGGCAGACCGCGCCTGCGGCCTGCTCAAGGTGCTGGCCAACCCGGACCGGCTGGTCCTGTTGTGCCGCCTTGCGGGAGGAGAAGCCTGCGTGAGCGACCTGGAAACCTCGCTCGACATCCGCCAGCCCACCCTGTCCCAGCAGCTGGGCGTGCTACGCGAGGAAGGACTCGTCAGCACCCGCCGGGAAGGAAAGCATATCTACTACAGCGTCACCAGCCCCGAATCCATCGCCATCATCAACGCGCTGCAGGAACAGTTCTGTCCCTCGCCCAAAAAGTGACCTAGGGCGTCGGCGGCGCCTCGGGAACAAACCATTGCAGGGTGTGATGGAGGGTGACCACGCCCCCCACGATGATCAGGGTGGGCGCCTGCAACTGCGCTTTTCGGGCCAGTTCCGGCAGGGTATGCAGCGTGCCGGTGACCACGCGCTGGCGCTGCGTGGTGCCCTGCTGCACGATGGCCGCCGGGGTCTGCGCCGCGAGCCCATGGGAAACGAGCTGGCTGCACAGGAGGTCGAGTCCCTGCAGACCCATGTAAACCACCACGGTCTGTCCGGGCCGGGCCAGATGACCCCAATCCAGATCCATGCTGCCATCCTTGAGATGGCCTGTGACGAACACGCAGGATTGCGCATGGTCGCGGTGGGTGAGCGGGATGCCGGCGTAGGCGGCCACGCCGGAGGCCGCCGTGATGCCCGGCACCACCTGGAAGCGGATGTGGTGGCGCGCCAGCTTTTCGATTTCCTCGCCTCCGCGCCCGAAAATGAACGGGTCGCCGCCTTTCAGGCGCAAGACCCGGTGCCCTTCCTGGGCAAGACGCACCAGGAGGTCATTGATCTGCTCCTGCGGCAGGGTGTGATTGCCGCGCCGCTTGCCCACGAAAATCCGCTGGGTCTTCTCGGGAATCAGCGCCAGGACCGGCTTGGAGACCAGGTTGTCGTACAACACCACGTCGGCCTGCTGCATGAGATGCAGGGCGCGCAGCGTGAGGAGGTCGGGGTCGCCTGGGCCGGCGCCCACCAGATAGACTTCGCCGGTTTTTGGAACGTGCATGTCAGTACGCGAAGGTTTCAAGAAAATGCCGGCTGCGGATATGCCAAAGATGCGCGGCTTCCAGCATGGCCTGCTCGGGGTGGGCCGCACGGCCCTGCGCCGTCAGCGCAATCGCCGCCGTGCCGATGACGGCGGCGGTGCCGTATTCGTCTTCCTCTTCGCCGCGCCACAGTCGCCCCAGCCGCTTGCAGTCCAGCGCCTCGTCGCGCAAATGGCGCTGTTCAAAGAGCGCGGGCCACGCCTGGGTGAGCTGCTGCTCCCCGCGCAGCAACCTGACGCTGCAGGAGGCGTCCGGGTTGCGTTCGGGTTCGCCCCCCTCCCCCTTGAAGACGGCAAGCCCCCGGTCTCCCAGCAAGGCAGCGGCCTGCTGATGGGTCTCGTCGTAGCCCGGGTGAAAAATGCCGATGAGGGAAGCCTGCGCGCCGAAGGGATTGAGCATGCGCACCAGGGTATGGATGGGTGAGCGCAATCCCAGCACGGACTTGAGGTCGAGCATGCCCTGCAGCACGGGGCTGAACGCCTCCAGCGGCAGGTAGGCAAAATGGTGCCGCTCCAGCTGCTGCGCGGCATCCGCGGGGGATCTGGCCGGAACGACACCCAGCGCAGCGAGCGCCTGCGGGGTGTACACCCGCCCTGCCGTGCCGCCGTCCATGCCATGCATCAGCACCCGGCTGCCATGGCTGGCCAGCAAAAGCGCGGCGAGAAGGTGCCAGGGCAGCTGGCGGCGCTTGCCGGCGTAGCTGGCCCAGTCCAGGTCCACCGTCAACAGGTTGGCGGGCTGGGGCAATGCCTCACGCGCCGCCTGGACGAACCCGGCCACCTCGGCCGGCGTTTCCTCCTTCACCCGCATCAGCATCAGGAAGGCCCCGAGTTGCACCGGCTCCACGGCCCCGGAAAGAATCAGGGTCATGGCCTCGCGTGCCTCGTCCTGCGACAGATCGCGCGCGCCACGTCGTCCCTTGCCCAGGATCTGGATATACGGTGCGAAAGAGTGTTCCATCATGTCATTGTAGCGCGCCCAGGGCGTCCCGCGAGACGGCGAGGCGTTTCTGCCGGTGCTGACGCACGAAGGCCACAAAGCGCGTGGCCCAGTAGCACGAACCGATGGTGCGCAGGTGGGTGTAGGAAGCGAGCAGGTTGTTGACGAGGATGCCGTCGTGGCGGCCGTCTATGCCGTGTCCCCGCCTGACCTCAAAGGCGAACTGCGCGTCGGGCGGCAGGTTGTCCAGGCTGGAATAATGAAATTCATGCGCCCGGATTTCCTGGGCCGGCGGACGTGGGCGCGGCCAGGGGTGCCCCGCCTGCTCGGACAGGTGCACGTAGCCCCGGCCCACGGGACGCGCATGCATCACCACGTCCCCGGGAATGGCCCCCACCATCGGATAGGTTTGTCCCGCCACCACGGTCAGGCTGCGCGACAGGTACATCAGTCCGCCACATTCCGCGTAGGCAGGCAACCCGGCAGCAAGCGCGCGCCTGAGGTCGGCACGCAGCGCGGCGTTGGCCGCGAGTTCGGGCGCGAACATTTCGGGAAACCCCCCGCCGATGTAGAGACCATCCACCTCGGGCAGGCGCGGATCCGTCAGCGTGTCGAAAGGCACCAGGGTGGCTCCGGCAGCCTCCAGGGCATCGAGGTCGTCGGCGTAGTAAAACCCGAAGGCGCGATCGCGCGCGATGGCGATGCGCACCGGCGCAGGGAACGTTGCAGGCACCGGGCTGACCGGCAGGGCCACGGGGGCCTCGGCGGGTGCCGGCCCGGTTTCGGTGAGCGCAAGGAGGCGATCGAGATCCACCTGGGACGACAGGCGCTTTCCCATGGCCCCGATGATGGCCGCGGACTCGGTGGACTCGTTGCCCGGAATCAGCCCCAGATGGCGCTCCTGCACGAAAAGGCCCGGATCGTGGTGGACCGCGCCCAGCACCGGCACGTCGGTGTAATGCTCCACCACGGCGCGCAGCTTGGATTCGTGGCGGCTGCCGCCCAATTGATTGAGGATCACCCCGGCGATGCGGATGTCGCGGTCGAAGGCCTGGTAGCCCAGGATGAGCGGCGCGATGCCGCGCGTCATGCCGCGCGCATCGATCACCAGCACCACCGGAAGCTTCAGCAGCTTGGCCAGGGCCGCGTTGCTGTTGCTGCCGTCCAGCGCAAGACCGTCGTAGAGCCCCTTGTTGCCCTCCACCAGGCTGACGTCCATGCCTGCCGAATGGCGCTCGAAAATGTCCTCGACCTCGTCGGGGCGCATGAGGTAGAGGTCCAGGTTGCGACAAGCGTGGCCGCTCGCCTGCGACAGCCAGATGGGGTCGATGTAGTCGGGGCCCTTCTTGAAGGGCTGGACCGCCAGACCACGCGCCCGGAAGGCAGCGCACAGGCCCACGCTGACGGTGGTCTTGCCGGAAGATTTATGGGCGGCCGAAACCAGCATGCGATGCATCGGGTCAGTTGCCCTCCGCAGGTTGGCGGGGATCGTCGTGCGGCAGGAAGTTGAGGACGCGCACACCGATCGTGACGATCAGGAAAGCCACCCCGATCCCGCCTGCACCAAGGGCCCATTCAGGGAGGGTGGGCGCATAGTGGGCCACCTGTCCGTCGCCAAAACTGCTGTGCACGGCGTAACCCGGAAAGATGAGCAGCGGAAACGCCTGCCCGCCGATGATGAACACATAGAGCAGCGAGAAGGCTCCCGCCAGCACCAGCAGGGAGGCGAGCAGCACGCAGCGGGCCTGCCCCAGGCCGGGCAGGAAAATCAGCAGCAGCGGCGCCACGCTGCCCAGCCCCACGTAACCCACCCAGAACAACCCGGTAAAGAGCCCGCCGTCCACGAGGATGAAGCGTTCGAAGGCCACCTGCCGGGAAAAATACAGGTTGGTGAGGTGGTAGGTGGCCACGAGGTACAGCACCGAGAGGACGAAAATGCCCAGCAGGTTTTTGAGGCGCTTCTGGATGGCCGGGTTGAGCTTGAGCTCGTTCCAGCTGAACATGGCGAACTGCACGATCAGGAAGATGGCGAGCCCCCAGGCAAAGGACATGATGATGAAGAGCGGCGGCAGGAGGGCCGAGGCGTAGGCCTGGCGCGCCACCAGGAAAGCGAAGATGAGGCCGGTGCCGGTGGTGAGGAGGATGCGCCAGGCAAACACCAGAAAACCCGCCGGTTTGGACCACGCCCCCATGGTGCGGTCCATCAGGGTCCACAGGTACAGGCCCACGGTGGCAAAAAGGCCCGAGTAGAGCAATACGTTCCAGGCAAACACCGAAGTGGGGTTGTAGTGGGTGGCGGCCACGATGACCCTGTCCGGACGTCCCAGGTCCAGCATCAGCACCATCAGTCCGCCCGCCAGCAAGGCAAGCGACAGGAGGCCCGCCAGCGGTGCGCGCGCCTTGTATACGTGGCGGCCGAACACGGAACCCACGGAAGCGACGTTGAGCACGCCCGACGCCGAGACGATCATGAAAATGGCAAACACGTGCGGCAGCCCCCACACCACCTGATTGTTCATGCCGGTGAGGATGTGCCCGTGCGATTCCATCAGGTGGGCGGCCGCAAGCCCGCCCAGCACCACCAGCAGCCCCGCGGCAAGCAACAGGTAGAAGTAGCGGATTTCAGAT
>JAJZRV010000024.1 GCA_021850135.1 Pseudomonadota bacterium
CAAGGCCGGGGCGCCGCTGGTGCTGCGCTCGGGCGACGAGCTCAAGCTGGTGTTTCCCCAGGCCGGGTTATCCCCGGAGGATTTCGAGTCCCTCGATTTCCGGCATTTTCTATTGCAGCCCATGGATGGTCCGCAACAGGCCCAGCATACTGCGCTGGCCGTGGCCTATTGCCGCGGGCATCCGCGTTGGCGGCTCAGTGTCCAGACCCATAAATTACTGGGCCTGCCCTGATAAAATATGAAACAATGTGGTGCAATGAGATTTAGTCTGGTGGTTTGTCATGATTGACAGGGATGGCTATCGTGCCAATGTCGGCATCATCCTGTGCAATGCCAAGAATGAAGTGTTCTGGGCCAAACGCGTTCGCGAACATGCCTGGCAGTTTCCGCAGGGCGGAATCAAGCATGGCGAGACGCCCGAGCAGGCCATGTACCGTGAGTTGACGGAAGAAACCGGGCTCAGGCCAGAACATGTCCGGATTCTGGGAAGAACCCGCAATTGGCTGCGCTACGATGTGCCCGAACAATGGCTGCGCCGGGACTGGCGCGGCAATTATCGCGGTCAAAAGCAGATCTGGTATCTGCTGCGCCTCGTGGGGCGAGACTCCGATGTGTCCCTGCGCGCCTCCACGCAGCCCGAATTTGACGCCTGGCGCTGGCATGACTACTGGATCCCCCTGGACAGCGTGATCGAGTTCAAGCGCGAGGTCTATCAGTTGGCCCTGAAGGAGCTGTCGGCCTTCCTGCGCCCGGAAACCTCCAGATCGTCGTCCCAGAAGGAACCCCAAGCCTCCGGGCAACACAGTTCTTGACACCTGGCAGGCGCTGTTTGTAGACTGCCTCTGTTTAGACAAAGTCTAAAATTGCCTGCCAACCAACATGAGGAGCGCATCATGAAACTCGCCGGAACCCAGACTCACGAAAATCTGAAGGCCGCCTTTGCCGGGGAATCCCAGGCCAATCGCCGTTACCTGTATTTCGCAGCCAAAGCGGACGTCGAGGGCCAGAATGACGTTGCTGCCGTTTTCCGTTCCACCGCCGAAGGCGAAACGGGCCATGCGCACGGCCATCTGGAATACATGGAATCCGTGGGTGATCCCGCAACGGGACTGCCCATCGGCACTAGCCGCCAGAACCTCAAGGCGGCCATCGAAGGCGAAACCCACGAGTACACTGATATGTACCCGGGCATGGCCAAGACGGCACGCGCCGAAGGCTTTGACGAAATTGCGGACTGGTTCGAGACCCTGGCCAAGGCCGAGCGCTCCCACGCCAACCGTTTCAGCCAGGCACTTGCTGCCCTGGTCGACTAAGCTCTCTAAATCTCCCATGGCTCCATTCGGGGTCATGGGAATTTGATGCGCAACGGCAACGACGGGATGAACCCGTCGTGCCTCAAGGAGATGCCTCGCCATGTCAAGAGAAGGCAATCTGGAAGCCCCAACGCGGCATCCTCTCGACTGGAAAAACCCCGACTTTTACGACCACGCCAAGACCGAAGCCGAGATGGAGCGGATCTTTGACATCTGTCATGGATGCCGCCGTTGCTTCAACTTGTGCAATGCGTTTCCCATGCTTTTTGATGCGGTGGACGAGTCTGCCAGCGGCGAATTGCACAGCGTGCCCAAAACCGTGTTGTGGGACGTGGTGGACCAGTGCTACCTGTGCGACATGTGTTACATGACCAAATGCCCCTACACGCCCCCGCACCCTTTTAACCTGGATTTTCCGCACACCATGCTGCGCGCCAAGGCGGTGCAGTTCAAGGAAGGAAAACCAAATTTTCGCGACAAGCTGCTCACCAGCACGGACGCTCTGGGCAAGCTGGCCTCGATTCCGGTCGTCGTGCAGATGGTCAATGCCGTCAACAACAACAGCGCGGCGCGGGCGCTGATGGACAAGACCCTGGGCATTCACCGCGATCGCATCCTGCCCACCTACACTTCGGCCACATTCCGCAAGCACGCGACGCCGGGCGACGATTTCCCCGTGCGCGATGGGCAGCGTACGCCGGGCAAGGTGGTGATCTATTCCACCTGCTACATCAACTACAACGAGCCTGGCATCGGCCACGACCTCGTCAAGGTGCTGGCGCATAACGAGATTCCCGCCCGCCTCCTGGAAAAGGAAGCCTGCTGCGGCATGCCCAAGCTGGAGCTGGGCGACCTTGAAAGCGTGGCGGCCCTCAAGGAAAAGAACATTCCGCTGTTGGCCGAAGTGGCACGCGCCGGCTACGCCATCATGACGCCCATTCCTTCCTGCACGCTGATGTACAAGCAGGAATTGCCTTTGATGTACCCGGAGGACGCGGATGTGGCGGCGGTGGCGCAGGCCATGTTCGACCCCTTCGAGTACCTCTCGCTGCGCCATGCCGATGGCCTGCTCAAAACCGATTTCGTTCAGTCTCTGGGCCGCGTGTCCTACCACGTTCCCTGCCACTTGAGGGTGCAGAACATCGGCCTGAAAACCAAGGAGCTGCTGCAGATGGTCCCCAACACCACGGTCAATACCGTGGAGCGGTGTGCGGGCCACGACGGCACCTGGGGGGTCAAGACGGAACATTTCGAGATGTCCATGAAAATCGGTCGCCCGGTGTTTAACCGGATGAAGGAAGATGATCCGGACTATGTCAGCTCCGATTGCCCCATTGCCTCGCGGCACATTCTGCAGGGCATGAAGGAGGACCACGACAAGGAACATCCCATATCGCTGCTGCGTATTGCCTACGGATTGAAGTGAAACCATGCCCGCCATTTCTCGCGAAAGTCTGATGACCCTCGAAGCCTATGCGCGTGAACGCAAGCAATTCCGGTCGAACATCATTGCCCACAAGCGCGCGCGGACCCTGCATCTGGGGGACCACGTCACGTTGTTGTTCGAAGACGAGCTCACCATGCGCTACCAGGTGCAGGAGATGCTGCGCATCGAGCGTATTTTTGAAGATGCCGGGATACAGGAAGAGCTCGATACCTACAACCCGCTGATTCCGGACGGCAGCAACTGGAAGGCTACCCTGCTGATCGAGTACGAAGATCTGGTGGAGCGGGCGCGCATGTTGGGGCGCCTGAAAAACGTGGAAAACCGGATCTGGATGCAAGTTGCCGGGCATGAGCGCGTTTTCCCCATCGCGGACGAGGATCTGGAACGGCAAAATGAAACCAAGACGTCCACGGTGCACTTTCTGCGCTACGAGCTTACCCCGGAAATGATTGCGTCCCTGCGAGCGGGTGCAGTGCTCGGTGCGGGCGTGGACCACCCGGCCTACCAGGCAGAAATGCCCCAAGTGCCCGAACCCCTGCGCCAGTCCCTGCTGGCTGACCTTGAATAATTGCTGGTTTCTCCAGGGGGGTCTGACCCTATAATACGCATTTGATTCTTTTTTACAGGTTGAATGCGATATGTGCGGCATTGTAGGCGCCGTGGCCCGGCGCAACGTGGTCCCCCTCCTGCTTGAAGGCTTGAAGCGCCTGGAATACCGGGGCTACGATTCGGCCGGTCTGGCCATCGTCAATGGTGGGCTGCACCGCGTGCGCAGTATCGGGCGGGTGGCGCAACTGGAGGCGCAGGCGCACGCCGAACAGATCTCCGGCGAGCTTGGCATTGCCCATACCCGCTGGGCCACCCACGGCGCCCCCAGCATCCGCAACGCACACCCGCACCAAAGCCGCGATGGCATTGCCGTGGTACATAACGGCATCATCGAAAACTATGAGGCGCTCCGCAGCCTGCTCCAGCAGCAGGGCTATGTCTTCGAATCGGAAACCGACACCGAAGTCATTGCGCACCTGGTGCATTCCTGCTACGTGCGCCATCGGGACCTGGGGCCTGCAACGCGCGAAGCGGCGGGCATGTTGCAGGGCGCGTACGCCATCGCCGTGGTTTGCGCCCACGAACCGCATCGTATGCTGGCGGCCCGCCTGGGCAGCCCGCTGCTGATCGGGCTGGGGGAGGGCGAATATTTCCTGGCCTCCGACGCGGCCGCATTGATCGCGGTGACGCAAAACATGCTCTATCTGGGAGAAGGCGATGTGGCGGACATCACCCTGGATGGCTACACCATTACCGATGTCCAGGGGCGGCCCGTGTCCCGTGTGCCCCATGTCAGCCACCTTTCGGCCGAGACGGCCGAACTGGGACCCTATGCCCATTACATGCAGAAGGAAATTGCCGAGCAGCCACGCGCCATCGCCGATACGGTGGAAAAGGTGCTGGCCCTTGGATTCGTGCCGCAGCTCTTCGGCGAAGCGGCGCAGGCCGTGCTGTCCGACCTGGACAGCGTGACCATTCTGGCCTGTGGAACCAGCTACCATGCCGCACTGGTCGCGCGCTACTGGATCGAACAGATCGCCCGCGTGCCCTGCTCAGCGGAAGTGGCAAGCGAATACCGCTACCGGGATTCGGTCCCCAATCCCCGGACGCTCATCGTCACCATCTCGCAGTCCGGAGAGACCGCCGACACCCAGGCAGCGCTCAAGCACGCACAGGCACAGGGCCACCGCCATTCCCTGGCCATCTGCAACGTACCCGAAAGCGCATTGACCCGCCTGTCCACTCTTTCGTTTCTGACGCGGGCCGGCATGGAAATCGGCGTGGCCTCCACCAAGGCCTTCACCACGCAACTGGTGGCGCTGTTTGCGCTGGCTGTGACCCTCGCGCGTTTGCGCGGCGTGCTTACCCATGGCGCCGAAGCCGAATACCTCGACGCGCTGCGCCGGCTGCCCAACAAAGTGCAGCATGTGCTCAATCTGGAGCCGCAACTGATGATTTGGGCCGAGCAGTTCGCACAAAAGGACCATGCGCTTTTTCTGGGGCGAGGCGTCCATTATCCGATTGCGCTGGAAGGCTCCCTGAAGCTCAAGGAAATTTCGTACATCCACGCCGAGGCCTATCCGGCAGGCGAGCTCAAGCACGGCCCCCTGGCGCTGGTGGATGCCGAAATGCCGGTCGTGGCCGTGGCGCCCAATGACGCCTTGCTGGGAAAGCTCAAATCCAACCTGCAGGAGGTCAAGGCACGCGGAGGCGAACTATACGTGCTGGCGGACAACGACAGCCATTTCACTTCGGCCGAAGGGTTTCACGTCATCCGCATGCCAGACCACGAGGGCATCCTGAGTCCGGTGATGCACGTGGTGCCGTTGCAGCTCTTGGCGTATCACACGGCCTGTCGGCGCGGCACGGATGTGGACAAGCCGCGCAACTTGGCCAAAAGCGTGACGGTGGAATGATCGAGGCGCCGGCTGCAATCAAACCGTAAGATTGCTGAAGTAAATTGGGGGGCTGACATCTCTTACAGGAGACAAGGATGCTGGCCCAACCCCGCCCGTCCATTCCAGACATCGCGCTCAAGACGACTGCAAACCCCAACGCGCGCGACATCCTGCTGGATTCTCCCATCCTCTCTCCTGCCCAAACCAACAACGAAGCCTTCCGGATCTTTACCGACCACCCGCAGTTGATCGGGTTGCCTGTCGTCGAGGATGGCCGCCCCATAGGCTTGATCAATCGAAGTTTTTTCATGGACAGCTTGGCACGTCCGTTTCGTCGTGAAATCTTCGATAAAAAAAGCTGCACTGCCTTCATGGATGAAAGCCCGCTCATCGTCGAAATCGGGACGAGCATTCAGGATCTGAGTTTTCTCGTGGTGGATGCGGGGAAGAAGGCGTTGGCCGACGGCTTCATCATCGTGGAAAACGGACGTTACGTCGGAATAGGCCTCGGTCTTGATCTCGTGCGCATGATCTCGAAAATGCAGGCCCAGAAAAACCACATCGTGATGGAGAGCATCGGTTACGCAAGCGTGATTCAGAGATCGTACCTGCGTTCCTCCCGCGACGGCATGGCGTCCACCCTCAAAGACCATTTCGTGCTCTGGGAACCACGCGACGTCGTGGGGGGAGACTACTACTACTTTTCGAGATTTGACGACGGTTTTTTTGTGGGCGTCTTTGACTGCACCGGGCACGGGGTCCCGGGGGCCTTCATGACGCTCATCATGGCTTCTGCGCTTGATCATGTGCTGACCCACGAGAATCGTCAGGACCCTGCTGCCGTTTTGTCCACGATGAACAGGATGGTGAAAGTCTCCCTGGGTCAAGTCGTAGAGCAGGGTGATTCAGACCCGGGGGACGGTACTGCCAACGCAGAGAAGGAGATGAAATCGGACGATGGCATGGATGCGGCATTTTGCTGGGTCAATACGCAAACCCACATCATGACCTATGCCGGGGCCCGCACCCCCATTCTCCTCAGCCGGAACAATGAGGGAGACATAGATATCATCGAGGGCGACCGCCAGGGGGTGGGTTATGCCGGGACACCCATGGATTTTCGCTGGGGCAACAAGGAAATTGCATTGCAAAAGAACGACTGCGCTTACATCACAACGGATGGCATACCCGACCAGATCGGCGGTGAGCGGGGGATTGCCTTCGGCAAACGGCGGCTCAAGGAGCTGTTGCGTTCGCATCGACACCTGCCGATGAGTGAGCAGAGAAATGCCCTGAAGGAAGCCTTCTATGCCTATCAGGGCGCGCATACCCGACGGGATGACATCACCCTTTTCGGTTTCAGGGTTTAACCAGCATGTTCACCAGGAATAAGCAGATGGAGTTGGAGCGGTTCAGTGCATTTCACGATGCAGCCCACAGAGAAGGCATCCTGTTTTTCTACAGTGGTTATTTTTCGCAGAACATCGTGGCAGCCATGGCGGATGCCGTGCGTTATCGGCTGAAATTCCAGCCGGCCCAGGAGGGGACATTGCGCAAGGTGTTTTCGACCTTCGTCGAGATGTCGCAGAACATCGTTCATTACTCCGCCGAACCAATCACCGATGAAGCCGCCGACAACAATGAACTGCGTTTCGGTGCGGTGTCATTGGGGCAACAGGGGGGCTCCTATTTTGTGGCCTGCGGCAACCCGGTGCCCCGGGATGCGGTGCCGGCCCTGAAAGAAAAAATAGACCGGGTCAGGGACATGTCTGCTGAAGACATCAAAAAGGCCTACCGGGAAAAGCTGCGATCGGAAAACGATCCGGCAAGCAAGGGCGCGGGGCTTGGTTTCCTGACCCTGGCCCGGGATGCCACGCGGCCGATCAATTATGCATTTGAAAAACTGCCGAACGACGCAAACGTTTTTTTCTATCTGAAAGCCGTCATCTAAGCAAGGAAAAGCACATGAATGATTTTTACGTTCCGGCCACGCCCACTTCCCCAGAAATCGATTTCAGGTTTTCCAGCAATACGCTGGGCATTCGGGGGGAGTCTTATCCGGAAAATGCTGCCGCGTTCTACAGCGACGCCTTGCGGCAACTCAGAACCTATCTCGCCACACTGGATGCGACACATGTGGAAATCAACGTGGAATTGAAATACTTCAACAGCAGCAGCACAAAAATCCTCTATACCCTGTTTGGCATGCTCAATGACTGCGTCAACAAGGGCAATGATGTCACGCTCAACTGGTTTCACGACGAGGAAGACGAAACCATCCTGGAGTTTGGCGAGGAATTGTACGAAGACTTCGGACAATTGAATTTTCGCCCTACGGCGGTATCCGCGGCCTGAAATCCTGCTTTAGACGGGCGCCATACCCGAGGCATTGACGGTGGGCAGCAATGCCAGCAGCTTGATGAGTTCGGCCTGGCGTTTCGTATGTGTTTTGTCCAGCACCGACCTGATTTGCGTGCGTACGGTGGCGATGGAAATTCCCGCGTCCTCGGCATACTCCGCCGGAGTGACTCCCTCAAAGAGCCGGAGCGCCAACCGGGTCTCGGCAGGTGTCAGTTTGTAGAGGCTCACCAGCAAATCGGTCATGAGCACGGGCTGATGGTCGGGGTTGGCAATCTGGATGAGTGCAGAGGCCCTTTGGTGTATGTTGCCCGGCGATGCTGTGGAAGCCAGAGGCGACACGATCAGGTTATAGGAGGGTTTCTTGCTGGGGCGGGGAATGGACAGCGCCCCGACCCTGCCCTCGGTGACTGCGGACCGGATCTGGATGGACAGGGCCTTGTCGTTGAGCATGGAAACCAGCTTGCGGTTTCTGGTCATCAGCCCATCGGCCATCCGGAAGAAAGAGCCGGCGATCCGGTTGGCAAAATGGATGCGGCTCTCGCAATCCGTCACGATCACGGCGTGGGAGATCTGGTCGAGGATGCTGAAGCCGGAATGCACTTTCTGGGCATGGGGCAAGGTCTTGAGCATCAGGTGCGCCGCAAGACGCAAATGCTCCGATAATCCCTGCAGCGTCACGGCTTCGCGCGAGCCAAAGCCGGGTTGTTTGGGGCCGCGCTGAAACCCGATGATCACTTCCAGTCCGTCAAACTCCGCCAGCCGGTTGGCCGCAGTCCAGCATCTGCCGTAGCGCAGGAGAAAATCGTCGGCATGGGGATTTGTGGGGGGGGTGCCCTCGTGAAAGTAGAACTGATCGAACACCCACATGTGGGTCGGGCTGTCCTTGAGCCGGTACAGGTTGGCATCCAGTTGATGGTAGTAAGTGGTGCACTGGTCCCGATCGCCGTCCCTGGGTAGTCGCCCGACGGCTGAAAAGACGGGGCAGCGCTTGACCTGGTCCACGATCAGCAGGTAGCCGCCCGAGGCGCCGATGAGATCGGCAATCCGGACGAGCACGCGCTCCCAGGCGCCGTGATCCACGGAAGCCTCGTAAATCTCGCTGATGGTTTTGTCGATCTTGCTCACGGCCAAACTTTGAAATCAGTCTAAGTTCTCAATCCGGATGGGTCTTCGCACCAAACGTTTCATGATGCGGGATAAAAATAAAAACGCATCATCCAATTGGATGATGCGTTTTTATTTTTAATTCAACAGACTAAAGATGTCATTGGATGTGCCGATGCATAGGACATTACAAAATGTAAATAAGTTCAAGACGGGGTGGGAGGTTTTTGACTTTTTCTAAATTCTGAGGAGAGCGCCGGCGAACGCAAGGATTGTCGTTAGAACGATCCCGTTGGCCACCTAGGGGGAATGCATGAAAAGGAACTTGCCGATCACGCAGCATGAAATTGACTATGCTGAGAGCGATGTCTTCGTCACCAGGACCGATCCCAAGGGGATCATTACCTATGCCAATGATTCATTTGTGGAAATCAGCGGGTTTTCACGCGAGGAACTGGTAGGTAAGAACCATAACGTGGTGCGTCACCCGGACATGCCGGAGTGGGCGTTTGCTGACCTGTGGAAGACGGTCAAAAGCGGGCATCCCTGGCGGGGTCTCGTCAAAAACCGGGCCAAGAACGGCGATTTCTACTGGGTCCGGGCCACGGTCTCCCCCATTGCCGACAACGGCAAAACCGTAGGATATCTCTCCCTCAGAAAAAAGCCTTCGAGGGCCGAAGTGGCCCACGCCGAGGCGCTCTACAAGGCTGCCAGTGCCCCTTTCGGCAGATGGTCGCCTTCATTCTGGTTTCGCAATTTCTCCCTGGGGGCGAAGCTGCAGATTTTGATCCAGCCCCTGGTTCTGCTGCTTTTTGGCACAGCGACCGTCGTGCTGTACCAGTCCCTGAAGCCGGTCGTCTACGATGGAGACAGGCTGCGCGGCCTCCTACTGGGAATGGTTGCCATGCAGATCGCGCTGCAAGTCGCCCTCTATGCCCTCATCGCGTGGGTGGCGCGCTGCTATGTCACCCGACCTTTCCGGGAAATCAGGGATCACCTGTGCGGGCTCGTCAACGGGAACATGCTGGGGCAGGTGGACATCAGTGGTCGCGACGAGATGGGTGAAATCCAGTGCGTCGTCCAGTCCGCCAAGGTGTTGCTGGGTTCGATCATTGACCAGATTTCCACGGCGACCAAACACATCGATGCGCGTGCCAGGCATCTGGACGGCAACATGTCGCGCATGGAAGAGGGATCCCACGCCCAGTCGGCTGCCGCAAGCCAGATGGCTGCGGCAATCGAACAGATGAGCGTGAACGTGGATCAGGTTTCCGAGAACACCGAAGACGTGCGACAGGTTTCCGAGCACTCGAAAGCGCTGGCGGATGATGGCGGACAGATCGTGACGCAGGTGGTCCAGGACATGTCCGGCATCGCCAAAGTCGTGGTCGACAGCGCCAATACCATACAGGAATTAGGGCAGAAGTCTGATCAGATCCAGGGCATCGTCGGGGCGATCAAGGAAATCGCGGATCAAACCAATCTGCTGGCGCTCAATGCTGCCATCGAGGCGGCCCGGGCGGGGGAGCACGGACGAGGGTTTGCGGTGGTGGCTGACGAGGTACGCGGCCTTGCCGAAAAGACGAGGCAGTCCACGCAGCAGATCGCCCGGATGACCGAGGAAATCCGCGGCAGCACCAGCCATGCCGTGACGGAGGTCGGCGCGGCAGTCGAGATGGTGAAATCGGGTTCCTCGTTGGCCGAAAAGGCGGGGGGGGCCATCATCGAGATCAATCAGGGGGCGCTCAAGGTACTCAACGGCGTCAGCGATATTGCGTCTTCGATGAAGGAGCAAAGCCTCGCCACCCGGAATATCGCCGTCAACGTGGAACGGGTGGCACAGATGTCGGAACAGGCGGGGCTGACGGTCCGGGAAGTGTCCGAGTCAGTCAGGCAGCTCAAGGCACTATCCCAGGCGCTGGAGACTTCCGTGGGGCATTTCAGGATTTAAGCCGATGAGTCATCAGGACAAAGCGATGCTGAACGAGATCGCCCAGGAGATCGGGCTGTCTCCCGAGGAAATTGCACAGCGGATGGAGTTTCTCGAGTTCACGGCTGTGGACGTCGACAGGCTCAGCAACATCCACGGCCACATGACGGAGGTGCACCTCGAGGATATTTTCTCCGAACTGTTTTACGCCCACCTCACCGCGTTTCCGGAACTGAGCGCATTCATTCCGGACGAGGCCGCAGTTGACCGGCTCAAACGCATTCAGGCGCGCTATTTCATGCGTCTGACCGCAGGCGATTACGGCAAGGAGTATGTACTGGATCGCCTGCGGGTGGGGATGACCCACCAGCGCATCGGGCTCGAACCCCGGTGGTATACCGGTGCTTACCGAAAATACCTGTCGTTCCTGCTGTTTAGTGTTTATGCCCACATGGGTCACGATGAGGGCCGGTTCCTGGCCACCTATGACGCGCTCCTGAAAGTGGTGTTTTTTGACATGGAACTCGCCCTGGATACCTACTTCCACGGCGATCGGCAAAAACTGCTCCACATGGCCAACCACGATGCGCTGACCGGACTGCCCAACCGCACGCTGTTGAGCGACCGGCTCGAACGGGCCCTGCTGCAGGCGCGCCGGGATGGCGGGCAGGTGGCTCTGCTGTTCATCGACCTGGATCGCTTCAAGAACATCAATGACGCGCTCGGGCATCCGGTGGGCGATGAGGTCATCACGGTGGTGGCGCGACGGCTGGTGGGTGCGCTACGTCAGGAAGACACCGTGGCCCGCCTGGGGGGGGACGAATTCGTGGCGGTGCTCACCGGGGTGGAGCGCGAGGAGACCATTGCGCTGGTGGCGGGCAAGCTGCTGAAAAGTCTGGAATCCCCCATCGAAATCCAGGCGAATGAATTTTACATTTCGGCAAGCATCGGCATCGCCGTTTGTCCTGGCGACGGTGACACCCAAGATGTCCTGATGAAGCACGCGGATCTTGCCCTGTACCGCGCCAAACAGGAAGGACGCAACACGTTCCGGTTCTACCAGCGGGGCATGAACGAGCTCCTGGTGAGCCGCCTCAACCTGGAAACCCGGGTGCGACGGGCGCTGGAAAAGGGGGAGTTGATCCTGCACTACCAGCCCCAGGTGGATCTTGCCAGCGGGCGAATCGTGGCGGTGGAGGGGTTGCTGCGATGGGTCTCGGAGGGGGTGGCCATCCCGCCGCTGGCCTTCATCCCGCTTATCGAGGAAACCGGACTGATCCTGCCCATCGGTGAGTGGGTCCTGGAGACGGCCTGCCGGCAAGCCGTGGCCTGGCACGACGCGGGGATTTCCGGATTGAAAATGGCCGTCAACCTGTCCATGCGTCAGCTCTGGAGCAGGGATTTCTTTGATACGGTATGGCGTATCCTCGCACAGACAGGCTGTCGCCCAGAGTGGCTTGAGCTGGAAATCACCGAAAGCGTTTTGATGGACAACCCCAATGAGGCCGTACTCATGTTGCGCCGACTGGCGGACCTGGGGGTGACCATGGCGATAGACGACTTTGGCACAGGGTATTCCAGTCTCGCCTATCTCAAGCGGTTCCCGGTGCATGCGCTCAAGGTGGATCGAACCTTTGTGCAGAATGTTTCTTCCGATGCCGATGATGCCTCCATCGTTCGCGCCGTGATTGCGCTGGCGCATAGCCTGGATCTCAAGGTGATCGGAGAGGGCATCGAGGACGCGGCACAGCTGGCCTTTCTGTCGGGGCTGGGTTGCGATCTGGGGCAGGGGTACTATTTCGCCACGCCGCTGCCTGCGGAAGAAATGACGCAGATGCTGCAGCATCTGCCGTCGTTGGTGAGGGGATTCGACATCAGGAACTGCCGGGTGCGCTGGATTGGAGAGCGTGCTGCAAAGTGCATGGTGGATCGAAGCGCCTGCCCGTTCGCGCGTTCGCCCGGGGAGCTTTGCGAACATCCCCTGGTGGATCAGATTGTGCGTATCTAGCGCACGGTTTCAGTTTTTTGGGGCTGCCTCCGTTCCAGAGCAGTCCTTACAGCTGTCGCTGGGGCCGCAATGCGGCTTCAAAAACAGGCGTTTCACTACATAAAGCGAAGCAGCCGCCACGATCAGTGCCGTCAGGATGGTGTCCCACATGGGCTAGCCTCCGATCAGGGCCAGAGCGACCCGGTAGGTGATGAACGAGGCCAGATAGGCCATGGCAAACAGGTAACCCATCATCGCGAGCGGGATGCGCCAGGAGTTGGTTTCGCGTCGCACCGCGCCCAACGTCGCCACGCATTGCGGCGCATACACGTACCAGGCCAGCAGGGACAGCGCAGTGGGAAGGCTCCACGACTGGGCCAGCACAGGAGCAAGGGTTTCGCTGATGTTGGGGCCGGTGCTGGACAGGGCGTATACGGTGCCCAAAGCGCCCACGGCCACCTCGCGGGCTGCCAGTCCCGGGACGAGCGCAATGCAGATTTGCCAGTTGAATCCAATCGGCGCAAAAAACACCCCGAGAGCGTGGCCCGCCATGCCTGCAAAGCTGTATTGAATGGCCGGACCGGTCGCGCCCCCGGGGGGTGGAGGGAAGGTGCTCAGAAACCACAGCACGACCATCAAGGGCAGGATGATGGTGCCGACACGAGAAACGAAGATGGCGGCCCGTTCCCACAGCCCCATGGCCAGGTTGCGCAGGTTGGGCACACGGTAGGCGGGCAATTCCATCATCAGGGCCTGGTATTGATTGCGGGCCGTGCGCTTCAGTAGGAGGGCCACCCCCATGGCGGAGAAGATTCCGGCAAAGTAGAGCCCGAACAGCACCACCCCCTGCAGGTTGAACAGACCGCCCACGGTTCTGCTGGGGATGAAGGCTGAAATCAGCAGCGCATACACCGGCAGACGGGCCGAACAGGTCATCAGGGGGGCGATCAGGATGGTCGTCATGCGATCGCGCCGGCTCTGGATGGTCCGGGTGGCCATGATGCCGGGGATGGCGCAGGCAAAGCTGGAAAGCAGGGGGATGAAGGCGCGTCCGGACAAGCCCACCGAACCCATGATGCGATCCAGCAGGAAGGCGGCTCGCGGCAGGTAACCCGAATCCTCGAGGGCCAGGATGAAGGCAAACAGGATCAGGATCTGGGGCAGGAAAACCAGCACGCTACCGGCACCGGACAGGATGCCGTCGGCCAGGAGGCTGCGCAGCAGGCCGGGTGGCAGTGCTGACCGAATGCCGTCGGCGGCCAGCGCCACGCCGTTCTTTATGGCGTCCATGGGAATCGCTGCCCAACTGAACACGGATTGAAACGTGAGAAACAACACGGCCGCCAGAATCAGCATACCCGTCACCGGATGCATGGCCACTTGGTCAATGCGCTCTCCCCAGCCCTCGTTGCGCCGGCTTTCGTCGCAGGTGGCGCCTATGATGGCCCGGACCCGGGTCTGCATGGCCTGTAGTTCCTCCGGGGTGGGGTCTTTCCATTGGGGGGGGGATGGGGGCGTGGCGAAGGGGGTGTGCCGGTCCAGAAAATCCACCAGGGCGGCAGCCCCGCCACTCTCCACAGCCACCGTTTCCACCACCGGAATGCCCAGTTCGCGCGAAAGCGCAGCCACATCGATGGCTATGCCGTGACCCCGGGCCACATCCATCATGTTGAGCGCGAGCACGAGCGGGCGCCCCAGGCGCTTCAACTCCAGCACGAGGCGCAGATGCAGGCGCAAGTTGGTGGCGTCCACCACGCAGACCAGCACTTCGGGTGAGGCCTCGCCCTGCAGTTGGCCCAGTACGGCCCGCCGGGTGATGGATTCGTCAAGCGAGGTGGGGGTGAGGCTGTAGGCCCCGGGCAGGTCGATGATCTGAATCCGTTTGCCGCTGGGCGAGGTGAGTCCCCCTTCTTTTTTCTCGACGGTGACGCCTGCGTAATTGGCTACTTTCTGGTGGCTGCCAGTCAGGCGGTTGAACAATGCGGTTTTGCCGCAATTGGGCGCGCCCACGAGGGCGGCGACGGCATCCGGCAGGGTCTGCGCAGTCATGGTGTCAGGAACGCGTGATTTTAATGGCCGCCGCTTCGGTGCGACGCAATGCAAACGTGGAGGTGCCGATACGCACCGCGATGGGGTCGCCGCTGGGAAAGCCGCGGCGGACCACGCGCACGCGTTCGCCGGGTACGAAGCCCAGCTCCATCAGACGGCGCACCCCTTCCTCGCCCAGGCGATGGTCGGCACCTTCATCCAGACTGACTTCGATGATCACACCAGATTCTCCAGGGGCCAGGTGGGTGACACGGTGGATTCTGTTTTTCATGGACACCACTTCATCGTTCGGAAACAGTATAAACGAGAATGTTTCTTATTTACAATGGGGCGGTAATCCCCCCGTGGTAAGATGACGCCTCCCGTTCGAAACTTAAATTTCCTGCAAATTCCCATGACGGCAACCCTGACCCTGATCCGCCCTGACGATTGGCATGTGCATTTGAGAGATGGTGAGGGCCTGCGGGCCGTGGTCGCCGACACCGCGCGCCAGTTCGCGCGCGCCATCGTCATGCCCAATCTCAAGCCTCCCGTGACCAGCGTGGCGCAAGCGGCGGCCTATCGCGAGCGCATCCTGTCCGCGCTGCCTGCGGGCAGCAGTTTCACGCCGCTCATGACCCTTTATCTCACCGAGGCCACGACGCCAGGGGAAATCGAGCTTGCCAGTCGTTCCGGCTGGATCCACGCCGTCAAGTACTATCCTGCTGGAGCGACGACGCACTCCGAAGCGGGCGCCCGCGACCTCTCCCACTGTCGCGAGGCGTTGGGGGCCATGGAGGCGTTGGGCGTGCCTTTGCTCATCCACGGCGAAGTGACCGACCCGGACGTGGACATCTTCGATCGGGAACGGGTCTTCATCGAGCGCCACCTGATCCCGCTGGTGCAACGTTATCCCAGGCTCAAAGTGGTGCTGGAGCACATCACGACCGCATCGGCGGTCAAGTTTGTGCTGACGGCCGAGGACAACGTCGCGGCCACAGTGACGCCGCACCACTTGCTGTACAACCGGAATGCCCTGTTCCAGGGCGGGGTCCGCCCGCATTACTACTGTCTGCCGGTATTGAAGCGCGAGGAACACCGTCAGGCGCTCGTCCGTGCGGTGACTTCGGGCAACCCCAAGTTCTTCCTGGGGACGGACAGCGCGCCCCATGCGCGCAGCACCAAGGAAAGCGCCTGTGGTTGCGCCGGCATCTACAGCGCGCACGCCGCGATCGAGCTGTACGCCGAGGTCTTCGAGTCTGCGGGCGCCCTGGACAGGCTGGAGGGGTTTGCCAGCCATTTCGGCGCAGATTTCTACGGTTTGCCGCGCAATACGGCACGCATCACCCTGCAGCGCGAATCCTGGACCGTGCCCGCTGAGCATCCCTTCGGTCAGGATACCCTGGTGCCGCTGCGCGCCGGAGAGGCCGTTGCCTGGAAGCTGCAGGCGCCGATCTGATAGAATCCAAGGCGAAGCTGGCTGGGCAGTCGCCGCGTGCCTCTGGCACGGGGAGGAAAGTCCGGGCTCCATAGAGCAGGATGCCGGTTAACGACCGGAGGCCGTGAGGCCATGGAAAGTGATACAGAGACTCAAACCGCCGAAGCGCTGCGCAAGCAGGGCTGGCAAGGGTGAAAAGGTGCGGTAAGAGCGCACCGCGGACGCGGCAACGCGGACGGCAAGTTAAACCCCATCCGGAGCAAGACCAAATAGGGAAGCAATCGCGTGGCTCGCGCGGCTTCCGGGTAGGTTGCTGGAGCGACCGGGCAACCGGCCGCCTAGAGGAATGACTGTCCTCGACAGAACCCGGCTTACAGGCCAGCTTCTTTCTTTTCGCCTTTTTCAGGGTCTCCCTGAGTCATTTTGGCAACATCTTTCCCGAATCCTTCATTCCCTCAAAAAAATCAGCCAGTTGGGCTGAATAAGCCTTGACCCTGTTTTATCGTTGCCCTATAGTGGAAAAAAGTAGGAAGAAATGGGATTTTGTGGTCAATTGAGGGGGTCAGGGGAAGATTGTGTTTCAGGGACCATCAGAAATCAGTCTGGACGCCAAAGGTCGGCTAGCGATCCCTACCCGCTACCGCGATGCCCTGCGCGCCCAGGGCGAGGGTCATCTGGTCATCACCGCCCATCCGCATCGTTGCCTGTTGCTCTACCCGCGCCCGTCCTGGGAGCCCATCCGGGACGCCATCATGAAAAAATCCGGGCTCGATCGCCAGACCACCCTGTTGCAGGGGTTGCTGGTGGGGCATGCCGACGACGTGGAAATGGATGCGGCGGGCCGCGTTCTGGTGTCGCCGGCATTGCGTCGATTTGCCGGGATCGAGCGCGAACTGATGATGTTCGGTCAGGGCAGCCATTTCAAACTCTGGAACCCTGCCGCCTGGGACAAGCAATTCGAGGAAATCGAAAAGCTGGGTCCCGACCTCGTGCCGGCAGGGATGGAAGATCTTTCGCTCTAGCGATGACCCACAGCGAAATGGGCCGCGCTGCCATGCAACATATCACCGTCCTTCTCGCTGAAGCAGTTGACGCCCTTGCCATACGCCCCGCCGGGACCTATGTGGATGGCACTTTTGGGCGGGGCGGCCATAGCCGTCGCATTCTCGATGCGCTGGGGCCAACGGGCCGCCTCATCGCGCTGGATCGGGATGCGGAGGCGGTGAGCGCCGCAGCGGCAATGCAAGACCCCCGTTTTGAAATCGTCCGTGCCAGTTTTTCCGGGCTTGCCGAAGTGCTTCGGGAGCGCGGCGTGATGCGCGTGGACGGCGTGTTGCTGGACCTGGGCATTTCTTCCCCCCAAATCGATGATGCCGTGCGCGGTTTCAGTTTCCGCCTGGACGGCCCGCTCGACATGCGCATGGATACGGCGCGTGGCGAATCTGCAAGCGCATGGCTTGCCCACGCCGAGCGCGACGAGATTGCGCGGGTCATCCGCGAGTATGGCGAAGAGCGCTTTGCAAGGCAGATTGCCCAGGCCATCGTGACGGCCCGCACCCTGGAACCCATTAAGACCACGGGGCAGCTGGCGCGCATCGTGGCGACTGCGGTACGCACGCGCGAACCCGGCCAGGACCCTGCCACCCGTACGTTCCAGGCGCTGCGCATCCACCTCAATCGCGAGCTTCAGGAAATTGCCGACGTCCTTCCCCAGGCCCTGGAGGCCCTCAACGCTGGCGGGCGCCTCGTCGTGATCAGTTTTCATTCCCTCGAGGACCGCATCGTCAAGCAGTTCATGCGCGAGCAGTCGCAGCCGCCCGAAATTCCCAGGGGCCTCGCGGTGCGCGAGGCAGACCGCCCTGCACCGCATCTGCGCCTGGTGGGGAAGGCGGTTCGTCCCTCCGCGCAGGAGATTGCCGCCAATCCCCGCAGCCGCAGCGCCGTGATGCGCGTGGCTGAAAGGACGGCCGCATGAGCCGCCTCAACATCCTGCTGTTTTGTCTGGTCGTGGTGTTGGCCGTCGGCGTGGTGCATGCCCAGCATCGGGCGCGCCGGTTGTTTGTGGACCTGCAGAAGGAAAAAGATACGGCGGAGCAGCGGATGGCCGAATGGAACCAGCTGCAGATCGAGCAGGGAACCCTCACATCCAGCCATCGCATTGAAGAAGGTGCCGTCCACGGATTGCAGATGCAACTGCCCGCCGCATCGCGAACCCGCATGATCGTCGTGGGCCAGCCCCTGGTCCAGGAGGTGCGATGAACGTGGGCGTCAACAGCGCGCGTCTGAACCTGCGTCTGGACGGATGGCGTTCCCGCCTGCTCCTGATCACCCTGGTCAGCTGTTTTGCGGGCCTCATCGGACGCGCGGCCTGGCTGCAGGGATTTCATGCCGGTTTCCTGCAGCAGAAGGGTGAGGAGCGCTACAGCCGCGTCATCGAGATGCCGGCAAGCCGGGGCATCATTCGCGATCGCAACGGCCAGCCCCTGGCCATCAGCACCCCTTCGGAGTCCATCTGGGCCAGTCGCGAAGACGTCGAATTGTCGCCGGCCCAGAACAAGGCGCTGGCAAGCCTGCTGCACATGGATCCCAAAGAGCTGGAACAGCGTCTGGGGAGCGGCCGCGGCAACTTTGTCTACCTCAAGCGCCAGGTGGCTCCCGAGGTTGCCCAGCAGATCATGGATCTCAAGATTGCCGGGCTGTTCCAGCAGCACGGATTTCACCGTGCCTATCCCAAGGGTGAGGAGACCGCGCACCTGGTGGGCTTTACCGATGCCGATGACCATGGGCAGGAAGGGGTGGAACTGGCCTACCAAAAGGAGTTGGGCGGCAGCGCCGGTGCGCGCCGGGTGATCAAGGATCGTGCGGGACACATCATCGAGGATGTGGAAAACATCCGCGTGCCGCGTCCTGGCAAGGACATTGCGCTCAGCGTGGACGGACGGATCCAGCATCTTGCGTATCGCGAGTTGCGCAATGCGGTGACCGTCAACCGGGCCAAGGCAGGCGCCGTGATCATTCTGGATACCCAGACCGGCGAAGTGTTGGCCCTGGCCAACTACCCCGACTTCGACCCGAACAACCGCGAGCACCTTTCGGGAGCCCAGCTGCGAAACCGTGCCATCACCGATACGTTCGAGCCCGGCTCCACCTTGAAGCCGTTTACCATCGCCACTGCGCTGGAAGCGGGCAAGGTAAATCCCACCACGGTCATTCCCACCGGCGGCGGGCAGATGACGATCGGTCCCAGCACCATCCGGGACACGCATCCCTTTGCAGCGCTGACGGTGGCCCAGGTGATCCAGCATTCCAGCAATGTGGGCGCAGCGCGCATTGCGCTGTCCCTGCCTTCGGAAACCCTCTGGAACATGTTTACCGATGTCGGGTTCGGGCAAACCCCAAAACTGGGTTTTCCTGGCGAAGCGGGCGGACGGGTTCGTCCCTTCAGGACCTGGAAGCCCATCGAACAGGCCACCATGTCCTACGGCAACGGCATCTCGGTCAGCCTGATCCAGCTGGCCCGGGCTTACACCATTTTTGCGGATGGCGGGGTGTTGCTGCCGTTGTCGCTGACCCGGGTCACGGCCCCCGTGTCGGGACGTCGGGTCATTTCGGCGCAGACGGCGCATCAGGTGAGCGACATGCTGGAACTCGTCGTCAAGCCTGAAGGAACGGCCCCGGCAGCCCAGGTCAAAGGCTATCGCGTGGCAGGCAAGACCGGTACGGCGCATAAGGTTCTGGGGGGGCGTTACGCCAATCGTTATGTGGCGTCATTTGTCGGCTTTGCCCCGGCATCCGCGCCTCGTGTGCTGATCGCGGTCATGATCGACGAGCCGTCAGGGAGCAGCTATTACGGTGGGCTTGTGGCAGCGCCGGTGTTTTCCGCGTTGATGGGCAATGTGCTGCAGATGCTGGCCGTCCCCCCGGACGATCCCAATAGCGGCGCGTTCGATCCATCCCCCATTGGCACCGGTTCGGCGGAGGACACATGAGTCGCGCCGCCATGAATTCTTCCCACGCTCCTGGCCGCGTACACCCTCTGGATGTCGCGGCCCTGCGTCATCTGGGATTGCCTTTGGTGGACCTGACGGCAGACAGCCGGTGCGTGACGCCCGGCATGACTTTTGCGGCTTACCCGGGGGAGCAGGCAGACGGGCGCCGGTTCATTCCCGAGGCCATCGAGCGCGGCGCCGCTTCGGTGCTGTGGGAGAGCGAAGGATTTGCCTGGGCGCCGGAATGGCACGTTCCCAATCAGGGGGTTGCCGGGCTGCGCGCACAGATCAGCGGGATTGCCGGGCAGGTTTACGGTGAGCCCTCCCGGCATTTGTGGGTGGTGGGGGTGACCGGCACCAACGGCAAAACCAGCTGCACGCATTGGCTGGCGCAACTGCTGGGGCAGGTCGGCAAGCCCTGTGCCGTGGTGGGTACGCTGGGCAACGGCCTTCTGACGGCACTGGAGCCCGCGCTCAATACCACTCCTGACGCTATCGCCTTGCAGCAGGCCCTGGCGCGCTACCGACAGCAGGGAGCCCAGGTTTGCGCGATGGAGGTCTCCTCTCATGGGCTGGTCCAGGACAGGGTGGCGGGCATTGCGTTTCAAGGGGCGGTGTTCACCAATCTTTCGCGGGATCATCTCGACTACCACGGCACGCTGGAGGCCTACGGAGAAGCCAAGGCCCTGTTGTTCGATGCCGCCGGCCTGGCGTTTGCCGTCATCAATCTGGACGATCCGTTTGGCATGCGTCTGGCTGCAAAGCCAGGCATTCCAAAAATCGTCGGCTACACCCTGGAGGGTGCCCGGGCGCCCTCGGGCGTATCGCTCCTCCAGGCCCGGGAGATCGAGGTCACTGCGCATGGGCTGCGCTTTGAGGTGGACGGGGAATGGGGACGTGCCGAAGTGCAAGCGCCGCTCATGGGGCGTTTCAACGTGTCCAACCTGCTTGCCGTCATGGGGGCGGCCCTGATGGGGGGCATGACCCTCGACCAGGTTTGCGTCGGGGTGGCTCGCCTCGTGGCGCCCGCGGGGCGACTGGAGCGACTGGGTGGAGGGGCGCTGCCTGTGGTGGTCATTGACTACGCACACACGCCCGACGCCCTGGAAAAGGCGTTGAGTACCCTGCGCGAGGCCGTGGCGCCCAGGCGCCAGCTGATTTGTGTGTTTGGTTGCGGCGGCAACCGCGACCCCGGCAAACGGCCCTTGATGGGAGAAGTGGCAGCACGTCTTGCGGATCGTGTGGTGCTGACGAGCGACAACCCGCGCTATGAGCCGGTCGAAGCCATTCTGGACCAGATTGCCCAGGGTATCGACAAGCCATTCCTGCGTATTCCGGAGCGTGTCGCGGCCATTCGCGAGGCGATTGCCTCGGCGTTGCCGGGCGACGTGGTGTTGATCGCAGGAAAGGGGCACGAAACCACCCAGGAAGTGGGCGGGCAGAAATTTCCCTTCAGCGATCGCGCCGTGGCGCAGCGCTGCCTGGAGGAGGTGCGCGCATGAGTGCCCCCTTGCAGCGTAGCGATTCGATGATGAGCCTGCAGGAAGCGGCCCGGATTTTGGGGGTTGTCGCCACGCAGGCGATGGCGTCGTTCAGACGGGTGACGACGGATACCCGGCAGCTCGAAGCGGGAGATCTGTTCGTGGCGTTGCGTGGCGAACATTTCGACGGTCACGCCTTCGTGGCGGAGGCGCTGCGGCGCGGTGCTGCAGGAGCCGTGGTGGAGGATTCCTGGGCGGGGATGGACGATGCGCAGCACCTGATCCGAGTCCCCTCCACCGCGCAGGCCCTGGCCACCCTGGCGGGCGCCTGGCGCCGGAAGATCAATCCCCGCGTGGTTGCAGTGACGGGTAGCAACGGCAAGACGAGCGTCAAGGAAATGCTGGCGGCCATCCTGCGCAGCGCGGCCACGCTGGAAGGGCTGTCACCCCAGGACAGCGTGCTTGCCACGACAGGCAATCTCAACAACACCCTGGGTCTGCCCATGACGCTGCTGCGCCTTCGTGCCGGTCATCGCTGGGCAGTGGTCGAGATGGGCATGAACCACGAGGGAGAGATTGCCGCCATGACGCGGGTGGCGCAACCGGATGTCGCGCTCGTCAACAACGTGCAACGCGCGCATGTGGGGCTGCTGGGCAGCCTCGAGGCCGTGGCGCGCGCCAAGGGCGAGATTTTTCAAGGATTGCCGGCGGAGGGGGTGGCGGTCCTTCCCGTAGGAGAGGTCATGACGCCGGTGCTGCGCGAATGCGCTGCCGCGCACAGGGTGGTGGCGTTTGCCCTGGATCGGGAGGCTCAGGTGAGCGGCACGACGCAGGGCGAGATGCTGCAGATTGCCTGGCCTGGAACAGCCTTTCAGGTCCGGCTCAATGTTCCGGGTCGGCACAATCAGGCCAACGCGGTAGCGGCTGCGGCCGCAGCCATGGCGCTGGGCCTTTCTGCCGATGCCATCCGTTTGGGCCTGGAGAATTTTCAGGGCGTCCCGGGGCGGCTTCAATCCAAGTTTTCGGCACGCGGGGCATTGGTGATCGACGACACCTACAACGCCAACCCCGATTCGGTGGCGGCGGCCATCGCCGTGCTGGCAGCGCGTCCGGGTCGGCGCATCCTGGTGCTGGGGGATCTGGGCGAACTGGGCGACGAAGCGCCCGAACTGCATGCCGAGGTCGGCAGGGTTGCGCTGGCGGCGGGCATTGACGACTGTCTGACTGTGGGCGAGCTGACCCGGGAGACCTGTCGCGCATTCGGACCGCACGCGCGCCATTTCGAGTCGGCGACGGCGCTGGTGAACACGCTGCATCCCCAGCTCAATGCAGACGCCACCGTATTGGTCAAAGGGTCTCGTTTCATGCAGATGGAACGAGTCGTAGAGGGGCTGGTGCAATGACGGCCTGCCATCGAGGAATGACAACATGCTGTTAGCACTGGCCCACTGGCTATCCCAAACCGTTCACGGATTTCGCGTGATCGACTACATCACATTGCGCGCGGTTCTGGCGACGCTGACTTCGCTGTCGATTTCGTTTGCGATCGGCCCGGTCATGATCCGCAAGCTTACCGCCTACAAGATCGGGCAGTCGGTGCGCGACGACGGACCGCAGACGCACCTTGTCAAGAGCGGGACGCCCACCATGGGCGGCGCCCTGATCCTGGTGGCTATTGCCGTGACCACGCTGCTTTGGGCCGATCTCACCAACCGCTATGTGTGGCTGGTTTTGGGAACCATGCTGGGTTTTGGAGTGATTGGCTGGGTTGACGACTACCGCAAGGTGGTCCATCGCAATCCCAAGGGGCTGTCGGCGCGCGCCAAGTTTTTCTGGCAGTCGGTGATTGCAGGCCTGGTTGCCGTTGCGCTGCTGCAGATGGCTTCGACTCCTGCGGAAACCGACCTGATTGTCCCGTTCTTCAAGACGGTGGCGCTGCCGCTGGGCGGGCTGGGTTTCGTCATCCTGACCTATTTTGTGATCGTGGGCACCAGCAATGCGGTCAACCTCACGGATGGCCTCGATGGCCTCGCCATCATGCCCACGGCAATGATCTCCGGGGCGCTTGCCGTATTCGCCTATGTGGCGGGCAACAAGGTCTTTGCGCTCTATCTCGCGTTTCCCAGCATTCCCGGCGCCGGGGAGCTGGTGGTTTTTTGCGCGGCCATGACCGGCGCGGGCCTCGGATTCCTGTGGTTTAACGCCTACCCCGCCGAGGTGTTCATGGGCGACGTCGGCGCGCTGGCATTAGGAGATCG
>JAJZRV010000025.1 GCA_021850135.1 Pseudomonadota bacterium
ATCTGTGCTGATGGCTTCCCGAAACCCCGAGCCGTCCGTACCGGCGCGCAGCGGAATGTTGATGATATGATCGCTGACGGTATCCGCGCCCTGATAGGGGTAGAAGGGATGCTGGAAGGTGGAGCAGAACAGGACGCGCGGCTCGTTTTTGAAAATGTTTTCCGTGCCGTTGCCGTGATGGACGTCAAAATCCAGGATGGCCACCCGCTCCAGTCCGTAGTGGTCCATGGCGTGCGCTGCGGCCACTGCCACCGTATTGAAGAAGCAGAACCCCATCGGGCGATCACGTTCGGCGTGGTGCCCGGGGGGACGGACGCCGCAAAAGGCGTTTTGCGCCTTGCCCTGCATCACCAGATCCACCCCCTGGACCGCGGCCCCTACGGCCCCCAGGGCGGCAGAGAGCGTATAAGGGTTCATCGCCGTGTCGGGATCCAGGTGTACGATGCCATGTCGGGGTGACGCGGAAAACAGATTTTCCACATGCGTGGCGGAATGGACCCGTTCCAGGTGTTCACGCTGGGCAGGAGACGCTTCAAAATGCTGAAGATAGGGCATCAGCCCGCCCGCAATCAGGCGATCGTTGATTGCGCCGAGGCGCGCCGGGCTTTCCGGGTGAAACTCCCCCATGTCGTGTCTGACACAATCATTGTGGGTGATGAATGCCGTGTGTACCATTTTTGCTGATCTCTCATGCTTATCGTTTTAAACTGACCCCTCCATGAAGCCCCATTATCTGTCGCCCTTCTTCGCACCGCAATCCATTGCCATCGTCGGGGCCAGCAACCATTCCGATTCCCTGGGGGGGCAGGTGTTGCGCAACCTCCTGGCCAGCGGGTACCGCGGCACGCTCCACCCCGTCCACCTGCATGATGCCCAGGTCCAGGGGCTTCGTGCCTATGCCCGGCTTTCGCAGATCGGCACGCCCGTCGATCTCGTGATGCTGGCCACACCCGCAGCCACCATCCCCGATTTGATGGATGAATGCGGAGCGCTCGGGTTGCGCGCCGTCATCGTGCTCTCCACCGGATTCAGCGAATCCGGGCCGGAAGGCGCGCGGCTGGAAGCCGAGATGCTGGTGCGTGCACGCCAGCATCGCATCCGCGTGCTGGGACCCAACTGCATCGGCATCATGCGCCCGGCCATCGGGCTGGCGCCACCCTTTGTGAAGGCCGGTGGCGTCGCGATGGTCTCGCAGTCCACGGCATTGACCAGCGGGGTGCTGGACTGGGCTTCGGGCAATGAAATCGGGTTTTCCACCGTGGTTTCGGTAGGCAATTCGGCGGACATCGACTTTGCCGAAATCATCGATTTCCTCGTGTCCGACATCCAGACCCAAAGCATCCTGATGTTCATCGAAACGGTCCGGGACCCGCGTCACTTCATGAGCACCCTGCGCGAGGCGGCTCGCGTCAAACCCGTCATCGTGCTCAAGGCAGATCGCTGGGGCCAGGCCAGCCTGGGCGGCGCAACGCCGAGAATGTCGCCCGCCCAGAGCGATGCCATCTTCGATGCCGCGCTGCGTCGCGCCGGCGTGGTCCGGGTGCGCAGCATGACCCAGCTGTTCTCTGCGGCGCGCGCCTGCTCCGTACGCTATCGCAAAAGCGGCCCGCGCCTTGCCATCATCTCCAACGGGGAAGGACCGGGAGCCCTTGCCGCAGATCACGCGTTCGACAACCGCATTCCGCTGGCGCGGCTCTCCACAGACACCCTCACCCATCTCTCAACGCTCATGCCCGCTCACTGGGATGGCGGCAACCCCCTCGACCTTGGCAATACGGCCAGCGCGCTTCAGTATCGCGAGGTGGTTGGCGCCGTCCTGGCGGACCCTGGCGTGGACTGCGTGCTGGTGATGCTCTGCCCCCAGATGCGTTCAGAGCCCACCGAAACCGCCGAACAGCTGGTGCAACTGGCCCGGACCACCCCCAAGCCGCTCATGGCCTGCTGGATGGGCGATCGAAACGTCGTGCGGGGACGCACGCTGCTGTCCGCAGCCCAGGTCCCCAACTTCCGCACGCCGGAATCCGCGGTAGACGCCATGCACTATGTGGCGCTGTACCACCGCAATCAGCAAATGCTCTTTCAAACGCCGCCGCCTTCCACCGACGAGCAGGCCCCCTTGTTGCCCCAGGCCAAAGCCATCGTGCAGCAGGCCCTGGGTGCACGCACCCTGACCCTCTCCGAGGGCGATGTGGAAAAGCTGTTCGCGGCATTCCACTTGCCCTACCGTGCCGGGATCAGGCCACCGTTGATGCTGGGACGCACCCCGGACCAGCGTTCCGTCAGCATGGGACTGGTGCGCGACCAGACCCTGGGGCCCGCCTTGTTTCTGGGGCCGACGGGGATCGCCGCCGAGCTTCCCAAGGCCATGACCTATGCCCTGCCGCCGCTCAACGGTTTTCTCGCACACGAATTGATCGAACGCAGCACTGTTGCGCCGCTGCTCGCCGAACGCGGCGAAGTCCGGGCCATTGACCATGAGGGCCTGGCCTCCCTGCTGTTGCGTCTGTCGGAAATGGCCTGCGAACTGGCTGAGGTTGCCGAGATTCGCCTGGATGCCTGGCTGGCCCCGGACGAGCCGATATTGATCACGCATGCCGAGGTGCGCCTCACCGACGAAGCCCTGCCCAAAAACCGCTATGGGCACATGGCGGTCCACCCCTACCCCACCGATCTGATTCAGCGCGTCACCCTCAAGGATGGCACCGAAGTCACCCTGCGCCCCATTCGTCCCGAAGATGCCGAAATGGAGCAGGCTTTTGTCAAATCCCTGTCCGAAGACACCCGCTATTTCCGCTTCATGGATGCCCTGCGCGAACTGCCCCGATCCCTGCTGGTGCGATTCACCCAGCTGGACTATCAGCGCGAGATGGCCATCGTTGCCCTCATCGGCACCGGGGATGCGGAGCAGCAAATCGGTGTAGCGCGCTACACCACCAATCCCGATGGCGAATCCTGCGAATTTGCGCTGGTGGTGGCTGACGCCTGGCAAGGCAAGGGGTTGGGAAAGATCCTGATGCGCGACCTGATGCACATCGCCGGCAGCCGGGGACTCAAGGTCATGGAAGGCGAGGTGCTGGGCACCAACCCCAACATGCTGCACCTCATGGCTGCTTTGGGGTTTACCACGAAGACGGCCCCGGAGGATCCGGCCCTCCGGATCGTGACCGCACCGCTGTCAGCAACCTAGCAGCGGCAACAGGGTCAGGGCTTGTTTGCCGCGGGCAGCAACGTGGCCGGATCCACAGGCTTGCCCTGGTGGCGAATTTCAAAGTGCCACTTACCGTTGGCGGCATTCCCCATTTCGGCGATTTTCTCCCCGCGCTGGACGGTTTGCCCTTCCTTCACGAGGACCTTGCCATTATTGGCATAGACGCTGAGATAATTGGGCGAATGTTTGATGACCACCATCTCGCCGTAGCTTTTGATGCTGTCACCCACGTAGGACACCACGCCGCTGGCTGCTGCCAGCACGGGCTCGCCGGGCTTTGCCGTGAAGTCGATGCCCTTGGCCAGGGGAGAGAATACGGCCGGGCGGGAACGCTTGAGGGGCCAGGACCATTCGACGGGCGCCTCGGCAGCTTCGGGGGAGGCGGCCCTGTTTCCGGCCGGCGCCGCACGGTGCTCTGCGGGCGCAGGGTGCGCCGTGCTCTCGGCCGGGGACGATATCTGCCCGGAACGGCTGGAGATGGGTGCGGGATGCGTTGCCGCACACCCCGACAAGGCCAGGCCAACCGCCAGCATCCCCAGGCGATTTCTCATGCCGTGTCCCCCAGAAGGGGCACGAAACGCACCGCTTCAATCACTGATTCCACGAAACCCTCCTCCCGCTTTTCCACCACCATCAACTGCTGCTCGTCCACGCCCACCGGGATGACCAGGCGTCCCCCCGGCGCCAGCTGCGCCAGCAATGCCTCGGGCACTCGGGTTGCGGCTGCGGCGACGATGATGCCGTCATAAGGAGCCGCCTCGGGCAGCCCATGACTGCCGTCCGTATGCTTGAGGCGCAGGTTCCTGATTTTGAGGGGCCAAAGGCGGGCCCGCGTTTTTTCGAGCAGCTGGCCAATCCGTTCCACGGAATAGACCTCGCGCGCCACGCGCGCCAGGACGGCCGCCTGATAACCGCAACCCGTGCCGACTTCCAGCACTTTTCCCAGTTTTTTTCCAGCCCGCAGCAGCGCGATCATCCGTGCCACGATATAGGGTGCAGAAATGGTCTGGCCCCACCCAATGGGCAGCGCCGAATCGTCATAGGCCCGACTGGCGATGGCTTCATCCACAAAAGCGTGGCGCGGTACCGCAAGCATTGCGGACAACACGGTCTCGTCGGTAATGCCCGCGGCCCGCAGGCGCTCCACCATCCGCGCCCGGGTACGGTCCGAGGTCATGCCGATCCCCGAGGTCACCACAGCTTTCACGCTTCCAGCCATTGCCGCATCGGGTCCAGCTGCTGGTAGTGGGTCAAATCCACCTGGAGCGGCGTCAGTGACACCCAACCCTGGGCCACCGCATCGAAATCGGTGCCGGCGCCTGCGTCGGCTGCAGGTCCTGCCGCGCCGACCCAGTACACCACCTCGCCGCGGGGATTGAGCGCCTTGATGACGGGTTCAGCCTTGTGACGCCGTCCCAGCCGCGTGATTTTCATGCCCTTGATCTGCTCGAAGGGAATGTCGGGCACATTGACGTTCAGCAAGGTGGCCTGGGTCAGCGGATTGCGCTGAATTTTCTGGACGAGACGGGCCACGACCCGCGCTGCCGTATCGAAGTACTGCCCTGCACCCTGCGGCGTGACCAGCGAAACGGCAATGGAGGGAATCCCCAGCAGGTACCCTTCCGTCGCCGCTGCAACGGTTCCCGAATAAATCGTGTCGTCGCCCATGTTGGCACCGTGGTTGATTCCGGAGACGATGACGTCGGGTGTGATGTCGAGCATTCCCGTCACCGCCATGTGCACGCAGTCGGTGGGGGTGCCGTTGACGTGAAAAAAACCGTTGGGGGCACGACGCACCATCAGCGGCCGGTCCAGCGTCAGGGAATTGCTGGCCCCGCTTTTTTCCGCATCGGGTGCAACCACGGTGACGGTACCCAGTGGTGCCATGGCCTCCGCCAGGGCAGCCAGGCCGCTGGAAAAATAACCGTCGTCGTTACTCAACAATATGTGCATGAATTGCCTGTCCACTCATTTTTTGGGAGGGAGATCGGTACAGACGCCTTCGTAGAGTTCAGCCGCCATGCCGATCGATTCGCCCAGGGTGGGATGGGGGTGAATGGTTTTTCCGATGTCCCCGGCTTCACATCCCATTTCGATGGCGAGGCAGATTTCGCTGATGAGGTCGCCAGCATGGGTACCGACGATGCCGCCTCCGATGATGCGGTGGGTGGCTTCATCGAACAGCAGTTTGGTGAAGCCTTCGTCCCGCCCATTGGCGATGGCGCGCCCCGAGGCCGCCCAGGGAAACACCGCCTTGCCGTAGCGCAGTCCCTGCGCCCGCGCCTGCTCTTCGGTCACGCCGGCCCACGCCACTTCGGGGTCAGTGTAGGCCACCGAAGGAATCTGTCGCGCATCCATGAAACTGCGCTGTCCATCGGCGGCTTCGGCCGCCACGTGCCCTTCGTGCACCGCCTTGTGGGCCAGCATCGGTTGTCCGACGATGTCGCCGATGGCGTAAATATGGGGCACATTGGTGCGCTGTTGCTTGTCCACCGGAATGAAACCGCGCGCATCCACGGTCACCCCGGCAAGATCGGCACCGATGGCCTGCCCGTTGGGGCGTCGCCCGACGGCAACCAGCACCAGGTCGTAACGCTCCGGTGCGGTCGGCGCCTTTTCTCCCTCGAAAGTGACATGGATGCCGTCATCCCGCGCTTCCACCGCCACGGTTTTTGTCTTCAGCATGATCCTGTCAAAACGCTTGGCATTGCGTTTTTCCCAGATCTTGACCAGATCGCGATCGGCGCCGGCCATCAGGCCGTCGAGCATTTCGACCACATCGATGCGCGCACCCAAGGTGGCATAGACCGTAGCCATTTCCAGCCCGATGATGCCCCCGCCAATGACCAGCATGCGTTTTGGAATCTGGCGGAGTTCAAGCGCCCCCGTGGAATCCACGATGCGCGGGTCTTCCGGGATGAAAGGCAGCTTGACCGCCTGCGACCCTGCCGCGATGACGGCCTTGCCAAACCGGATCAGTTGCCGTTCATTCGCCGCATTCATGACCTCCAGATGGTGGGGGTCCACGAAACGTCCCACCCCCTGCACCACCGTGACTTTTCGGCCCTTGGCCATCATGGCAAGACCGCCGGTCAACTTGCCCACCACATTGGACTTCCACTGGCGCAGGGCGTCCAGGTCAATCCTGGGGGCGCCGAAGGTCACGCCATGCGCCGCAAGGGCCTGGGCCTCTTCGGTGACGGCAGCCACGTGAAGCAGGGCCTTGGAGGGAATGCAGCCCACGTTGAGACAGACGCCGCCCAAGGTGGGATAGCGTTCCACCAGGACGGTTTTCATGCCGAGATCCGCAGCACGAAATGCCGCGGAATACCCTCCCGGGCCAGCACCCAATACCAGCAGGTCGAACTCCTGCACTTGATGATCTGACATGAAGCAGTTCCTTAAAGTGTGGCGCGGCGCATATCGCCCAGCAATCCCACCAGGTAGGCATTGAAGCGGGCAGCGGCAGCGCCATCAATCACGCGATGGTCGTACGACAGGGAAAGCGGCGCAATCAGGCGCGGCTGGAACGCATCGTCCATCCACACCGGTCGCATGGAGGCACGGCAGACGCCCAGGATGGCCACTTCAGGCGCGTTGATGATGGGCGTGAAGTAGGTCCCGCCGATCCCACCGAGGCTGGAAATGGAAAACGTGCCCCCCTGCATGTCGGCCGGTCCTAGCTTGCCTTCACGGGCTTTAGCGGCCAGGGCACTGGCCTCCTCGGCAATCTGCATGACGCCTTTCTTGTCGGCATCCTTGATGACGGGAACGACCAGACCGTTGGGCGTATCCGCCGCAAAACCAATGTGGTAGTAGCGCTTGAGCACGAGCGTGTCGCCGTCGAGCGATGCATTGAACTCCGGAAACTTGCGCAGGGCATTGCACACGGCCTTGATGATGAAGGCCAGGAGGGTGACCTTGGCGCCCGACTTGGCATTTTCCTGATTGAGCTGGATGCGGAAGGCTTCCAGCTCGGTAATGTCAGCATCATCGTTGTTGGTCACATGGGGAATCATCACCCAGTTGCGATGCAGGTTGGCGCCGGAGAGCTTTTTGATGCGGCTCAGCGGCTGCACTTCAATCGGTCCGTACTTGGCAAAATCCACCTGGGGCCAGGGCAGCAACCCCAGCCCAATGCCTGCAGCGGCGCCAGGGGCGGCACCTGCGCCGCTCTGCAATACGGATTTGACGAACCCCTGCACGTCCTCGCGCAGGACGCGTCCCTTGGGACCGCTGCCCTTGACCTTGGTGAGGTCAACCCCCAGCTCCCGGGCAAAATGGCGAATGGCCGGGCTTGCGTGCGCCTTGAGAAAGGCCTCGTGGTGCCCGGCATCGGCGGGCTGCAGCGCTTGTGGTGGCGTGGGCGCCGCAGCGGCAGGCACGGGGGCCGGTGCGGCAATGGGCGCAGGGACCGGTCCAGAAGCGGGTGCAGGCGCCGGCACGGCAGCCGGGGCGATGGGCGCGGCAGCCGGGGCACTGGGAGCGGCAGCAGCACCCGCCTCCTCCAGCATGATCACGGGGGAGCCCTCCGAAACCCGGTCCCCCAGCTTCAGCAGCACTTCCTTGACCACGCCGGCAACAGGCGCCGGAATTTCCATGGTCGCCTTGTCCGACTCGAGGGTCACCAACGGATCTTCAGCTCGAACGGTATCACCCGCCTTGACCATCACTTCGATGACTGGAATATTCTTGAAGTCCCCGATATCCGGGACTTTGACTTCTATGGCCATACTCAATTCCCCTGTAGGAGCAAGCAGTTAGCGGCGGTTATCTGATAAGGTTGCGCATTGAACAGGATCAATCCGCCCAACACGTAATCCGGCGGGAAAGTTTATCATGCCAACATCCTCGATATGCCGGCGATTTTGCCACGAAGTTTTTCAAGCACCGAAACCGATGAAATTACCCCTGTTCAAGCTCATCATCCTCATCGCCCTCGCCTTTGCCGTATGGGAAGGGGTAGCCATCTACCGCAGCCTGCATTACTGGGGACACGACGAATCCCGGAACGAGCCTCCCCAGCGCGCCCCCTCCCCCATTCTGGCGTTGTCCCTGCCCGATCTCGAGCACCATGCCCAACCCTTGCGCCAATGGCAGGGTCGGGTCATCGTGGTCAATTTCTGGGCGGCCTGGTGCGAGCCCTGCAAGGACGAAATGCCGATGTTGCGGCAGGTGCAGGCCGACTGGCCCGCGGATCAGGTGCGTTTTGTCGGCATCGGCATCGATGAGCGCGAGGCGCTGCAGGCCTACCTCCGGCAACAACCGATGAACTATCCCATGCTGGTGGGCACGCAGGACGTCCTGGACATGACGGCTCCCTATGGTAATGCCCAGGAAGGCATCCCCTTTACCCTGGTCTTTGACCGTAGCGGTGACATCGTGCTCAAAAAACTGGGGCGGATCCAGGAATCGGACCTGCGTCAGGCCATTCTCACAGCCATCCACGCTCAGCAAAGCTGACCGAACGCCTGCCGGCCACGATAAAGTGGTCGAGCACCTTGATATCCACCAAAACCAGGGCCTTTTGCAGCGTCTCCGTCAGGCGCCGGTCTGCGGCGCTGGGCTGCGCCATGCCTGAAGGATGGTTGTGCGCAAAAATCACGCTGGCGGCATTGTGCCGCAACGCCGCCTTGAGGATCTCGCGGGGATAGACTGCGGTCTGGGTGAGTGTGCCGCGAAACAACTCCTCGGCGCCGATCAGGTGATTCTGGGCATCGAGAAACAGCACCACAAAAGACTCATGCTCGCGCCCGGTGAAATACAGCCGGAGGTAGTCCTCGACGGCCGCAGGATGCGCCAGAAGGGACTGCTGCTGGAGCTCCTCCTGGAGCCAGCGCATCACCAGCTCGCGCGCTGCAGCCCCCCGTTTTTGCAACGCGGTTTCCGAGGCAGAAAACAAGGGGTGGAGCGAACGCTCGTAAGCGCGGTAGTCTGCCCGGGCGCCAAAGAGCACCTTCAGCAATTCCTGATTGGTCAGTCGGACGGTATTCAAGGCGCGGAACCACGTCATTCAAAACCGTGATTATCCGCAAGACAGGAGGGGGACCTTGGATCGAGAAACCATAATCCACTGCAGTGTTGGCCACCGCAGGGACGATGGTAGGGAATCTGGTCGGGGCGAGAGGATTCGAACCTCCGACCACCTGCACCCCATGCAGGTACGCTACCAGGCTGCGCTACGCCCCGAACTTTCAATTATGCCAGAAAAAATTCATCGCGACAGCAATGTGATGATGGATTGCAGTTCCTTTTTGAATGCATCGGGGACTTTTTGAACCGATTTGACCTCAGGTTCGGTCAATTGCCGGATGGCGGCTTTTTCTTCCGGCGAAGACAGCACGTGACGCGCCCCGTTGATGGTGAATCCGCGATCGTAGAGCAGGCTGCGGATATGCCGGATCAGCATGACTTCGTGGGGCTGGTAGTAGCGACGGTTGCCGCGCCGCTTGACCGGCTTGAGTTGCGTGAACTCCTGCTCCCAGTAACGCAGGACGTGCGGTTTGACCGCACAGAGCTCGCCGACTTCTCCGATGGTGAAGTAGCGTTTGGAGGGAATCGGGGGAAGCCCGCCTTCAGGCAGGTTCTGCGTTGACACTGCGCTTCTCCACCAGCGTCTTCAACTTCTGACTGGCATGAAAGGTGACGACTCGTCGCGCGGTGATCGGGATTTCTTCCCCGGTTTTGGGGTTGCGGCCGGGCCGTTGCGGTTTGGTCCGCAGCTGGAAATTGCCGAAGCCCGACAGTTTGACGCTGTCCCCTTTTTCAAGTGCTGTCCGGATTTCCTCAAAAAAAGTATCCACGAGATCTTTGGCTTCTCGTTTGTTGAGCCCTACTTTTTCGAACAGCAGATCAGAAAGTTCAGCCTTGGTGAGTGTCATGAAAGCTCCGTTATCTCAGCGCCGCATTGAACCGGGATTGCAGGACATCTAACAGCACAGCGACACTGGACTCGATTTCCGCTTCGGTCAATGTCCTTTCAGTATCGTGCATAACTATACGAAACGCAAGGCTTTTTTTACCTTCAGGCACCCCTTGGCCCTGATAAAGGTCGAACAGGGCCACTTCGGAGACCCCGGGAGCCCGGGCAGCTTGCAAGGCTTCCAGAAGAGCTGCGGCGGGCGCCGACGCTTCCACCAGCACCGCAAGGTCACGCCGGATGGGCTGGAAGCGCGAGGTTTCGCGGTAGCGCGGGATGGGGCGTGCCAGCAGCGGCTCGAGGGCCAGCTCGAACAGCAGCGGGGCCTTGGGAAAGGCGTACTGGGCGCTCACGCGCGGGTGCAGTTCACCCAACCAGCCTACGACCGCCCCGTCCAGAAGGACTTCTGCCGAACGCCCGGGGTGCAGCGCCGGGTGCCTGGCCGGCGCAAAAACGGGCGAAATACCGGCAAACAGGGCTTCCACATCCCGTTTGAGGTCAAAGAAGTCGGAAGGCTCGGCTGGCTGGCCCCATTGCTCGGAATGCCGTGCGCCATAGACGAGCCCGCCCAGCCGCTTATGCTGGTCAAAAGAGGTGCCGCTCCTGGAAAAGCAGCGCCCCAGTTCAAAAATCCTGACACGTTCCTGCTTGCGGCTGAGGTTGGATTGCAGGGCGTTGATGAGGCCCACCGCCAGGGTGGAGCGCATGACTGACATCTGGCTGGCAATGGGGTTGAGCAACGCGACGTCCGAAGGATGGGCCGCCAGTGCGGCTTCGTCCGCAGCATCCACAAAGCTGTAGGTCACCACTTCCTGATAATCCCGGTGCACCATCTGCCAGGACAGGTCCAGTTCGCTGCGGGTGGCCTCGGGACTGGGCAGCATCACGAGATGGCCCGGCGGCGGGACGGCGGGAATCTGGTCATAGCCGTGCAGACGGGCAATTTCCTCGATGAAGTCCGCCTCGATCGCGAGATCGAAACGATGGCTGGGCGGGACCACCTCCAGGCCGTCGGCATGTGGTTTCAGCGTCAGCCCCAGCAGCCCCAGCAATTCCGCCATGGCCTGCCCCGAAAGGTCCAGCCCCAGGACACGGCGAACGCGATCCGGGCGGACCAGAACCGGCCGCCTCTCTGGCAGCTTTCCGGCCACTTCCACCACGGCATCGGCTTCGCCGCCGCACAATTCCAGCAACAACGTCGTGGCCCGCTCCAGCGCCTGACGCGTTGCAGCAAAATCGACCCCGCGCTCGAAACGATAGGCCGAATCAGAGCTCAGGGTCAGGCGACGGGCGCGCCCGGCAATGGCTTCGGGTGAAAAAAAGGCACCCTCCAGAAAGACCTGCGCGCTCTGCGGCGTCACGGCGGTGCTTTGTCCGCCCATGATGCCCGCCAGCGCAATGGCGCCGCTCTGGTCGGCAATCACCAGCATGTCGGGCTCGAGGGTGATCTTTTGCTCGTTGAGCAGCGTCAGGGATTCGCCCGGATGCGCCCAGCGCACGCTCAAACCGCCGGCAAGGCGGTCTTCATCGAAGGCGTGGAGGGGTTGCCCCAGTTCGAGTAGCACGTAGTTGGTCACATCCACGACGACGCCTTTCGAGCGCAGCCCCGAGCGTTCGAGACGCCGCACCATCCATTCCGGCGTGGGGGTTTGCGGGTGTGCAAGGCGCAGGGAGCGGCCCAGATAACGGGGGCACGCCGCCTCGTCCTGTACGGCGACCTTGCGTTGCGTGGGCCCCACGGGCGTTGCCGGCGTGACCGGCAGCGGGGTAAAGGGCATGCGGGTGATGGCCGCCAGTTCGCGGGCCACGCCCTGGATGCTCAGGCAGTCTGCACGATTGGGCGTGAGCTTGAGGGTGAACAGGTGGTCATCCAGATCCAGCCATTGGCGAATATCCTGGCCCGGGGGGGCTTCGGGGGCAAGGACCAGCAACCCTTCGCTGCTCTCGCTCAAGCCCAGTTCCGTTTCGGAGCACATCATGCCGAAGGACGGGATGCCGCGCACCTTGGCCGCCCTGATTTCCAGCCCGCCCGGCAGTTTGGCCCCCACCAGGGCGCAAGGTGCCTTCATGCCCAGGGTGACGTTTCCTGCACCGCACACGATTTGCAGGGGGACGCCCTGCCCCACGTCGACCGTGAGCAACTTGAGGCGATCGGCCTGGGGATGCTTCTCGACCGTTTTGACCTCACCCACCACCACCCGGTCAAAAGCCGGAGCGACGGGCTCGAGGGCCTCCACTTCCAGCCCTGCCATGGTCAGGGCGTGGGCCACTGCGGTGCGGTCCAGCGCAGGGTTGACCCAGGTGCGTAGCCAGGATTCAGAAAATTTCATTTAATTTAGCGGAACTGCTCAAGAAATCTCAAATCATTATCAAAAAACAGACGTAAGTCATTGACTCCATAGCGCAACATGGCAAGGCGCTCTACGCCCATGCCAAACGCAAAGCCCACATGACGTTCGCTGTCGATTCCCAGGGGCGCAAACACATTGGGGTGCACCATGCCGCACCCCAGTACTTCCAGCCAGCCGGTATGACTGCACACGCGGCAGCCCTGCCCTTCACAAATCACGCAACCAATGTCCATCTCGGCCGAAGGTTCGGTAAAGGGGAAAAAGGAGGGGCGGAAGCGCGCTTTCAACTGGTCCTGCTCGAAAAAACGGCGCATGAAATCGATCAGCACGCCCTTCAGCCCGCTGAAGGTGACGGCCTCATCCACCCATAACCCCTCCACCTGATGAAACATGGGCGTATGGGTCATGTCGGAATCGCAGCGATAGACGCGCCCGGGCACGATGACCTTGACGGGCGGCTTGCGCGATTCGAGGTAGCGCACCTGCATGGGCGAGGTGTGGGTTCGCAGCACATGGGTGGCGTCCAGGTAGAACGTGTCGTGCATGGCCCGCGCGGGGTGGTTTTCTGGAATATTGAGCGCCGTGAAGTTGTAGGCGTCGGTTTCGATTTCGGGGCCATCGGCCACATCGAAACCGAGGGAGTGAAACACCTCGCGAATCCGGGCCAGAGTCCGGGTGACGGGGTGCAATCCGCCATTGCCGGCCCCGCGCCCGGGAAGCGTGACATCGAGCGCCTGCGCGGAAAGCTGGCGTTCCAGCTGCTGCGCGGCAATATGGTCGCGCCGGGCCTGCAGCGCAGCCTCGACCGCCAGCTTGACACGGTTGATCTCGGCTCCGGCGGCGGGTCGCGCTTCAGGTGACAGCTTGCCCAGGGCCTTGAGGCGTTCGGTGAGGAGTCCGGATTTGCCCAGATAACGGGCTTTGACTTCTTCCAGCAGCGCTGGATTGTCAATGGAAGACAGCGCGGAAACCGCACCGTCCAGAATGGATTGGAGATCTTGCATCGGGATCTTCTTGGAAGGACCGGCCCCCTTGCGGGGGCCGGAACAGGTCAGGCTGCCAGCGTAGCGCGGGCGGTATCGACCATTTTTGCGAAAGCTGCCTTGTCAAAGACGGCAATATCCGCCAGGACCTTGCGGTCCACTTGAATGTCGGCCTTCTTCAGACCATTCATGAAAACGCTGTAAGTCATGCCGCACTCGCGGGCTGCCGCATTGATACGGGCAATCCACAGCACGCGAAAATCGCGCTTGCGACGACGACGGTCCCGGTAGGCGTACTGCCCGGCCTTCATCACCGCTTCTTTGGCGATCCGGTAAACGTTTTTGCGACGGCCCCGGTATCCCTTGGCCTGATCGAGAATTTTCTTGTGGCGCGCGTGCGCCGTGACGCCCCGTTTGACTCTTGGCATGTCCGGCCCCCTTACGCGTACGGCAACATGGCTTTGATCGAGCTCATGTTGGTGGAATGGATTTCAGCGGTACCGCGAAGCTGACGCTTGTTCTTGGTCGTCTTCTTGGTGAGGATGTGGCGCTTGAACGCCTGCGAGCGCTTGACACTGCCGCTGCCGCGCACTTTAAAGCGCTTGGCAGCCCCGCTCTTGGTCTTCATCTTGGGCATGATTGCTCCTAATGTTTTAAACCGCGTCGGGTGGCTGGGAAGATCCCATCGCTTGTTGACCCGAACACGCCTTGTGGTACTGCTTGCTGCGACTATGATGCCGTGGCTGGCGCAGCTTCAGCCTTGGGCTTGGAAGCCTTGGCTTCCTTGCCGGGTTCGACTTTCTTCTTGGGGGCCAGCACCATGACCATCTGACGCCCTTCCATTTTCGGAAACTGCTCTACCACGCCGTAAGGAAGCAGGTCGGCCTCGACACGTTTGAGAAGGTTATATCCCAGCTCCTGGTGCGTCATTTCGCGACCCCGGAAGCGCAGCGTCACCTTGGTCTTGTCGCCTTCGTTGAGGAATTTGATCAGGTTTCGCACCTTGATGGCGTAATCACCTTCATCCGTACCCGGGCGAAACTTGATTTCCTTGACCTGGATCTGCTTCTGCTTGACCTTGGCCTCGTGCTGGCGCTTGCTCTCGCGGTACTTGAACTTGCCGTAATCCATCAAACGGCATACCGGAGGCACCGCCATGGGCGCAATTTCCACCAGATCCACTTCGGCCTCCTCGGCCATGCGCAGGGCTTCAGACAGCTTGACGATTCCCAACTGTTCACTTTCCACCCCGACCAGACGGACCTCGGACGCTGTAATCTCTCCGTTGATCCGGACTTCCTTCGATTGAGCGATAGCAACAACCTCCTGACAATTAAACTCAAATATGCACCCAAGCCCCCAACTGCCGGGCTGGCTGCACCTGCCTGCGGTTATTCAGCAGCGCCCGATCGGGCCGCCACTTCAGCATTGAAACGGGTGATGAAAGCTTCGAGGGACATTTGCCCGAGATCCTCACCGCCACGACTTCTGACCGCCACCTGCTTCGACTGGGCTTCCTTGTCGCCAATAATGAGCTGAAAAGGAAGCTTCTGAAGACTATGCTCTCGTATTTTATAGTTTATTTTCTCGTTCCGCAAGTCAGACTCCACCCGGACCCCTTGATCTTTCAGGGTTTTTACAACACCCGTGGCATATCCTGACTGCCCTTCCGATATATTCATCACCACCGCCTGGACTGGGGCCAGCCAAAGCGGCAGGGCGCCGGCGTAATGTTCGATGAGAATGCCGATGAATCGCTCCAGCGAACCCAGAATGGCCCGGTGCAGCATGACAGGCGTCTGGCGGGTATTGTCCTCGGCCACATAGCTCGCCTCGAGGCGTCCGGGCATGGAAAAATCGGCCTGGATGGTGCCGCACTGCCAGGTGCGCCCAATGCTGTCGCGCAGGTGAAACTCGATCTTCGGGCCGTAGAAAGCCCCTTCTCCCGGCAGGGTTTCAAAATCCACCCCGGCCTGGACCAGCGCCACGCGCAGGGCCTCCTCCGATTTGTCCCAGATGTCGTCCGAGCCTACCCGCTGTTCCGGGCGCGTCGCGAGCTTGTACTGGATGTCGGTGAAACCGAAGTCCCGGTAGACCCGTCGCAGCAGCTGGATGAAGTCGGCCACCTCCGACTGGATTTGCGCTTCTGTGCAAAAAATGTGGCCATCGTCCTGCGTAAAGCCGCGAACCCGCATCACCCCGTGCAGGGCGCCAGAAGGTTCGTTGCGGTGACAGGACCCGAATTCCCCATAACGCACAGGCAGATCGCGATAGCTCTTGATGCCCTGATTAAAGATCTGAACATGCCCCGGGCAGTTCATGGGCTTGATGGCAAAGTCGCGCGATTCGGACTCCGTGGTGAACATGTTCTTGTGAAAATTGGCCCAGTGCCCCGACTTTTCCCACAAGGTACGGTCCAGAATCTGGGGGCAACGTACTTCCTGGTAGCCGTTTTCGCGATACACGCGACGCATGTACTGCTCGATTTCCTGCCAGAGTGCCCAGCCCTTGGGGTGCCAGAAGACCATGCCCGGGGCCTCATCCTGCAGGTGAAAGAGGTCGAGCTGCTTGCCCAGGCGGCGGTGGTCACGCTTTTCAGCCTCTTCGAGGCGGGTGAGATAGGCGTCCTGGTCTTCCTTTTTGGCCCACGCCGTCCCGTAGATCCGCGTGAGCATCTCGTTGCGCGAATCGCCCCGCCAGTACGCGCCGGCTACCCTCATCAACTTGAAGACCTTGAGCTTGCCGGTGGAGGGCACGTGGGGGCCGCGACACAGGTCCACGAAATTATCCTGACGGTAGAGCGAGATCGCTTCGTTGGCCGGAATGCTGGCGATGATCTCGGCCTTGTAGGCCTCGCCAATCCCCTTGAAATACGCGACGGCATCGTCCCGCGGCATGAGTTCGCGCTGAACGGGCAGATCGCGCTTTGCAATTTCCGTCATGCGCTTTTCAATGGCCGCCAGATCTTCCGGAGTGAACGGCCGTTCGTAGGAAAAATCGTAGTAAAAACCGTTCTCGATGACCGGGCCGATCGTGACCTGGGCACCGGGATAGAGCTCTTTCACGGCATGGGCGAGCAGGTGCGCCGTGGAATGGCGCAGGATCTCCACCCCTTCGGGGTCGCGGTCGGTGACGATGGCCACCTGGGCGTCTTCTGCGATCGGCGCGGAAGTATCCACCAGACGTCCATTGATCTTACCGGCCAAGGCAGCGCGAGCGAGCCCGGCACCGATGCTGGCTGCCACCTCGGCAACCGTCAGCGGCGCGGGATAAGAACGCTCCGAACCGTCGGGCAATCGAATCGTGATCACAGCACATTCCTCTACTTGCGGGAGCGGCGATTCTAGCACAGCGTGCCCGCGCCCCAGGACGCGCGCCCTGCCCTGCATAAAGAAAAAGGCCCCGCATCGCTGCGGGGCCTTTGGGTCGGAACGCACCCGATCAACCGGACCTAGTGATCCTGACCTTCCATGCTGCCCGTACCGCCATTGGTCGCACCATTGCCGCCATCGCTGCTGTGGCCCGCCTCGGCAAGCTGCGCAAACACCGTGTCGTGCATTCTGAGCAGGCTGTTGCCCTGGGTGCTGGCAAAAACCACTGACCGGGTTCCCATGACGTAGTACGTCGTGCCGCTCGTGGTGACGCCATTGCGGGTAAAGCTTGCACCGGCCGAGCTCAGAATGAACGGGGTCGAGGAGGAAGCGGCCGTCCAGTTGGGCGCACTTAGGCTGGGCGGGCTCATGGTGCTCGACGCGCTGGCGTTATCGTCAAAATTGAAGTCCGCGCCGGAGGTACCCGAGCTCGCCATGGCCCAACCCGTCGCACTGGGCGTGACGCATTCGCCCACGCTGCCACCACCGATGGCCGAGCCAAAGGCATCCAGACGCACCGGGAAAGCCCCGGACGCGCAGGTGATGCCATCATTGGACGTTGCCGTCGTCGGTGCGGCAATCCCGTTCCAGACGGGCGTCTCGCCGGTCGTGATGAGCACTGCGTTGAAATTGGTGAGCAGGTTGCTGGCGTTGTTGGTGCCGCCGCTCTGGATGGCATAGGCCTGTCCGCCAGAAACCAGGGCCGTCTGAACCGCACCCACCTTGCCGCGCAACGTGTACTGCTGGGTACCATTGGTGAGGGTCAAGGTCACGAGGTTGCCCACCACCGTACCGCTGATATTGTTGTCCGTCGAGGTGATCTGGCCATTCGACGCGATCGTGACCGCTGCGTCGCTGAACATGGCCAGAGGGTTGGGCGTTGCCGTGGTGGTGGTCTGGGTGGGGGTCATGCCGGTTTCAGCGATGATCCCCTGCAGGGCGTACGTCCCCGCCGGGACACTGAGGACGCCAGCATCGATCACATCCCCCATGTCCAGCTCGGGGCCGAAGTGCGGGTCAGCCGCGATCTGCTGGGGCAGGCTCGCCATCACCGCCGGGCAATTCCCGCCCAGGGTGGTTGCCGCCGTCTGCAAGGTCGTCGAGTTGCTGCTGGTCAGGCTGGATTGCGCTGCGATGAGTGCGGCCAGGTTGGTCGTCGAGCTCACGCTGATGGCCGGGGTACACAGGTTGTCGCCCACGGCCTTGATGGCCGCTGCAATGGCCAGGATGTCGCCATTGTATTGCTGCAGCGTCGTCGCATAGGCGGCCGGCGTCAGGGCACCGTAGCTGCTGCCGTTGACCTGGGCATAAACCGCCAATGCCGCGGTAGTCACTGGCGTGATGTCCAGATCAGGCAGGTTGGATGTGGTCAGCGTGCCCTTGGTCGCCAGCACGCTGGAGGATCCGAGATAGCTGCTCAGGACCACCGCAGTATTGATGGGGTCTGCCGCGTTGGCAAAAATGGGGGTGCTGGTGCTGGGCAAATTGATGCTGATGGAAAACTGGCCGGTACCATTGGCCGTAATGGTGCCGATGGTTTGGGCACCCGGGTCATTGAGGGGCGCGCCTGAAGTGATGGTGATCTGTGCGCCGGGGATCGGCGCGTCAATGGCCACGCCGCTCAAAGTGGCCATCATGCTGGACAGGGCGGAACCGCCGCCACCGCACGAGGCCAGCGTGAGCGCGAGCCCGCTTGCCAAACATACTCCGGTGAATCGATGAATGAGTTTCATGGGAATCTACCCTCCGCATTGGTGAACTGGGAAACCTGCGCCACATGGGAATTATACCCATTTTTTTAACAGACGCTATCTTGCACCGCACCATTCCCATGCAACCCATATGATTCATAGGGTTACAACATCCGCCCCCGATGCACCAGAGACGCAGGAACGCTGAAACCGTCAGAAAACGGGCATGAAAACTGGAAAATCAGGAGGAAAAAAGGCTTGGGGGAAGAAAACGACTGAGGAGACTGACTTCGTTGGTAGGCGCGATTGGACTCGAACCAACGACCCCCACCATGTCAAGGTGGTGCTCTAACCAGCTGAGCTACGCGCCTGTTGTAAACAGCACATCATTATCGTTTGTTCCCCACTGTAAGTCAATTCAGGCTTAAAAGGCTTGCCGCGGCTGTGTGTCCGTCAAGTTGACCGAAAGCTTCAAATACGACTTTCTCGAGAGAGCCGCATATATTAGGCAAAAGAATTATTCATGCGAAAAGAGAGTGTGCCCAATTTGTGCCCAAAACGGGACTCTTTTGAGCCCATACAAACGACAGTGTCTGAGAGAGGCCATATCGATTATTGAACACCACCCCGCCCTACTCATGCAGACGTTCATTTCTTCCCAGACTTTATTCCAAGAAATTTCTCAAGCGCTAGTCTGACAATATCCGAACGGGTTGGAATTAAGCCACTTTCCTTGGCCAGGTCCAATCTTCTGCGATCAATGGCAGCAATCAATTCATCATCCACCCTGACTGCAAGCTGCTTACCCGTTTCATTACTCTTCATATCAGTCCCCGTTGAGTTTTTTCCATTATCAATCTTGTCAGACATATTGACAAATATCTTGTAATGCATGACAATATTACTGTCAGACGTTCTGACACGCTAAACACGGGAGTTACAAATGCTGACTTATTTGTCTGCCACTACCCTGGGTGAACGGATCCACTATCACCCAAGGTATATCAATGAGTTTTTGAAGGACAAGGTGTTTCTTGAAGGAACTCATTACGTTCGATTGCCCGGCTCTCGACGAATCCTGTACGTTTGGGAAACGATCGAAACAGAGTTTCTGGGGAAACGGACTACTGAAGTTCCCATGGCAAACGGAGGTGTATGCCATGGGTAGTATTCGAATACGCGAAGAAACAAAAACACTTTACTTTGACTTCCGGTATCGGGGAGTCAGGTGTCGCGAGCTCACAAAACTGAATGCTACTCGAGCGAACATCTTGCGTTTAGAGGGAATTCTGAAGAGGATCGAAAGGGAAATCGCTGCCGGGAAATTTATGTACAGGAATTACTTCCCAAACAGCAAGCGAGCCGACCTATTCGGAGGAATTCCACCCTCCCCTCCCTCACCGACTGAAATGGCCTCTGTAGTTCGGAAAGCAATGGATGCGCTGCCAATTGGACAGAAGGGTGCATTCACCGTCAACTTTAATAAGAACCCGCTCTTTCCAGAATTCTCAGACCTGTGGTTCGCTGAACGTGAAGTTGATTGGAAACGCTCAACCCAAATCAAGGTGCGAGACATCTTGAACAAACACCTAGTGCCCCGCTTCAGGGGAAGAAGGGTCGGCGACGTTACCAAAGCTGACATCCTAGCGTTTCGCGCAGATCTCGCCAAAGACACCAGCGAAAGGAAAGGATTATCGCCCGCCAGAGTCAACGGGATTCTGAATGTGCTGCGTCAGATTCTCAATGAAGCCGCCGACCGTTTTGAATTTAACATGACATTCAAAGGAATCAAACCACTTCGTGTTTCAAAAACAAAAATTGATCCATTTACCCTGGCTGAGGTTAAGGCACTCATTGATGCAGTTCAGAACGATTTTCGACCATATCTGATTACGGCATTCTTCACCGCCTTGCGCACTTCAGAATTGCTGGGACTGACATGGGATCGCATCGACTTTGAGCGGGCTCAAATCACCATTGAAAGCGCCTGGGTTTGCGACGAACTGGACTCCACCAAGACCCCCGGTTCCCAAAGAACTATTGATTTATCCCCGCCGGTGGTTGAAGCACTGCATCAGCAGCGAGAACTCACAAAGTCGATCAGGTCAGATTTCGTATTTTGTGCCCGCAATGGCATGCCGTTTAACCGGTTTAACCTTGCCAATCGTATTTGGCATCCACTGCTGAAAAAGCTTGGCTTAAAACGTCGAAAACCCTATCAGACCCGCCATACGGCTGCCACGCTCTGGCTTGCCGCTGGAGAAAACCCTGAATGGATTGCAAGGCAGATGGGTCATACATCAACCCGCATGCTCTTCACCGTTTATTCGAGGTTTGTCCCCAACTTGACCCGGAAGGACGGATCTGCTTTCGAACAACTCCTGCACCAGTCCGGAGCACTGTCTTTTCAAGACACAGATAGCTTTTCTCAATCATCTGATGAGGCTGGCCAGCAATCTATTAAGGAGGTGCAAGATCATGCGTAGCACCGCAACAAACATCATCGATTTTCCTGCTCCTGTGGCTCAGGCATTGCCTTTCCCCCTGCCCTCCCTTTTCCGGCTACTGAATGTCAGCCACCACCGGGTAAAGGCTACTCATTTCCAATATTCGGCAACCCTCTATAACGAGGCTTGTGCGCTACGGGTTTGCTGGTCCATGTACCACCCGGATTCCAGGTTGAAAGATGGATTACTGGTGAGCCCCCGTGGACTGGAACCTTCCGATCATAAAGGGTGGGCCTACAAGATTTCAGGACTTTCCGTCCGTACCAGACCCAGCCCAGATGAAAACCTGTTCCATACCATCCCCACCAGCTGGGTTGATGACCGTGAATTGGTCCGGCAGGCAGCCGCCCTCTCCGATTCCCTGTCAAAACCCTACAGACACCTGTTCAATGCCATTTTCTGGGAAGGGGAGCGGTTTCATCGCTTTTGTATCGGACCCTCCTCACTGCAAAATCACCATGCAGGCATCAATGGCAATCTGCGTCATTGCGTGGAAACGGCACGGCGGTTGCAGCGCGATTGCGACGAAATAGGCGATATTCTGGATTCCGGGTTATGCGTTCTGCTGGGCCTACTGCACGATGCAGGCAAGGCAGACGAATATCGGATAGGCATCCATAGCCAATGGTTCATGTCTGATCGGGGAAATCTGCTGGGCCACAAGGTAACAATCACAGAATGGGTTGCCGTTGCTAGGGCTGTCCACAATGTTGAGATTCCTGAAAACAAGTATATGGCGCTGCTGCATTGTTTGAACAGTGCCCAAAATGCGCCCCAATGGTTGGGTATTCGGGAATCTGTCATGCTGGAGGCTCACCTTCTTTCCGGCCATGATCGGACGTCTGGCAAGCTTGATATGTACAGGCGCCTGGCACCATCCGCAAATACGGGTTGGGGATACGGTCACGTGCATATGAAGTATCGGCCATTCTTTGTAGGGGTAGGCCAAGCTGAAACTGGTGACCAGTTGAACTGAGGGGTTCTGAGATGACCATTCGCATTGACCAGATACGGCGGCAAGGAAACCTGTGGGAATTTGGAATCAAGGGAATGAAGGGCCAAGGTGTCTACGGCACCCTGATAACCGGGGATGATGGGCGGGGCCTGTATATCAAACACCAACGCTTTGACATGCCCAACCCACCCTACTATGAACGGGAAGATTTGATCTCACCGGAATCTTTCCATATTCCTAATGACTCCTCTCCGGAACAAGCCTCACGTCTGGTGGCGCAGGCGCTCATCAAACTAGGGTGGGGTCCGGAGGTAGATCGGCATAACCGGCTGATAGCACGCTCTGAGTGAGCATTTTGCGCGTGATTCTTTACAATCAAAATTCAGCTTAGAATAAAAAATCGGCAGCAGGGATCGATTAAAATTCCGACGTGTTTTTCGACACAATTTGCCCTTAGCTGCCGAAGAGCAATGTGTAAAGCGGCCATTCGGCTCATGGGTGAACGGTATTGAAACTTTATAGCGGAGCTGTTTCGGCATTTTCTTTGATGAAACCATGTTTACATGAGAACAATTATCATTTACTATCAATCAAACAGTTTCCGGGCCCCTCTCAGAAATTGTTTTACGATCCCCTCATTTGAAGGGGATTTTTTTGTCATCGATAAATACGGCTATCCCAAAAAAGTATCCCCGCAGTGAAGTGGCAGTGTGCAATTAATTAAAAAGATCTTCTTGGTCACTCTTATGTTGGGGTATGCGGCAGAAGCAATTTCAGGTCCACCCTTCATCACCGATGATCCCGAACCTGTGGCCTACCAGCACTGGGAAGTCAACTATGCCCTGACCGGCACCCAGACGTCGGGTGGCTCGCAGGCCTTTCTACCCCAAGTGGACATTAATTATGGGGCGCTACCTGGCGTGCAGCTACACATTCAACCGCAGCTTGCGTATTTCCAGCATGCGGGCGTGCAGGCCTTCGGTGTGGGTGACACAGAGCTCGGTCTCAAATACCGACTCACACCCGCAGATGCCCCAGAGGAAGATTGGATGGTCGGTTTTTATCCCCTGCTGGAAGTGCCTTCAGGCCGCGCAGACCGTAATCTCGGGGTTGGCACTTGGCGCGAATATGCCCCGCTGTGGGTGCAAACCAGGCGTGGCCCCTGGACCGTGTACGGGGGTGGAGGGTATTGGTTCAATGGGGGCGCGCTCGGACGAAATGCCTGGGCTGGGGGCGCGGTGACGCTCTACCAAGTGACCCCTGAGCTGCAACTCGGGGAAGAATATTATTTCCGCACGGCCGACACGGTGGGGGGCCACAGCGCCGGCGCTTTTAACCTGGGTGGCATGAAGACCCTGGCCCGGGACTATGCTCTGCTCTTTTCAGTGGGACGAGGACTGACCCAAGTGACTGCGGTCAATGAAGCATCTTTCTACTTCGGCCTGCAGGTGTTGTACTGAAAGGAACTTGTGTCAGCCGGGGTTGTGGGAGTCTGTTATGCGCAGGCCCGAAAAAAACGCCGGGATCTAATCCCCGGCGGTAATTATGGAGTGCACCTTGAAGGTGCTGTATAGCACCTCACTGAGGCAGCGTCAAACGCAGGGGGGTTTGTAGCGTCTTCATGGAATGCGATTCTCCTATATGTTGCGCCTCGCAGCACCCGACTTGGCAATGTTGTTTAAAACGGGGATGGTAACTTGGTTTAGATTAGCAGACATCGCTTCTAAGAGCGTTTTACTAATTTAACAGGAG
>JAJZRV010000026.1 GCA_021850135.1 Pseudomonadota bacterium
TTCCGATCTCTGCTTCGGGGGCTTCCGGGACGCCCCGGCAGGTTCAAGTTTCAGTCCGGCAAATCCTTCCCCGTGGTTTCAGGAAGAAACCAGGGCAGCACGAGACCCAGCAGGTAGATCAGGCCAATCGTCATGGCGGCGTGGGACACCCCGCCGAAGGATTTGATCAGCGTGCCGGCGATGATCGGGAAAACCCAGGCGATCAGCCGGGCCGCATTGAAGATGACACTTGCCGCCGTGGCGCGCACCGTGGTGGCAAAAAGCTCGGGGGGATAGATGGCCATCCACACATAGGCACAACCCAGCGTGAAAAATCCGTTGATGGGGGCCACCCAGACCATGGTGCCCACATCGCTCACCCACTGGTAAGTCACCCAGGTCGTCAGGAGGCTGCCCAGGTAGGTCAGGAAAAGAAACCAGCGCCGCCCGATCCGGTCAATGATGAAACCCGCCAGCAAATAGGCGGCGATGGCGCCTGCCGTGTAGATCAAAGCGATGCGTGCGCCCCACGCCACCGGATTCTCGATGCCGGCTGATTTGGCGAGGCCGATCGTGTACACGGGGAGCCAGCTGGAAATGGCCCACCAGCCCGTGGTGGTGGTCACCGACAGGGCCAGGGCGATCAGCGTCCTGCGCAGTGCCTCGCGCTCGCGAAACAGCTGGAACAGGGTAAAGGGCCGCCTGGCGCCTGCCGTCGCCTGCCCGTCCGCAGTGGCTGCCCAACGCCTGGCGACGATGGCGTCCTTCCATTTCTTCGATTCGTCCAGGGTGCGCCGGATATAGAGCACGAACAGCGCAGGCACGGCGCCCACCACAAACATCAGGCGCCAGCTGTCTGCGCCCAGCGGCAAGGCGCTGGAGAGGTAAAACCAGATCAGTGCGGCAAGGAAGGTGCCCCAGCCAAAGCCCGACTGGAGGAACCCGGCCCCCTTGGGACGCGCCCGGTTTGGCCAGGTTTCAGCCACCAGGGAAACGCCGGTAGCCCATTCGCTGCCCATGGCGAGCCCCGTCACGAAACGCAGCAGCGCAAGCTGGTTGAAATCGGAGACGAGGGCTGTCAATCCGGAAAACAGCGCGTACAGGAATACGGACCAGAGCATGACCCGCTTGCGCCCCAGGTAATCCGCCAGAACCCCGCCAGCGAGCCCGCCGATGCCCCATCCCAGCAACGTGATGCCGATGGCCGTGCCGGCATAGATGGCCTGCGAAGCCCATTGATCGGCGGGAAGCAGCATCTTCATGGCCATGGGCAGAACCACGACCAGGGCATAGGCTTCGTAGCCGTCAAACACCCAACCCAGGAAACTACCGGTCAGGACTTTCCAGTGCTGCGCAGTCAGGCCATCGCGCCAGGACGTCGTGCTCATCAATGCTCTCCTCAGTCAGGGGGGTGCGGCGCCCTTTGATTTTTCGATTGCCGCAGGATAAAGCGAATTAGGGTAGCATTATTCGCCATTCGCTTCGAGCGTTATAACTGTTCTGTCATTCACAAGGACAAAGACCATCCGATGGAGAACATCCAATCTGCCGGCCCGCTGTCAGGCCTGCGCGTCCTGGAGCTGGGCCAGCTCATCGCGGGGCCCTTCACCACGAAAACGCTGGGCGACCTGGGCGCTGAAATCATCAAGATCGAACCTCCGGGCACCGGCGATCCGCTGCGCCAATGGCGCATGCTGCATGAAGGCACTTCCGTGTGGTGGGAAGTCCAGTCCCGCAACAAGCAATCCGTGGCCGTTGATCTGCGCCGTCCCGAGGGACAGCAAATCGTCAGGGCACTCGCCGCGCGTGTGGATATCCTGGTGGAAAATTTCCGCCCCGGCACGCTGGAAGGCTGGGGGATGTCCTATGAGGAACTGGCCGCCGAAAACCCCGGCCTGATCCTGCTGCGCATTTCCGGTTTTGGCCAGACCGGCCCCTATCGCGACCAGCCCGGCTTTGGCGTGGTCGGCGAAGCCATGGGAGGATTGCGCCATCTCACCGGGCAACCCGGACAGGTGCCGGTGCGGGTGGGCGTGAGCATCGGCGACACCCTCGCCGCGCTGCACGGCACCATCGGCGTGCTCGCGGCATTGCACGAACGCACGCACTATGGCGGGCGTGGCCAGTTGGTGGACATCGCCCTGTACGAAGCCGTATTCAACTGCATGGAAAGCCTGTTGCCCGAGTACAGCGCCTTCGGTGCCGTGCGCGAACCGGCGGGCAGCGCCCTGCCTGGCATCACCCCAAGCAACGCCTACCCCTGCCTCGATGGCTGGGTGCTGGTGGCCGGCAACGGCGACAGCATTTTCAGGCGGCTCATGGAGACCATCGGCCGCGCCGACCTCGCCCAGGACCCCGGGCTTGCCCACAACGACGGGCGCAGCAAGCGCGCCGCGGAAATTGACGCCGCCATCGGCACCTGGACCCAGACCTTGTCCATCGCCCAGGTGCTGGAGGCGCTGCAGCGCGCCCATGTGCCTGGCGGGCGCATCTATACCGTCGCCGACATCGCGCGGGACCCCCACTACCGTGCCCGCGACATGATCCTCTCCACCGAAACGGCCCAGGGGCTGCAGCTCGACGTGCCTGGCATCGTGCCCAAACTCTCGCGCACCCCCGGAGGCATCCGCATGCGCGCGCCGCGGCTGGGCGAGGATACGGACACGCTTCTGGGAGAGCTGGGTTACGGCGCCGAAGCCCTGCAGCAGCTGCGCGCCGCCGGAGTGATCGCATGAATGCGGCACACCCTTCCCGCCGCATTTACGTCGCCGAAGTGGTGACGCGCGACGGCTTCCAGTCCGAGCCGCAGTTCATCCCCACCACAGACAAGATCGCGCTGATCGACCGCATGAGCGAGGCAGGTTATGCCGCCATCGAGGTGAGCTCGTTCACGAGCCCCAAGGCCATCCCCATGCTCGCGGATGCCGACGCCGTGTTTGCCGGGATCACCCGCAATCCGGCGGTGGAATACCTGGCGCTGGTGCCCAATGTGCGCGGTGCCGAACGCGCGCTGGCCGCACGGGCAGATGCCTTCAACCTGGTGATGTCCGTCAGTGAAGCCCACAACCAGGCCAACCTGCGCATGAGCCGCGAACAATCCTTCGCGCAACTGCAGGACGTGATCCGCCTCGCCAGGGACCACGACACCCCGGTCAACGTCTCGCTCTCCACCAGCTTTGGCTGTTCGCTGGCAGGTCCGGTGGCCCCGGACGACGTGATGCACTGGGCCCGGCGCTTTGCCGATCTTGGCGTGCGCGGCATTTCGCTGTGCGACACCACCGGCATGGCCGATCCGGCAGCCGTAGGCGCACTCTGCGAACGGGCCGTGGCCGCCTTCCCCCAGTTGCAGATCACCCTGCATTTTCACAACACGCGTGGCATGGGACTCGCCAACGTGGTGACAGCCCTGCAGGCCGGTATCCGCCATTTCGACGCCTCCCTCGGGGGACTGGGCGGCTGCCCTTACGCGCCGGGAGCCACGGGCAACATCTGCACCGAAGAGCTGGTGCACATGCTGGAACGGATGGGTTACGACACCGGCATGGACCTGCAACTGTTGCTGGCGTGCGCCGCCCAGCTGGAACGGCTGGTGGGCCGCACCGTGCCCAGCCAGCTCCTGCGGGCGGGTCCCGTCCCCACGGTGGCGCTGTCGTGACCCGGCCCGGACCCACCCCCGAATTCTGGCAGGCACGTTTTCAATCCGGCAAGACGGCCTGGGATCGCGGCGGCCCGAGCCCACAACTCCTGTCCTGGCTGGATTCGGGCGCGCTCACCCCCTGCCGCATCGCCGTGCCGGGTTGCGGCTCGGGTTGGGAAGTGGCGGAGCTGGCGCGGCGCGGTTTCGAGGTGACCGGCATCGACTACACGGCAGCCGCAGTGGCCCGCGTGCAGGACCTGCTGGCGCGGCAGGGACTGCATCCGCAAATCGTCCAGGCCGACGTGCTGGAATGGCAACCCGACCGGCCGCTCGACGCGGTATACGAGCAGACCTGCCTGTGTGCCCTCCATCCCGCCTCCTGGGTGGCTTATGCCAGCCAGCTCCGGCGATGGTTGCGCCCGGGGGGCACCCTCTGGACGCTTTTCATGCAGGTGCACCGGCCCGAAGCCGAGGCGGAAGGCCGGGTGGAAGGGCCGCCCTACCATTGCGACCTGACGGCCATGCAGGCCCTCTTTCCGGCCCCGCAATGGGTCTGGCCCGCGCCGCCGCACCCCGCCGTGCCCCACCCTTCGGGGTGGCGGGAAATGGCCGTCCCCCTGACCCGCGTCTAGACCGGCGCCAGAAGCGGCGGCGCCTTGAGCGTGACCCCCAAGCTGTCCTTGACGGTCACGTGCACCGGAATGCCCTGGGCCACACTCTGCCCCACGGTACAGAAACCCTCAAACTGATCCAGCACCCGCTCCAGATGCTCCAGGCGGGCTGCCGGCACGCCCAGATGCAGCGTGATGTGGATGGCCAGAACCCGCAACCGTCCAGCGTCGTTGCGGCCAATCTCGGCGCGCCCTTCGGCCCGCAACGGTTCGGGCTGCTGCTTGAATTTACGCAGTGCGAACAACAGCGAATCGCTCATGCAGTTGGCCACGGCAGCCACCAGAAGCTGCCCCGGCGTGGGTCCGGCACCCCCGCCCAGCGGCGGGCTTTCATCGGCCACGAGCACGGATGGCTGCGCGCCAAAGCGGATATGGAAACGGTAGTCTTCCTGCTGTTCCAGGACGACCTGGGGCTCTTCATTCACGATGTTTTCCTCAAGATTTCAGACGTTGGCCTGTTTCAAAACCTCGCCGATCAGGGCTTCCAGCTGGGCGGGCGGCAGCGCCCCGGAAATGCGACCCAGCTCCTGCCCGCCCCGGAACACGCCCAGGGTGGGAATGGAGCGGATATTGAAGCGGGCGCCCAGGGCCTGTTCGGCTTCGGTGTCCACCTTGGCAAAAATCAGGCGCCCGCCGTGCTTTTGCGCAGCCGCCGCAAACGTCGGCGCAAAACTGCGACACGGTCCGCACCAGGGGGCCCAGAAGTCAATGATCACCGGCAGCGCGGTTTGCTGCAGCACGCCCTCGATCGTGCCGGCATGAAGCGCATGCACCCCGGCCAGCAACGGCTTCTTGCAGGCGCCGCAGGAAGGCTGCTCGGCCAGCCGCTCCGGCGGCACGCGGTTGGTGGTCTGGCAATGCGGGCAGGTCAACTGGATCATTGAGGCTTTCCACCCATGTCAATGGCCTTGCCCTGGGACAGCGACGTCACGTAAGCCACCAGAGCATTGAGCTCGTCGCTGCCATAGGCCGGCGCCCGGCCTTCCAGTGCGGCCTCGGTGCAGCTCCTGATCTGGTCCGGCAGGGTGAAGACCTTGCCCTGACGGGCCTTGAAGCGGGGAAAAACCGCCGCGGCATTGGCAAGGCTCGGAATGGCCTTGCCGTCAGGAAGCCGGCCCGGTGCGGTGCCACCGCTCAAGTGGCAGGTTTCGCACACCCGGCCATTGCCGTTGAAGGTGTGATGGGTAAAGAGATCCTTGCCTTGCTGGATGGCTTTTTCCAGCTGCGGGTCGGCAACGGGCGCTGCCGTGGTCGAGGCGGCAACGGAAAGGAACGCAGTGGCTGCGAGGGCGCGTAGTCCCGCGGCCCAGGGGTTGATCGTTTTCATGGAACCTCCCGAAGGAAAATGACGGTACGGCAGAAAAGTGTACCAGCGATTCCGCCCTTCAGTGATGTTCGTTAGAGCTGGAAAGCCACCGTGCGTGCCAGGCCTTCGACGAGGTCGCGTCGCCACGAAGGCGCGCGCGGCCGATGGCGTTTGGCCCGTGCCGTGTGGCGCGCCACCCACGTCATCAGCCAGTCAATTTCGGCGCTGCCGTAAAACGCCGTCATCAACTCGAAGTTCAAAAACAGGCTGCGCCCGTCCAGGTTGGCCGAACCGCACAGGGCCAGCTCCTCATCCACGATCACCGCCTTGGCGTGAATCATGCCCGGGTACAGCATCACCCGCGCCCCGGCATGCGCAAGCTCGCGCAACGCCTGCTCACGGGCCAGGTCGGCCAGCCGGTGATTGGAGCGTTGCGGCAGCAGCAGCGTGAAATCCACCCCGCGCCTGCAGGCCATGCCCCAGGCCAGGAGCAACGCTTCATCGGGAACAAAGTAGGGGGTCACGGCCACGATGCGGCGTTTTGCCTGGTAGGCCGAGGTCAACAGCAGGTCGTACAGCGTGTCGTCCGCAAGATCCGGCCCGCTGGGAACCAGTTGGGCGCGGCCATTGTGGGCGGGAGGGGGCGCCTCCTCGACCACGATCCGGTTCTGTCCCATGCCGCCGGGCATTTTCCAGTCCCGCTCGAACAGTGCCAGCGCCTGCCCGGCCAGGGGGCCGCGCACCTCAAAGCTCAAATCCACCCAGGCGGGACACCCCGGACGGTCCACGAAATATTCCACGGCCAGATTGCGCCCGCCGCTCCACAGGCGCACGCCATCGGCGATCACCATCTTGCGGTGGTTGCGCAGGTTGCTGCGGCCTTTCAGGGGATTGTGCAGGAGCGGCATGAACCAGCGCACGGTGATGCCCGCAGCGCGCAGCTGGGGAATGTGCCGCCGCGATTTTTGCAACCCGCCCACGGTATCGAGCAAAACGCGCACCTTGACGCCCCGCGCGGCGGCGCGCCCCAGCGCTGCCACCAACTCCTGTCCCACTTCGTCGGGGGCCAGGATGAAGCTGCACAGGTCGATCCGTTGCGCCGCCCCTTCGATCAGGGCCAGCAGCGCGGCTTTCGAAGCCGCGCCGTCTTCATGGAAAACGATTTCCCGGTTGCCGCACGCCGACGGCATGTCCATGGCCGCAAGCAGGCCCGTCGCCCACTGCGGCGCCTCCGTAGCGGCGCCATTGGCCTTCTGCAGGCGCGGCTTGCGCACGGGCCGCGGAAATTTGCGCATGCCAAACAGCAGGAATAGCGGGATGCCCACGTAGGGAAACAGGCCGATGCCCATCACCCAGGCAATCGCCGAAGCGGGCGGGCGTCGTTGCTGCCCGATCCGGGTCAGCAACAGATAGATCAGCAAACCGCCAAAGACCAGGGCGCTGTGCTCCAGCGCCAGGATCGGATAGGGAAGGTCATGGATGAACATCTCGGCCCAGTGCATTTTCAGGAGCACCTCATTCGGGTTCGTCGGGATCGTCCTCGTACTTCGCAGCGCGCCGGTGCAGCCACAGGGCCGCAACGGCTCCGGCCAGCAGGATGCCCGACAGGATGAACAGTTCGATATGCTCCACATCGGCCACCCACGCTTCCAGCGCCACGCCAAAATAATAGCCTGCCCCGGACACGATGAAGGCCCACAGGATGGCCCCCAGCAGATTGAGCACCGCAAAGCGGAGAAACGGCACGCGGCTCGTGCCCATGATGACCGGGCCCGCGATGCGCAGGCCATAGAGAAACCGGATGACGAGGATCAGCGCCACGTGATAACGCTCCAGCAGGCGGTGGACCTGGGGCACCCGATGCGCGAGGCCTGGAAATTTGGCGATCAGCAACGCGCCTTTCCACCGTCCCAGCGAAAAGGCGATCTGGTCGCCCAGCGTTCCACCTGCGATGGCGATCGCAATGACCATGCGCCAGTCGAGCAGTCCGCGCTGCGCCGCGTATCCCGCGGCCAGCAGGATCGTCTCCCCTTCAAGCAGGGTGCCTGCAAAGACCGCCAGGTATCCGTAGCTTGCGATGAACGCGCTGATCGCTGCCGTCATGGCCGTGCCGTCCCGGCAATGTCGAGAACCAGCGCCGCGTGATCGGAGTAGGCCTGGGGCACCACGGTCAGGCGGGACGAGGCGGCAAGACCCGCCGAACAGAAGCAGAGGTCGAGCAGCAGTTTGCGCTTGTGGAAGGTGAAGGTGGGCACATCCACCTGGTTGAGCAGGACGATTCCCGAATGGTCCAGGAGCGGGGAGAGCTCGGCCAAGCCGGTCAGGATGTTGAAATCCCCAAGGAACACCGCTTCGCCGGAAGCCCCCGCCATCAGTTCGCGCACTTCGATCAGCTGCGCGCGCCGCACGGATCTGTTGAGCGAGAGATGCGAAAAAAACAGCGTCAGCCCGGGTTCGAGCATGATCTTGTACACGAGCCGTTTGGTGCCGTGGCGAAAGTAGATCCGCTCGTGCGGAAAATCCTGCTTGGCCATGAATCCGTTGCTTTTGCCCCGGGTGACGAAAAAGGAGCGCAACTGGCTGGTGGGCCCATACTTGTTTTCGATGTCGGCGTAGGCGTACTTCGCATCGATCAGGGCATGCAGCTGGTTGTAGCCGCCCGAAGTGAAAGAGCCTTTGTCTATTTCCACAAAACAGCAGATATCGGGATCTTCACGCGCAATGAGGGTGCCAAGCTGCCCCAGGGCCTGTTGTTGCACCGTCGGGGAACAGTAGAAATGGCGATGCAGGTAGCGCACGTGATGCGAAAATTTTCCGCTGATGCCGCGCGCATAGCCCAGATTGCTCAGCAGGATTTTGTAGGCGCGCGCCATGGCCCTGCGTTAACGCCCGGTGGTGCGCAGCAGTTCGGCGCGCGCCTCGCTGTTGAGAAACCAGCCGATGAAGGCAATCCAGAGGCCGCCGCCAAGATTGCCCGAAAGCACTTGCCACGCCCCCAGGGCGATGAACAGGAAAGCAAAACCCCGTCCAACGTTTGCGGCGACCACCGTGGCGCGCCGCATGTTGCCGGTGATGGCCCAGACCACGGCACGCAATACGCGGCCGCCGTCGAGCGGATAGCCGGGAACGAGGTTGAACAACCCGAGGCTCAGGTTGATGTAGGCCAGATATTCGGCAAGGCCCAGCAGGGGTTCCACCGGGGAAAACGCCGGCTGCAGCATGTAGAACAGCGCAGCCAGGGCAAAGCTGGTGAGCGGCCCTGCGATCGCCACGAAAAACTCCACCGCAGCGCTGGAAGGCTCGTCTGCAATTTCCGCGATCCCGCCAAAAATATGGAGCGTGATGCTGCGCACGCGGATGCGATGGCGCAGCGCCACCAGGGAATGCCCCAGTTCGTGCAGCAGCACGCTGGCAAAAAACAACAACGCCGTCACCGCTCCCATGGCCCAGTACACCCCGGGTGTCCAGTCAGGAAATTCAGCCGGGTAATAGCTGTTTGCCAGCAGCGTGGTGAGCAACGCGAAGATGAGAAACCAGGAATAATCCAGTCCCACCGGAATGCCCAGGATACTGCCAAGGGGGATGTGCTGTCGGGCCATGTTCAACCTCGTTGCGAAAAGTGGCTACCAGTCGCTGCCCCCCAGTTTAAAGGTTTGCGCGCGACGACGCTGCCTCGATCGCTTCGCTCAGGACGAGCCAGCGTTCCTCCAGTTGGCCCAGGTCGTTTTCGATCGCCTTCAGGCGCTTGCCGGACGTGGCAATTTCTGCGGCGCTGCGAGGCGTCGTCAGCAAGGCCTGCAATGCACCCTGCTCGTTGCTGAGCGCCGCGATCTCGCCGTCGATCTTTTCCAGCTCGCGACGCAGCGTTTTGGTGGACTTGGCAGCGGGTGCTGCGGCAACGGCCGCGGGTGCCACGGCGCTGGCGACGGGCTTTTTGGCCTCCTCGCGCTGACGACGGGCTTCCTCCAGCAGATAACGCTGGTAGTCGTCGAGGTCGCCGTCGAAAGGCGACACCCCGCCGCGCGAGACCATCCAGAATTCGTCGCACACGGCACGCAGCAAGGCACGGTCGTGACTGACCAGCATCACGGTGCCTTCAAACTCGTTGAGCGCCATGGAAAGGGCTTCGCGCGTGGCAAGGTCGAGGTGGTTGGTGGGCTCGTCAAGGAGCAGCAGATTGGGACGTTGCCAGACGATCATGCACAGCACGAGGCGGGCCTTTTCACCGCCGCTCATGGTGCCCACCGGCTGCTTGATCATCTCACCGCCAAAATTGAAGGTGCCCAGAAAGGTCCGCAGGTCCTGCTCACGCGTGCTCTGGCCGCTGATCCTGCCTGCGGCGGCCACCGTTTTGGCCAGGCGGATCATGTGTTCCAGCGGCGTGTCGGCGGGCTGCAGCACGTCCATTTCCTGCTGCGCAAAATAGCCGATGTTGAGCCCCTTGCCCTCGGTCATCTCGCCCGCGAGGGGGACGAGCGCACGCGCCACGGTCTTGACCACGGTGGACTTGCCCTGGCCGTTGGCGCCCAGGATGCCGATGCGCTGGCCCGCCAGCACGGTCTTGCTGACGTCGCGCACGATCACCGTGGGCGGCGTTCCCGCCGGTGCGCCGGCAGGCGGGGGATAGCCAAAGCTGACCTGGTGCATGGTCAGCATGGGATTGGGCAGATGGGAGGGCTCCTTGAACTCGAACGTGAAATCGGCCTCGGAGAGCAGCGGCGCGATCTTTTCCATGCGGTCCAGGGCCTTGACCCGGCTCTGGGCCTGTTTGGCCTTGCTGGCCTTGGCCTTGAAACGGGCAATGAATTTCTGCAAGTGCGCGATTTTTTCCTGCTGCCTGGCATAGGCGCTTTGCTGCAACGCCATCTGTTCGGCACGCAAGTCTTCGAACGTGCTGTAGTTGCCGCCATAGCGCGTCAACCGGGCATTTTCGATATGCACGGTGACCTGCGTCACGGCATCGAGAAACTCGCGGTCATGGCTGATCACGAGCAGGGTGCCGTTGTAGCGCTTGAGCCAGGCCTCCAGCCAGACCAGGGCATCCAGATCCAGGTGATTGGTGGGTTCGTCCAGCAGCAGCAGGTCGGAAGGGCACATCAGGGCGCGCGCCAGCTGCAGACGCATGCGCCAGCCGCCAGAAAAACTGTTGACGGGCTGGTTGAGTTCGCCAATCTTGAAGCCCAGGCCGAGAATCAGGGCCTGCGCCCGCGCCTCCGCATCGTGGGCGCCGGCGTCGTGCAAATGCATGTAGGCCATGGCCATGCGCTCGCCGTCGCCGCTGGCTTCGGCCGCCGTCACTTCGGCTTCTGCGGCCTGCAGCGTCACGTCGCCTTCCACCACGAAGCGGGTGGCACTCTGCGCGGTTTCAGGCATGTCCTGCGCCACCTGCGCCATGCGCCACTGCGGTGGAATGGCATATTCGCCACTGTCCTCGTGGAGCGTGCCATTGAGCAGCGCAAAGAGCGAGGATTTTCCCGCGCCGTTGCGTCCCACCAAACCCACCTTCTCACCGGGCTTGAGGGCGACGGAAGCACCGTCGAGCAAGACCTTGGCGCCACGGCGCAGAACCACATTTTTGAGGGTAATCATAGAAGCCACTGAGTCGAATGGGCCATTTTAGCTGTCCTGGGGCCTCCTGCGCTACAATGCCAGCATCCTAAAAGGGGTCCCTCATGGAAGCTGCCATCTATTCAAAAGTCGATCGTCGCATCATCCCGTTTCTTTTCCTGTGTTACATCCTGGCCTATCTCGACCGCGTCAACGTGGGTTTTGCCAAGCTGCAGATGGCGCATGACCTGGCCTTGAGCGACGCGGCCTATGCCGCCGGCGCAGGGATATTCTTCATCGGCTATTTCTTCTTTGAAGTCCCCAGCAACGTGCTGTTGAAGCGCTTTGGCGCCCGCCTGTGGATTGCGCGCATCATGGTCACCTGGGGGCTCGTCTCCTCCGCCATGATGTTCATGAAAGGCGAACAGAGCTTTTACGTGATGCGCTTCATCCTGGGGCTTGCCGAGGCAGGCTTCTTTCCCGGAGTGATCTATTACCTCACCCTGTGGTACCCCTCGCGCCAGCGCGCCACCCGCACCGCCGGTTTCGTGGCGGCCATCGCCCTTGCGGGCGTGATCGGCAACCCGGTCTCGGGCGGCATCATGGACCTGTTCTCGGGCGCCCTGGGGCTTGCGGGCTGGCAGTGGCTGTTCCTGATCGAGGGCATCCCGTCCATCGTGGTCGGCATCTGGGTGATCTTCTATCTCGACAGCAGCATCCAGGACGCGAAATGGCTCACGGCGGATGAGAAAGCCGTGCTGGCCCGGGCCCTGGAAGCCGAAGAGCAGCATAAACCCCACTCGCGCCTCGTGGATGCCTTCAAAAGCGGCCGGGTCTACCTGCTCTCCGCCATCTATTTCACGTTGATGGTGGGCCTTTACGGCATCGCCTTCTGGCTGCCCACCCTGGTCAAGGCATTCGGCATCAAGGGCTATCTCAACGTGGGCCTGCTCTCCGCCATTCCCTACGGCGTATGCACGGTGGGCATGATCTGGCTGAGCCGCCATTCCGACCGCACCGGCGAGCGGCGCATCCATTACGTGCTCAACGTCACGGCCGGCGCCCTGGGACTGGTAGGTGCAGGCCTGTTTGCCTCCAACCCCGTGGTTTCGATTGCTTGCCTTTCCATCGCCACCCTGGGCGTCGTGGGTTCGATGCCGCTGTTCTGGCCCATGCCATCCGCCTTCCTGACCGGCACGGCGGCTGCAGCAGGCATTGGCATCGTCAATTCGGTGGGAAACCTGGGCGGCTACTTTGGGCCGAACATTCCCGTGTGGGCCAAACAGTTCTCGAGCGACCCCTCCGCCGCGCTCTACACCATTGCGGCCGTTCTGATGGTGGGTGCCCTGCTGGTACTTTTCTTCATTCCCAAGAGCGTGAACGTGCCACGCAGGGACTAGGCACGGCGAAAACCCTCGGTTGCCGCAGGATTTTCGGGCGACAGCAACAACAGGCGCTCCACAATATCAATGCGGTGTCTGTGCGGTGTGGTGATTGCGTAAAAATGCTCCTGTAACTGGGGGGACTGTCCGACGGTAACCAGACTTCCTGTGCGCAACTCGTCCTGAACAACCACTTCTGGCAGTACGGTCAGCCATCCGCTATCTCGCGCGATCAGACGCAACATGGCCATGTCATCGACCTCCGCACGAAGACGCGGGGTCACGCTGGCCGAGGCGCACAAGGCATCAAACTGGGCCCGCAGGGCGTGTCGCTGTCCTGGAAGTGCAATGTCCAGTCCCTCCAGGTCATCAGGCACGCGCAGACTGTGCATTTTCCAATGGCTGGCCGGTCCGACCACCGAAATGGCCTGGCTGCCCAGAAAGCGACAATGCAAAGGACGTTCGGGGTCTGCGGGCACTGTTTCGTTGGCCAATACCACATCAAGCTGATGCTGGACCAGACGCGCGAGCAGCCCTTCCAGCAGCCCCGATTCCAGGGTCAGCACGACGGATGAATCTGCAAGCAGCGGGCGGATCCAGTTTTCCTGGTAATTTCGCGACAGCGTGGCCACGCTGCCTACGCGCAATCTCGTCATGCCCTGGCTCTGCCCTTGCAACCGCCCCAGCATTTCCTGCCCAAGTCCGAATATGTTCTCCGCATACGACAGCACAAGCTGGCCGGTATCCGTCAACACCAGGCGCCGACCCTCTCGTGCAAACAAGTCGTCGCCCAACCAGCTTTCCAGCTGGCGGATCTGGGCCGAAAGCGCTGATTGCGAGACATGGAGTTCCAGCGCTGCGTGTGTCAGGTGCCCCCTCCTGGCGACACGCCAGAAATAGAAGAGGTGATGGAAGTTCAGCTGCTCCAGATTAATCATTCTAATTATGAGATCATTTTGTTCGTATCAATGTATTTTACAGAACATTTGATTGCAAGCAATATCCAGCAAAGTTCTTGACCGGGAGTTTTGCCATGATGTTGCCTCAAGTTTTTTCCACGGCCAGCACGCTGATGCCCGGCATGCTGATGCTGGCAGCGTTGCTGCCACCAAAAGTCCCGGCAGTGCCCACCACCAGGCTGTGGCAAGCTTTCGCCGCGCTATCGGGCGTAGCCCTGGCCTTCGCTTTGACCAACGCCTTCACGGCGACGATTGTCCTGAATATGCAGCCCTGGCTGAGACCCACGCGCCTGGGTATTGGCCTGGCTGTACTGGTCCAGTTTCTGGGCACGGTCATCGGCGTGTTTTCGTCCCGTTACCTTCAGGGTGAAGCGGGGCAGCGGCGTTATGTGGCGGCTCTGGCTGGCGTGTTGTCGGCGGTTCATCTGCTCCTGCTGGCAGATCACTGGCTGGTCCTGGTCGTAGCCTGGGCGGTTGTGGGCACCGCCCTGCAGCAGCTGCTGTGCTTTTATCCGGATCGCCCCTTCGCCCAGCTGGCTGCGCACAAGAAGCGCATTGCAGACCGGGCTGCCAATATACTGCTCGTCGGAGCTGGCGCCTTGATCTGGACCGAAGTGGGCAGCGGTTCGTTCACCGATCTGTGGACCCATCTCGACCGGCAAGGGATGTCCACCAGCCTGCAGCTCGGTGCGGTGTGCCTCGCGCTGGCCGTGATCTTGCGCACGGCACTTCTGCCAGCACATGGCTGGTTGATTCAGGTCATGGAGGCCCCCACCCCTGTTTCCGCCCTGCTGCATGCAGGCGTGGTAAACCTTGGCGGCTACGTGCTGATTCGTTTTGCCCCATTGCTGGGGCAGGCGATGCCTGCGCGCGCACTCCTGCTTGTCTTTGGGTTGGGCACCGCTGTACTCGCAGGGTTGGTGATGCTGACCCGCATCAGCATCAAGGTGCAATTGGCCTGGTCCACCGTCGCACAAATGGGCTTCATGGTGCTCGAATGCGGACTCGGTCTTTACCAGCTGGCGTTGTTGCACCTGATTGGCCACTCGCTGTACAAGGCCCATGCCTTCCTCTCTGCTTCCGGCACCGTTCGGCAAACCCGTCTGAAAAGAATGCAGGGCCTATCCAGCACCCAGCCTGTGAGCCTCTTCACTGCACCCGTGCTGAGCCTTGCTGCAATCATGCTCGTTCAATGGCTGGCAAAAACTGACGCATGGCCCTGGTGGTGGACAGGCGTGCTGGCGCTTGCCTGGGCACCCCTGTTCTGGCTGCCGACGCAAACCGGAGGCATCCGCGTCGCTGACTGGTTGCTGGGGATTTCCGGTTTTTGCATGACGGCGCTGCTGACTGCAGCAGCCCTGCTATGGCATCAGGGGTCCATGGGCGTCACCAACGATCCCGATCTTGTTGCCGGCCTGGTTGCCCTGGCCGGCATGGTGCTCATGTATCTGGGGCTGGTCACCCTGCAGGCCAGGCCGTCACTGCTGGCCGCCTGGCGATGCTGGAGCTACGCCGGGTTCTACATCGATGAGCGCTATACCCGCATTGCGCTGAAATTCTGGCCGACGCGCTGGGCAAACACGGCCTCAACAGCCTTTCCACCTGCAACACCCTGAACAGGAGAACACGGTGAAAATAGCCGATATCGGAATCGATCGGGCGATGCACGACGCAGTGGATGCGGCCTGCGCCCAGGCCTGCAGTGCCATCGCCCCTGCCTGGCCGCTCGACCAGGCAATCGCGGTCAATCCGCACTGGGGCCGGATCGCCCGGCCATTGCGTGAAGTGGCTGCACGCATGGCCGTTTTTGCCGGCATCCAGGTATTTCCGTCGCGTGATTATCTGCGTGAGGCCTGGAACGCAGGGCGCATCACGGAGGACGACCTGCATGCTGCAATGGCTGTCCTGAAGCCGGCCGGCGCATCCGTGCCTGGTCTGCGGGAATGCATCGAGGCCCTGAATCACCCTCAGGAAATCACGCGTTTCCCCCTGCTGATCGACATCCTGGACGAAGATCCGATGCGGCACACGCGCCTGTCCTGGCGGGAAGCGATCACCCACCAGGTCAGCCAAACCTGCGCCGCTTATTTCGATCAGGATCAAGCCGATTGGCAGCCCGATCGCCAGCTCGGCCTGTACGCCTTCTGGCGGAATACCCTGACTCACGATCACGGGATAGGCGTGCTGATGGGGCTGCCTGACCTTGGTCAGCGGCTCGCCACCCTCCCCGCCAATCGACAGGCAGCAGAACAGTGGGCCCTGGAGCGCCTGGGTTTGCCTGAGCCTGTGTGGGCCGACTACCTTGAAGCCGTGCTGTTGACGGTCAACGGCTGGGCATCCTGGTGTGCCTACCTGGGTTGGCAAGCGTGCCTGGACGGCAAAACGGATGACCATTTGCGCGAATTGCTGGCCGTTCGCCTGGCATGGGGGTCCATCCTGCTGGAATGCAAACCGGACGCTTCGGCGCGGCGCGCTTTCGCCGAATTGCAGCGGGTCTGGGGTCAGGCCCCGACGCTGCTCAAGACGGTGGAAAACGCCTTATGTGTAGACGAGATTTGGCAGCTTGCCCTGGAAACCGGCTATCAGCGTCAGCTGGCAAGGAAGCTGTGCTCCCCACCCGCGGCTGGCACAAAGCCCGGTGCTTCAATCGAAGTCCAGGCCGCCTTTTGCATCGATGTTCGCAGCGAGCCCCTGCGGGAATTGCTTGAATCAGCATGGCCGGCGATACAGACCATCGGTTGCGCCGGCTTCTTTGGTCTGCCAGCCGCCTATGCGCCGTTCGCTACCGGGATCCGCCGTCCCCAGTTGCCAGGACTACTTGCACCTGCGATGGTGATCGAGGACTGCCTGATCGGGGAATCGGCGCATGGGACTGGCGTACTCGAGCGCAAGCAGGGAAAGGCCAGACAGGCCAGGCAGCGCCGCTTCGCATGGTCCAGGCAGTGGCGGGCCGCCAGCCGCTGGGCAAGCGGAGCATTTCCCTTTGTTGAAGCGGTCGGACTGGCTTATCTTGGCAAGCTTGGAGGCTGGCTAAAGCCTTCCACTGCCAAACGCCGCAACGATGATATCGCCGGCCTGCCAGTGCACTACCAGGCTGTGTGTCGTCCGCTGCTGAGCGGCATCGATACAGAACACAAGGTAGACCTCGCCGCTGGCATTTTGCATGCCATGGGCCTTGATCACGATATCGCTCCCCTGGTGCTCCTCATCGGTCATGGAAGCCAAAGCGCCAACAATGCCCACGCCGCAGCACTGGACTGTGGCGCCTGTTGCGGCCAGACCGGCGAGGTGAACGCCCGCGCGCTTGCAGCGCTGCTCAACGAACCTGCTGTGCGCACCGGTTTGGCTGCCAGGGGGATTACTGTGCCCGGGGAAACGGCATTCGTTGCCGGCTTGCACAACACCACCACCGATGAAGTGACGTGGTTCGATCTCGACCTCCTTCCCGAGGGTGCGCCGGCACAGTGGCAGCGCGTGCAAGCCGCTTTCGATCAGGCTTGCGACAAACTGAGGCGAATGCGTGCGCCTGCCCTGGGCCTGAACCCGAACGAAGGAAGTGCGCAATTATTGTCCCGGCTGCGCCGGCGCGCCAATGACGGCGCCCAGACTCGCCCGGAATGGGGACTGGCCGGCAATGCTGCCTTCATCATTGCCCCTCGCCAGCGCACCCGCGGCATATCGCTGGAGGGCCGTTGTTTTCTGCACGACTATGATGCGGCGAACGATGCTGACGGCAGCGTGCTGGAACTGCTGATGACCGCACCGATGCTGGTCACGCACTGGATCAACTGGCAGTATCACGCGTCCACCTGTGAACCGGGTCGCCTGGGCAGCGGCAACAAGCTGCTTCACAACGTGGTTGGTGGCTGTATCGGCGTATTTGAGGGAAACGGTGGAGACCTGCGAATCGGGCTTGCCCGCCAGTCACTGCATGATGGCCGCCACTGGGTGCACGAACCGTTGCGGCTGACTGTGGCAATCGAGGCTCCGCTGCAGGCTATCGACCGGGTGATCGACCGGCACAAGGGAGTGCACGACTTGCTGCAGAACGGCTGGCTGCACTTGTGGTGCCTGGACAACGGGCGCATCATCCGGCGTACCTCCCAGGGATGGCAACCCTCGTCATCGGGATTGACCGACTCCTGTCCCGGAACCATTGACGGCCCGAACCAGGCGGTCTCTGACCGCATCCCAGCGGGTCTCTGAAGGCAGGTCATCAAGGAAAATCAGGTCAAAATGGCGCCCGTCCAGATCGCGCAACAGTGCATAAAGGTTTCTGGCAAGATCTTCCGGGCTGATGGGCAAAACAACCTCCGTCACCTCTCTCGAGTGAAGCGCCGGAGGGAGCGGGGTCCCGGGGAAATGCACCCAGGCGACTTTCCTTGCCCGCTCTGGAAAAGAGGCCAATCCGCTGAAAAAGGCCATCGCGGTCCTTGGTGCATAGTGCGCACTGAGGCTGCCTGAAACACGCGGGGCTGCATTGCTCCGGATATCGGATACCGAAAGGTTCAAGGCGGCTTCCATTTCCTGCCGGCTGATCATTCCCGGTCTCAGGATGACCGGACCTTGCGTCGACAGACGTGTCAAATCGACGATGGTGGACTCGATACCCACGGTGCAGGGGCCGCCGTCCAGCACCATCAAATCCATGTCCGAAAACTCATGCCGGACATGCGCCGCTGTCGTTGGTGAAATATGGCCGAAGCGGTTAGCTGATGGCGCTGCCAGGCCCCCTTCAAATTTTTCCAGCAAATCAAGCGCCACGGGATGATTGGGGCAGCGCAAACCGACCGTTTCCTGGTTTCCCGTGACTTCGGGCAAGACGTTTTTCGCCTTGTGCAGAATCAGGGTCAGCGGGCCAGGCCAGAATTTTCCGGCGAGTATCAGCGCTTCCTCCGGCACATCCCTCGCCCATTTTGAAAGCAGTTCGGCCCAGGCTGCATTTTTTTCCGACGCCGTCATGCCCTCCTTGCAGGGATGAGGGATATGCACGATCAGGGGATGGTTTGACGGGCGGTTTTTGGCCAGAAAAATTTTCTTTACAGCTTCCGCATTCGAGGCATCGGCAGCCAAGCCGTAGACTGTCTCTGTTGGAATCGCCACCAACTCGCCAGCTCGCAATCGGGTCAAAGCGGATTCCATGGGATCATGCATTCTGCTGTACGCTCGGGGAAAAATCAAAGCCATTGGATTCGATGCTGGACTCCTGCCGGGTGGAACCCGGCAAGAACCCATTCGGATGTGGCGTGTCAGGCATGTCTCCGGAACATCCCTGTAAATACTGGTGGGCCGTGAAGGATTCGAACCTTCGACCAACGGATTAAGAGTGCGGCTCACAAAATTAATTTTATTTATTATCAATAGCCTGCAACGCTTGCCAAAATCATCTGCAGCTACGGATAGCGGAAAATAGCCACACTTCAATCCACGGTAGTTACGTTTTGGCTACGGTGTCTGCCCACCAAACTCGAAGTGTTTACTGTACCAAGGCAAAAATTCTATCATATGCCCTCCCCGCTTTAGTTTTCGTTTTGAACTCGGTCACGCCCTGACATTCGGGATCTCATTCCAGTCCGTGGTGAACCTGGGTGACTGCATGCCACGTCGCATTTTCCAGGACCGCTCGATGCCATTGGCTGCAATCTTCAGGGTGTCCTGCCCCATGCGTGTGTTGATGACATCCATGACCTGCATGAGCCGTGCCGAGCGGGAATCAGCTGCCGGGTCATCAAAGAGGGTCCGGGGCCGATGGGCTTTGGGCTCCAGGCCCAGGAGCATGATGCCGGCCTTCTTGTAACGAAACCCTGGCTTGAAGATGTGCTTCAACCCCCTGAGCGCCGCCTGGGCAAGCTGCCTGGTGTCGTCGGTCGGGGTGGGTAAGGGCACCATCTGGGAACGCTGATACTGTGGCTCTTGAGGCTTGAAGGAATTGGTGAGGATATAGACCCCGATGCTGCCTGCCACCGATTCCTGGCTTCGCAGTTTCTCCGCAGCCCGTGTCGTGTAGCTACACACTGCTTCTGAAAGCTCCTGAAGTGTCTCCACGGGTTTGCCAAAGCTGCGGCTGGAGATGATCTGCTGCTTATTGGGCGCCTCTTCCTCAATCTCGATGCAGGCAATGCCGTTCAGTTCTGATACCGTGCGTTCCAGCGTGACAGAAAACTGCTGGCGGATCCACCGGCAATCTGCAGAGCGCAACTGCTGCACCGTGGTGATTCCCATGACTTCCAGTCGCCGGGCGATCCTGCGCCCAACGCCCCATACCTCGGAAACCCCGATTTCGTCCAGCAGCGTGTTCAGCTCACCAGGGGTGAGTCTCCCAAAATCGCACACCCCGTCATAACCCGGCCGTTTCTTGGCCACATGGTTGGCCAGCTTGGCCAAGGTTTTGGTGGCGGCAATGCCGACACTCACCGGAATGCCCGTGCCCTGTCTGACCTGCTGGCGGATGGTCTGGCAATAGGCTGTCAGATCCCTTGTCCCGAATCCCTCCAGGCCCAGGAAGCATTCATCAATGGAATAGATTTCCTGCCGGGGTGAAAAGCGTCCCAGCAGTCCCATTACCCGGGCGGACATGTCGCCGTACAAGGCATAGTTGCTGGAGTAGGCCACGATGCCGTGGCGCTTGGCCTCCTTCTCGATCTTGAACCAGGGCTCCCCCATGGGAATGCCCAAAGCTTTGACCTCATTGCTGCGGGCCACGACGCAGCCATCGTTGTTGCTCAACACCACGATGGGCTTGCCTTCCAGCTTTGGGTTGAATGCACGCTCGCAGGAAGCATAGAAGTTGTTGCAGTCCACCAGGGCCACCGGGGCCATGTCAGACGAGCTTGCGGATGGTGGATGTGACGACGCCCCAGCATTGCAACTCCTGAGTGTCCTTCAGCACGATGTCCTTGAAATGGGGGTTCTGGGCCTGGAGGACGGGGCGGCCGTTTTCAAAGGCAAGGCGCTTGACCGTCAACTCGCCATCCACCACCGCCACGATGATCTTGCCGGGGAGAGGTTCCAGGGCTCGGTTCACCACCAGCATGTCGCCATCGAAGATACCGGCCCCGGTCATGGAGTGGCCTTTGACCTTCACGAAATAGGTGGTGTGGCGATCTTGCACCAGGTATTCGTTCAGATCGAGGGTGGCTTCCATGTAGTCGTCTGCGGGAGACGGAAAACCGGCGGGAACCCGGGTGCCAAAGAGCGGGAGTTTCATGCGGACAGGGTTCTGCGCGGATGCACACACGTCGATTGCGGGCGGAAAGCGCCCGGGACGATGCCTTGCCTGATAAGCTGCGAGGAAATCCTTGACCACGGGCACGCTGCTGACCGGCAGGCGCAGGGTCTGGGTGGGTTCGCCGTAGAGGCCGGTGCCGGGCTTGCGACCGGCGCCGGGGCGCGATCCGCCGCGGGTGGGTTTTTCTGATGTCATTTGATTATTGTCACAGTATTCAATACTGGACGCAAGAGGCACTCATGTGCGGTCGCTTTGCCTTACACGCCCCATCCAGACAAATCCAGGAACAATTCGGAACCAGTAACCCCATGGCTCTGGAACCCCGCTACAACATAGCGCCAAGTCAAGAAGTCCCTGTGGTGCGCGTTGCAGAGGGCGCCAGAATGCTGGCACTTGCCCAGTGGGGTCTGGTTCCTTCATGGGCGAAGGAACTGGAGAAACTACGCCGCCCCATCAACGCAAAGGCGGAAACGGTGGCGACAAGACCCATGTTCAGGCAGGCCTATCGCAAGAGCCGGATTCTTGTTCCCGCAGACTGCTTCTATGAATGGCAAACCAGGGCTGGTCGCAAGCAGCCCTACCTCATCCACATGAATGATGGGGCTCCCTTCGGCATGGGAGGTTTGCTAGAACATTGGGGTACGCCTGGGGCAGATTTGCTCACCTTCACGATTCTGACCACCGTCGCCAACGAATTGATGGCTGGCATCCACGACCGCATGCCGGTCATCATCAAGCCAGAGCATTATGATGCCTGGCTAGATCCGCAGCTCACCGATACCGCGAAGATCCAGCCCCTGATCGAATCTTATCCGTCAGATAGAATGGAGACCTACCCTATCAGTACACGCGTTAACAGCCCGAAGAACGATAGCCCGGAAATATTGGAGCGGGTCGCTCTGGACTAGTGCAGCGCTGGATGCTGGTCTTGATTCTGTGGAGCATCTACTTCCAGAATCATGCACAACTGCTCAAGGAACCGCTCGCGGCTGCTCACATCACGCCAAGCAATCTCCTGGGTATCCGTCACTCCCACGACCAGTGCTTTGAGGTATGCGAGACGTCGCAACAAAATGACAACCTCTGCGGCAATATCAAGAGGAAAGCGTTCGATGAGCTCCATTTCAAACATGGCAACACCCCTGAAAATTGTTCAGGGTAACTCCAGATGGATTCGCCTAAGGTCAGGAATTGTCAGGATCGTAAAGATCCGTCGCAATCTTTTCTCTCATCAGTCAAAATCACGTATCACTTTACTTTTAAAATTGAGTTGGACCCAGGATATTGGCCCCCATTCCAGACAACCATTTTCGAATCATCCGTCATGAAACGCGCTCCCACACTTCTCCTCCTGACTTTTCTTTCCATATCGGCGTCGGCTGGCGACTTGCCCGACCCCACCATGACACCTGGGGCCATAGATCCAGCCATCACCCAGGAAAATATCCAGAACACCGTCTGCGTGCGGGGTTACACCAAGACGGTAAGACCACCCGCCTATTACACGAACCGCCTCAAAAAGCGCCAACTGCGGGAATACGGCTATTCAGACCGAAACCCAAAACACTATGAGGAAGACCATCTGATCCCCTTATCCATTGGTGGCAACCCCACCGATGAACGCAATCTCTGGCCGGAACCCCGTCAAGGCGAATGGGGTGCGTCAAAGAAGGATCAACTGGAATTCGTGCTGTACAAAATGGTCTGTTCGGGAGAACTCCCCCTGGTCCGGGCCCAACAGGAAATCAGCTCGAACTGGATTGACGCGTGGAAACGTTACGTTCCAGCCCACCGAAGGTACAAATTCAGCAGGGTGGATTAGGGAATCCTAAGCAGCCAGGGGTTACTCGACCTCGTGGCTGAAATCTTCGAGACGCAGACAGCGCAAGGAATTAGGTTTGCTGCAACAGACGGTTATGCCGATCCACCTCAGGCCCCCATCCCAGCCCCACAAGGGCCTGCGCCACCAATCGGGAGGCCTCTGCCGGCGAAGCACCCGTCGGGATATGGAAGGTTTCTGGTGAAACCAGATCTTCCCTCTCAAAGCAAGGGGGGCTGGGCAAGTCAAACCGGAGATGCTTGATGTACAAACCTCTCCCATCGTCTCCGGTAACCAGGGAGCCATAAACCCCCTGACCTTGAATGCCCTTGATATCGAATTCCCAAAGGTCCCCTTTCTGGCGTACCTGGTCGATGCGTATGGTCATCGTGTTCCTCAGTCGGTGTATTGCCGGGCGACAGGTCCAATTCCGGATCAGTTCTTCTTTCCGGCTTTTGTTGGGATGTATTGGAACAAGTCGCTCACCTGGCATTCGAACAATTCACAGAGGCGTTCCATGGTATCAAGGTCCACGCGAACTGCCTTCTCGTCGTAGAGCAGGGTCACGGTATTGCGGTGAAGCCCTGCAGCGCGCGCCACTTCCGTGATTTTCATCTTGCGCTCGCCCATGAGGCGGCTCAGATGGCATTTGATCATGGCGCCTCTCCAAACAATATGTCGTGCAGAATAACATATAGTTCTTGCATATGTCATTTTCTCCTGTATAATGTCATTCAGAATGGCAATTTGATGCACAACGCGTCATTGCGATACCCAGGACGATTTTATGCAGAGGAATACCCCATGTCACTCCATATCTTGAAGAAAGCCCCCATCGATCCTTTCGAGCTCACCCCCGCATTGCAGGCACCCCTGCCACGGGTGTACCGATTGAATTACCTTGCCTGCGATCAACTGGATGTGGACTGGTTCAGGTTTGCAGGCCTGATCTATACAGATCAGGCCTGCTTTCGTATTCGATGGAGTGCTAACAGCGCGAAAACCGATCTCGCAAAGGGAGACTGGGTTTCTCCCAAGTGGATCACTACCCCCACCAGGAGGGAGGGAACATATTCCGTCTCAGGGCTGACGCCCATTCGTAGCT